>CAXTCF010000208.1:0-6350 GCA_964242945.1 uncultured Rhizobiaceae bacterium | reverse complement strand
ATCCAGATCGAATCGATAGGTCTCCGCGACCGCCGCGATGCCCTTGGCCGCGGCGTCCGGAATGAGTCCAAGGCGAGCCTCGGCACGGGCCAGTGCGACCTCGGTCTCGACGCAGCGCTGGAGATAGGCTTCGAAGCCGAAGACCGCGCGCATCTCGGCCGGCACGAATCCGGCGCCCGAGAGGGGCGAATCCACGAACGAAAGGGGGGTCATGGCGGTGATCCTCGGATCTTGTGGCAAGTGCCCGCCGGCGGCGCGCGGTCCTGCGGCGCGGCCCGCCGCTCCCGGGCCCGCCGCGTCAGCGAAGGCTGACATGCTTGGTCTTATGGTAGGGATCGAGGATCTCGACCCCGCCCTCGGTGTCGATGCCGCTTTCCTTCCAGCCGCCGAGCGGTGCTTCGGCCTGATGCGTGAGCGGACCGTTGACCGCGACGGCGCCGTATTCCAGGGCGTCGGTGAGCCGGCGCTGCCGCCGGACATCGTTGGTGAAGACGTAGGATGCGAGGCCGAATTCGGGGCTGTTCGCCTTTTCGAGCATATCGGCCTCGTCGGTGAACGGGAGGATCGGCGCGACCGGACCGAACGGCTCCTCATGGAGGATCGCCGCATCGTCCGGCACGTCCGCGATCACGGTCGGCGCATGGAAAAACCCCCGCGTGCCGACGCGTTCCCCGCCGGCGAGCACCGAGGCGCCGCGGGCGCGCGCGTCCTCGACCAGCCGCGAGACCGCTTCGAGGCGGCGCGCATTGGCGAGCGGCCCCATCTGCGTCGCCGGATCCGTGCCGTCGCCGACGCGCCAGGCCTTCGCGTGCGCTGCGAAGCGGGCCGTGAAGCGCTCCCGGATGCCCTCCTCGACGAAGAAGCGCGACGGGGACAAGCATATCTGGCCGGCATTGGCGAACTTCGCCCGGGCGAGCACATCGGCCGCCCGTTCCGGATCGACGTCGCCGCACACGATCACCGGCGCGTGGCCGCCCAGTTCCATCGTGACCGGCTTCATGGCGGCGCCCGCCGCGGCGGCGAGGCGCTTGCCGATCGGAATGGACCCCGTGAACGTGATCTTGGCGACCGCGCGCGCGGCGGCGAGGTGGTCGGACACCGCGTCGGCATGGCCGAAGACGACGGCGATCGCCGCCGGCATGACGCCCGCCTCGAGCAGGGCCTTTGCCATCGCCAGCACGGACCCCGGCGTCTCCTGCGACGGCTTGCAGATGATCGAGCATCCCGCGCCGAGCGCGCCGGCGAACTTCTTGGCCGCGAGCGCCATGGGGAAGTTCCAGGGCGTGAAGGCCGCCACCACGCCGATCGGATGATGCTGGATCTCGACCCGGCTTCCCGCCGCCCGGCCGGGCACGATCCGGTCCGAGATGCGCCGGGCCTGCTCGCCGCCCCATTCGAGAAAGTCGGCCGACCGCTCGACCTCGTCCCTGGCCTCCGCCAGCGGCTTGCCCTGCTCGCGCGTCATCGTCAGGGCCGCCGCCGCGACGTCGGCCCGCAGGAGATCGGCAGCCTTCTTGAGGACGCGGCCGCGCTCCCATGGCGGCACGGCCCCCCACTCGCGCAATCCTCGCGAAGCGGTTTCGACCGTTTCGCCGAGGTCCGCAGGCGACGCGTAGGCAACCCGGCCGATGCTCTCTCCCGTCGCCGGATTGAGGACAGCCTCGCTTTGTCCGGTCGAGCCTGCACGAAGGCTGCCGTCGATGAGAAGTTTGAAATCGCTGTTCATTAACGGGCCCTCACGGTTCTCTCTTGGCGACCTGGAGCCAGCCACGTCGCGCCCATCCCATGTCTCTCCGGAAGCACGTCCGAAGTTGCCGGATACTCGCGACTCCTTGCCTATTTCTCCGCCGGATATTGCGACCTCAAACGACGCGAACTAACATCCGGCCATGACTCACACCTTGCTCGATGCCGCGCGCCGCTACGCTGCGGCGCATGCGGACCGGAACGGCGTCGCCCGAACCCCGATCGCAGGCCTGACGCTCATTCGCGAGACCGCTCCGACCGCGTTGCAATACGCCGTCAACAAGCCGCTCGTCGCCCTGGTGCTGCAAGGCGGCAAGCGGGTCACCATGGGAAGCCGGACGTTCGACTTCGGCGCCGGAGAATCCCTCCTGATCACGGCCGACGTGCCGACCGTCAGTCAGATCACGCGCGCCAGCACCGGCGTTCCCTATGTCTCGCTCGTCATCGATTTGGATCCGGCCGTGATCGAGAGCCTCCTCGTCGACATGGGTCCCACTCCGTTCGTCGCCGGCACGCCGATCCGCGTCGATCCGACGGAGGCGGAAGTGGCCGACGCGGCGACGCGCTTGCTGCGCCTTCTCGACCGGCCGGCGTCGCTGCCGGTTCTACAGGCTCAATTAATCCGCGAGCTGCATTTCTGGCTGTTGTCCGGCCGGCACGGCGGCGCCATCCGCAGCCTCGGCGTCGCCGAAAGCCATGCCAAGCGCGTGGCGCGCGCAGTGGCGGTCATTCGCGCGAACTTCGCCAGGCCGCTCAGGGTGGAGCATCTGGCGGAGGCCGCCGGCATGAGCGCGTCGTCGCTTCACGAGCATTTCAGGGCCGCCACCTCCCTGACACCGCTCCAGTTCCAGAAGCAGCTCAGACTGATCGAGGCCCGCCGGATGATGCTCGCGGACGGCGCGATGATCAGCAATGCCGCCTATGCCGTGGGATATGAGAGCATCCCCCAGTTCACGCGGGAATACGGCCGCATGTTCGGCCTGCCTCCCGCCCGCGACATGAAGGCCGTCAGGACGCGCACGCTCTCCGCCGCGTAGACGGCACCGTAAACGTGCAGGTCGGACATCCAAGCAAGGGCCCGCGAATGTCCGCCGTTAGCGCTGACGCAAGAGGATGGCGTGGTCGAGAACGGGTGTTATCCTGGCGCATCGCCATACAAGACAGGACGCCGGGCCGTAGAAGGCCCCTGCAGAAAAGGTCGTCAAGGACAGACGAGCTTGGCTCGGCGCATATTCTACCATGCCTCGTCCTCGATCGGGAGCGCCTGATCGCAAGGCGCCCTATTTTGCGCTGTAGGAGGCGCGGCATTGGTCTGCTTCAGTTCAGGCGGAAGGGGTCATCTAGTCAATTATGCGGGCCCCTCGTTCGAAGGTGAAATAGCGCCATACCCACTGCAGCATGACAAGCGCGCAGCTCGAATCCAATCAGCAGATGGACGTGAACAGTGGACCAGAGCAGCCACGCAATCCCAAGGGCGACTGGTCGGCCACCTTCACCTATCCGACTGGTTCCAAGGAAGCGGTCGACATGGCGAAGTCCATCCTGCTCGACTGTGCGACGACGATACCCGTGACGGTGACGGTTGACACCAAGGCGATCACTGCCGAGAACGCAAAGCAGATGATGCGCAAATAGGCCTACCGCATCTTAAATTGAGGCGGCTTGCCACGGGGCTGCACAAGACATGCGGCCCCGATCTTACTTACAGTGAGCTGCAGCGCAAATATCGCAAACAAAACGTTGATTTCCTGATAATGGTTGCTTGCAACCCAGTCCGCAAACTTTGAAGAAACAGCTGAAAGATTCCTAATTAGCATGGAAATCAAAGATCTGCAGACGTTCATTACGGTCGCGGACGCTGCAGGATTCCGCCGAGCTGCGATGCGGCTGAACGTCCAGCAGTCGGTCGTAAGCAAACGTGTTCGCGATCTTGAGGACGAACTCGGTGTATCGCTGTTCGAGCGTCACCAAGGTGGCGTACGTCTGACCCATGCTGGTGATCGGTTTGAAGCTGATATTCGAGCGATTCTAACATCCCTCGACGAGGCCGTGAGAACAGTCGGGGCCACAGGCTAAGCGGATGAAGGCCAGCTGTGTATTGGTCTGTCAGATTCGATTTCAGCCGGGTTCGAAAGAAGCCTCTTGGATCGGTGGATGCGCTCCCACCCCAAGGTCCAACTCGAGATGAAGGAGGCTAGGCCGCAGGAGTAGGTCCGCGCCATCCTGAACAGGGAGGTCGATGTGACCTGCCTCACGGGATCAACAGCCCCGGTTGGGTGCGACGCGACTGTGGTCTGCATGTGTCAGCTCTATGTGGCAGTGCCTGCGACCAGCAATCTCGCAAGCCCGTCGGAAGTGGCATTCGACCAACTCACCAAGCAGCACTTCATCGTCAGCCGTGGCGGGTTCGGTCCCGAGATTCACGACTTCCTCATCAAGAGCTATCGGGTCTCGGCTTCAGTCCTGACATCAAGATCATGGACGTGAGCAAGGAAGCGCTCATGAATCTGGTTGGCATGGGCTGTGGCGTTGCACTAACTTCCAACGTTTCGATCGGCGTCACCTATCCGGGTGTTACCTTCGTGCCGATAAACGGGGAGTTTCTTCCATGCATGCTTGTGTGGTCCCCAGAAAACAACAACCCCGCGCTCAGGCGCTTTGTGAGCCTCGCGAAGGTTCTGGCAAAGCAGGAGCTGGCCCGCGGCGCGCCTTCGCAAACGCGCGATCCGTCGCCATGAAGCGGGCAAGCATCGGTGCGACGAGCTTTGACGGCTCGACGGGCTGCGCCGTTTCCGCTGCCAACACTTCGGCGTAAGCGACCAAGTCACGGTGAACGGCAGCCGGCAGTTCGACGGTCACCCGAACGGGCTTGTCGTCGGCTAACGGTCCGAGCTTCAACTTCGTCATCGTGCCTTCCCGGTTGTGTAAGGTTCGAGCACCAAGTCACGCGTGACTATCACCCGCACCGGAAACCCTGGCCTGACCGTCAGCGTCGGCTGAATGCCGATGGAGCGCCCGACCAACTGTCGTCCGATTTGGTCGATGCTGTCGGAACTGCCGCTGCGGATTGCCTGGATCAGCTCGTCTTTCTCGCTGCCCTGTCCGAGTTGCGTGCCGACGTTGAGCAACTCTCGCGCTTGAGCGCCTTGCAGAAGCGGCTCGCCTTTGCCGTTCTGATGGACTTGCCGCGCAAAAGTGGAGAGCTCTTCTGAAGGAAAGAGGAGCACTTCATGGGCAAGCCGCATCGCCGGTTTGGTAGGGAGTTTGAGGCGGAAGCCATCCGCCTCGTTGAGACGAGCGGACGGTCACAAAAGCAGATTGCCGATGACCTCGGCATTGGGCGTTCGACGCTGCGCAATTGGCTGGCAAAGCGCCGGGAACGGGCGCTCGAAGCGCCGGAGCCGGATCGGCAAGAAGACTTGGCTGCCGAGTTGTGGCGGCTGCGTCGCGAGAACGAGGTGCTGCGTCAGGAGCGTGAGATCCTGAAGAGGGCCGCTGCTTTTTTCGCCAAGGAGGGAAGTCGATGAGGTTGCGCTTCATCGACGTGGCGAGAAAGGACTTCCCCGTCCAACGCCTGTGGCCGGGTTCTGGGCGTCAGCCAAAGCGGCTGCTTTGCCTGGAAGACCCGCCCTGCCTGCTTGCGTCAGCGCACCGGCATGGTGCTGCTGGCGCACGTTCGTTCGGCCTTTTCCCTGTCCAGCGGGACCTATGGGAGCCCGCGCATGGTGCACGAACTGCGCGACGGTGGCCTCGCGATCGGGCGCCGGCGTGTGGCCAGGCTGATGCGCGAGAACGGCATGAAGGCCCGACAGAAGCGGCGCTTCAAACGCACCGCCGACAGCATGCATGCCTTTCCGGTGGCGCCCAACCTGCTCGATCAGGACTTTGCGGCAGCCGGCCCAAACCAGAAGTGGCCTATCGGCGCATGCCGGCATGCGCCTGTCGGCTGAGAGGGTGCCGATCTCTCATATGTCTGGACCCGCAAAGGCTGGCTCTATCTGGCCGTCGTCATCGATTTGTTCGCGCGGCGCGTGGTCGGATGGGCAACAAGCGACCGGCTGCACAAGGAACTGGCCCTGTCGGCGCTGCGTCGCGCCATCGCCGTGCGGCGCCCACCGGCGGGGCTGATCCACCATGCCGATCGCGGCAGCCAATACTGCTCCATTGAATACCAGGCCAAACTGCAACGGCATGGCATCCTGATCTCGATGTCTGGCAAGGGAAACTGCTTCGACAACGCCATGGTCGAGACCTTCTTCAAGACGCTGAAGGCCGAACTCGTCTGGCGCACCGTCTTCCAGAGCCGGGAAGAGGCTGCCAAAGCCATTGGCCGCTACAGAGACGGCTTCTACAATCCCGTCCGGCGCCACTCGGCGCTGAACTTCATCAGACCAGCCCAGTTCGAAAGGCTGGCCGCGTAAAACTGAAAACGCTCCCCACTAAAAACGCGGCAAGTCCAGAGACTCCCGACTCCGTGGGTTAGAGCCTGATCGACGGCCCTGGCGCGCGTGGCAGACGTCCGTCAGATTCCGCTTGCAGCGATCAGGTTATACCATCGGCCTTGGGGTGTGACTCGAGGGTTTTCAGGATGGGTTTTGCGTGAT
>CAXTCF010000207.1:0-6373 GCA_964242945.1 uncultured Rhizobiaceae bacterium | reverse complement strand
TTCTCAGCGGAGTCGCCGCAGTGACGCTGGTGGCGGGCGTGGCCGGCGCGGCGGCGACCCGCCGCCAGATCTTCCTTTACTCGCTTCTGCTCGCGCCGGTCGGCGTGCTGCCCTGGCCGCTCGGCTATGCCGGCGCCTTCTATGGCTTAAGCTCCGCCGCCCTCGGCGGGCTGTTCGTCTGGTATGCCTGGGGCGTGCTCGGAATGGACGACGCCGATACGAAGATGCGGCCGGCGAAAGCGCTTTTCGGCTATTCCCTGCTCTACCTCTTCGGCATCTTCGCGCTCTATCTCATCGACATCGCGCTGAAGCGGGCGGACCTGCTTGCCGGGGTGCTGGCGTGACCGGCGACGAGCGCATCACGCTGACCGAGAAGCAGAAGCGCGCGCAGCGCAGCCGCTCGGTCGCGCTGGCTCTCGTGCTGGTCGCCTTTGTCGTGCTCGTCTATCTCGGCAGCATCGCGAAGTTCGGCGCTGCCCTGACGAACCAGCCGCTCTAGGTTTCCTGCCGGGATGAGCGCCGACTCCGACAAATCCAAGCAGAACGCCAACCGTATCGTCGCGGCCGCCTGCCTTGCCTTCTTCGGCACGATGGTCGGGGCGGCCTATGCGGCGGTTCCGCTCTACGCCATGTTCTGCCAGCTGACAGGCTATGGCGGCACGACGCAGCGCGTCGAACAGGCTTCCGACGTGATCCTCAAGCAGAAGATCACCGTGCGCTTCGACGCCAACGTGTCGGGCGGCCTGCCTTGGGAGTTTCAGCCCAAGGCGCGCGAGATCACGATGCGGATCGGCGAAACGGTTCAGGCCGACTACCAGGTGAAGAACCTGTTCGCCAAGGCAACGTCCGGGCGTGCGACGTTCAATGTCGAGCCGGAACTGGCGGGCGCCTATTTCAACAAGATCGAGTGCTTCTGCTTCACGGACAACACCCTGAAGCCCGGCGAGACGCTGGACATGCCCGTGGTCTTCTTCGTCGATCCGGACATCGTCAAGGTGCCGGAGTTGAAGGATCTCAAGACGATTACACTGTCCTACACGTTCTTCCCAATCGACACGCCTAAGGCCAAGGTGTCGGACGCAACGCAAGCGCCAGAGAAAACAATTTCCGGAGGGTGAGATGGCGGACAGTCACGCCAAGCAGCACGATTACCACATCATCGACCCCAGCCCCTGGCCGGCGCTCGGCGCGCTCGGCGCGCTCATCATGGCCATCGGCGGCGTCGCCTGGATGCAGTATCTCAAAGGCGGCAGCCTGCCGCTGTTCGGGCTGAACCTCGCCAATCCCTGGCTGTTCTTCATCGGCTTAGGCGTCGTCGTCTATACGATGGGAGCGTGGTGGGCGGACACGATCAAGGAAGGCGACGAGGGCCACCATACGCCGGTCGTGTCGCTGCACCTGCGCTACGGCATGATCATGTTCATCGCCTCCGAGGTGATGTTCTTCGCCGCCTGGTTCTGGGCCTTCTTCGACGCCAGCCTCTATCCCGGCGAGGTGGAGCAGGTCGTGCGCACGCAGTTCACCGGCGGGGTCTGGCCGCCGGAAGGCGTGGAAGTGCTCGATCCCTTCCACCTGCCGCTCTACAACACGATCATCCTGCTCTTGTCCGGCACGACCGTCACCTGGGCGCACCACGCGCTGCTGCATGACGACCGCGACGGTCTGAAAGCCGGCCTGATCCTGACCGTGGGCTTAGGGGTTCTGTTCTCCTTCGTGCAGGCCTACGAGTACATGCACGCGCCGTTCACCTTCAAGGACTCGATCTACGGCGCGACCTTCTTCATGGCCACCGGCTTCCACGGTTTTCACGTGTTCATCGGCACGGTGTTCCTGCTGGTCTGCCTGATCCGCGCCATGCGCGGCGGCTTCACGCCGCAACAGCATTTCGGCTTCGAGGCGGCAGCCTGGTATTGGCATTTTGTCGATGTGGTCTGGCTGTTCCTGTTTGCATCCATCTATGTCTGGGCTTCGGTCGGCGCTCCCATCGCGCATCACGGAAGCTGAGCGCATTGCTCTGCATAGGAAAGGGCTGAACCGGCAATGACAGATGCCGGCAAGCCTTCGACTGGCGGCGAAGAGGTTGAACCGATTGCCGCCGGATTGAAAGGAAGGTGCCCGCGCTGCGGCGAGGGGCATCTTTTCTCCGGGGCGTTCAAAATCGCGGAACGCTGCGACCGCTGCGGCCTGGACTTCGATTTCGCCGATGCCGGCGACGGGCCGGTGGTGTTCATCATCCTGATCGTGGGCTTCATCGTGGTGGGCTTGGCGCTTTGGGCCGAGGTCAACTTCGGCTGGCCGCTCTGGCTTCACTTCGTCCTTTGGGTCCCTCTTGCCATCGTCTTGAGCCTCGCTGCCCTGCGCCTGATCAAAGGCGTGCTGGTCACGCTTCAGTACACCAACAAGGCGGCGGAAGGCCGGATCGACCGGGGATGACCGTTAGCCAGCCTGACGCACCTGCACCGGCCCGGCTTGGGCGGCGCATCGCGGCCCTGTTTGGAAGCCTTCTCGTGCTGGCAGCGCTGCTCGCGCTTGGGACTTGGCAGGTGGAGCGGCTGCACTGGAAGGAAGCGCTGCTTGCCGAGATCGCGGCGCGCACGGCTTCCCTGCCCGCGCCCCTGGCCGAGATCGAGGCGCGGTTCGCGCGAACCGGCGACATCGAATACTGGCCCGTGCGGGCAACCGGCACGTTCCTGCATGACAAGGAACGGCACTTCCTGGCCACCTGGAACGGCGAACCAGGCTTCTTCGTCTATACGCCGCTGCGGCTGGCCGGCGGCCGCTCCGTGCTCGTGAACCGCGGCTTCGTGCCCTATGACCTGAAGGACGCTTCCAAGCGCTCGCTGGGGCAAGTTACCGGCGAAGTCAGCGTGACGGGGCTGGCGCGCGATCCGCTGGCAAAAAAGCCGTCCTGGATCGTGCCAGAGAATGACTTGGGCAAGAACATCTTCTACTGGAAGGACCGCGACGCCATGGCTGCTTCCGCCGGCCTGCCAACAGGCGCGGCGCTTGTGCCGTTCTTCGTCGACGCGGGCGCGGGCCAAGCGCCGGGCGGCTGGCCAGTGGGCGGCGTCACCATCATCGACCTTCCCAACAGCCACCTGCAATACGCCGTCACATGGTACGGGCTGGCGGCGGCGTTGATGGCCGTGATGGGCTCGTGGTGGTGGCGGGAGCGGCAGGCGTGATAGGCAAACCCCGCGCTGACAGGACCCCCTTGCCGTGCGTTGACGCGAAATAATTCTGATACCTAGCGCGAATTTAGCTCGCACTTTTCTGTTGTATGGAGTGCAACATGCTTACCGGCTGATTGAGCCGGCGGAAGGAGGTGAAGGCAACATGAAAATCCGGCTTACGCTGGTCATACGGTTCAAAGCTTGGCGGCTCACCGTAACGATCAGCTAAGGAGACGGGGGTCGGGCGAAAGCCCGGCCTCCACCGGATACGAAGGTGCCTTCACCTCCTAACGGGAGAAATAGCACGACGCCCGACCATTTCAAAGCATGGTGCGGAAAGATGGGTTGGACGCTTGCTGAAGCGGCTGAGCGGCTTGGTATGTCGATCGGTTCCGTGTTCAGCTACGAGGGTAGCGAACGGCACGAAGATGATGGGCTGATGGAAATCCAGCAGCAGGTTGGCTTGGCCTGCTTTGCCCTCGCTCAAGGCTTAGATGAGTCGCAACCGGCGTGCCCCCTCGACGCCTGATTGATGTTCATATTCCCCGCTGATCTTCGGGAAATGCCACGCAGCCTTGACAGGGCAGGGGCAGCACACGCATCTCCAGTCCATGCTTTCGCTCGAAAATAAACCGCCGCTCACCATCCGGCTTTGCGAGCCGCGCGGCTTTTGCGCGGGTGTGGACCGGGCGATTCAGATCGTCGTGCTGGCGCTGAAGAAATACGGGGCGCCGGTCTATGTCCGGCATGAGATCGTCCACAACAAGTATGTCGTGGACGGTCTCCGCGAGCTCGGTGCTATGTTTATTGAGGAACTAAACGAGATCCCTTCCGCGCATGCCGACCGGCCTGTTGTGTTCTCCGCGCATGGCGTGCCGAAATCGGTGCCTGCGGATGCCCAGGCAAAAAACCTTTTCTTTCTGGATGCGACCTGTCCGCTGGTTTCCAAGGTGCACAAGCAGGCGATGCGCCACCAGCGGCTCGGTCGCCATGTGCTGCTGATCGGGCACAAGAACCACCCGGAGGTGATCGGCACGATGGGCCAGCTTCTGCCGGGGGAGGCGACGCTGATCGAAACCGAGGCGGATGTGGATAAGCTCCCAGCCGGTGACGGGGATGGGCTCGGCTTCGTCACGCAGACCACGCTCTCGGTGGACGACACGGCGGGCGTGATCGCCGCATTGCAGAGCCGCTTTCCGCTGATCCACGCGCCGTCTTCCGAGTCGATCTGCTATGCCACGACCAACCGGCAGGACGCAGTGAAGGACACGGCCGCGGGCACCGATCTGTTCCTGATCGTCGGCGCGCCGAACTCTTCCAACTCCAAGCGGCTGGTGGAGGTGGCGCTGCGGACAGGCGCCGCGCGGGCGCTGCTGGTCCAGCGGGCGGCGGACGTTCCGTGGGAGGAGCTTGGAAACATTCGGCTCCTCGGCCTTTCCGCCGGCGCCTCCGCGCCGGAAATTCTGGTGGACGAGATCATCGACGCCTTCCGCGCGCGCTTCGACGTGAAGGTGGAGCTTTCCGTGACGCGGGAGGAGACCGAGGATTTTCCAGTCATGCGGGCGCTGCGCGATACGCCGCTTGAGCGGGCCGACATGGCCTTCGTTCACGGCATAGGCTGATGGCCGTTTATACCGATGTCGGCGAGGCCGAGCTTGCGGCCTTTCTCGCGCGCTATCGTGTGGGCGCGGCTCTTTCCTACAAGGGCATCGCGGAAGGCACGGAGAACACGAATTTCCTGCTCCGCGCAGAAGCGGGCAGCTTCATCCTGACGCTCTACGAGCGCCGCGTGGAAGTGGCGGATCTGCCCTTCTTTCTCGGCCTGATGGAGCACCTCGCCAACAAGGGCCTGTCCTGCCCGCTTCCCGTTCGGGCGCGCGACGGCGCTTTGACGGGAACGCTCGCGGGCCGGGAGGCCGCGCTGATCACCTTCCTGGACGGCGTGTGGATGCGCCGCCCCAACGTGGCGCAGTGCCGCGAGGTCGGTGCGGCGCTCGCCGCGCTGCACCTTGCCGGGGCGGATTTTTCGTTGGCGCGGCCCAATGCGCTCTCCGTCGCGGGATGGCATGCGCTGTGGGAGGGCTGCGGGAACCGTGCCGACGAGATAGAGCCGGGTTTGGCGGGTGAGATCGAAGCCGATCTGCGAAAGATTTCCGCGGCTTGGCCGGATGACCTGCCGTCCGGCGTGATCCACGCCGACCTTTTTCCCGACAACGTGTTCTTCCTGGGCGACCGTTTGTCGGGGTTGATCGATTTTTATTTCGCCTGCAACGACCTTTATGCCTATGACCTTGCGATCTGCCTGAATGCCTGGTGCTTCGAGCCCGGCTTCGCGTTCAACATCACCAAGGGCATGGCGCTGCTTGCCGGCTACCGCGCGGTCCGCTCCCTTTCGCCAGAGGAGATGCAGGCGTTGCCGGTTCTCGCGCACGGCGCCGCGCTCAGATTTCTGCTCACCCGGCTGTTCGACTGGCTTACCATTCCGGACGGGCCGCTGGTGCGCAAGCGGGACCCGATGGAATACATCCGCAAGCTGCGCTTCCACCGGGAGGTTTCCTCCGCCGCAGACTATGGGCTTTTATGAAGAGCGTTCAGATTTTCACAGACGGCGCCTGCTCCGGCAATCCGGGGCCGGGCGGCTGGGGCGCGATCCTGCGCTTCGGCGACTCCACCAAGGAGATGTCGGGCGGCGAGGCCGCGACAACCAACAACCGCATGGAACTGCTGGCGGCGATCTCCGCGCTGAACGCGGTGAAGGAGCCCTGCACGATCGACCTCTTCACCGACAGCAACTATGTGCGCGACGGCATCTCCGGCTGGATCGAGGGCTGGAAGCGCAACGGCTGGAAGACCGCTTCCAAGCAGCCTGTGAAAAACGCCGAGCTTTGGAAGGCGCTGGACGAGGCAAGGAAGCGGCACAAGGTGACGTGGCACTGGGTAAAGGGCCATGCGGGGCACCCGGAGAACGAACGGGCGGATGAACTGGCGCGAGCGGGGATGGCGCCGTTCAAGGGGAAGCGGGCAGGGGTAGCGCGGGCCGGGTGAGAGTGTTGCAGCCTGCGGCGACACCGGCAGCGTGGTTCGCCCCCTCTGTCCTGCCGGACATTTCCCCCACAGATGGGGAGACTAGAGCATCGGACGGTTAATCGCACGCAGTCTGCCGGCCGGGGGCGGGTGCAGGCTTTGTTGTTGGCCTCGGC
>CAXTCF010000206.1:0-6405 GCA_964242945.1 uncultured Rhizobiaceae bacterium | reverse complement strand
CACCGCCTGTCGCTCACCCCGTCTCGCCCTTAACCGCTTTTATGAAACGGGGTCTAAGCGGGTGGTATGTGTCCGGCGGCAGCAACGACTCAGTCGGTCGACCCATCAAGTAACCGAAGTTGATTGTGAAGGGGCCGCATTTTGTTTGCTTGCCGTTGGCACCTCCCCAAGGGATGACGAGATCATAATCCTTGTCATAGACGCGCAACTTGCCGGCGAACTGTCCAAACTCGTCGACAGCTCCGTCCAGAAGATGATCGGACTGTTCTATCAATTCCTTCCTGGAAAAGAATGTTGCGGGATCGAGCAGTTCTTCCCCGACAGTGTCGCCACTTCTCCAACGGCGGAAAGAGGTCGTCAGTCGCGGGGAACTGTCTTCGCCGAAGACCGCGTCGGAAAATCCGAGGAGGTGCTTACGGAACCCGTAGTCGTCCTCCCGATCCTCTTTTGCCAAATCCAACTTGATTACCGGGTTGCTAGGGGCAATCAAAAAATGAGTACCGATGCCGCCTTGATCGAGCGTCAGGTGCACTTCTTCCGTTCCCTTGAGAAAACCGTAAACGCTGGCTAAGTCCGGCTCGAAAGCATCTATCTGGGCAATGACACGGTCGACGTTGGCTTCTGGATGATCAGTGTGTACTCTTGTGGCGCATGCCTTGAGCTGCCCGCGCATTCGCTCCAGAACCTCAGCCCCGGGTAGGCCACCACCGGCGACTGTCTCGACCGGTATCTCGATCTCTTCCAGGTTTAGGCCTGGTATTTCAAACAGGCCCCAGTGAACAAGTCCGATCACGAGATCATGCACGCCGTCGGCCCTGACAGCCCGGGTGAGGACAAGGGTCTGGTCACCCAGCAGCGCGATCGCCAAGCGCCCGATCCCCTTCTCGCCGGTGATGGGACGAGGCTCGGCGCTCTTGGGCTTATAGGGTAGGGAACTGGCTATCGCCTTGCTTTCGGTCCCAAGTACGAGCCATTTATTGACGAAGTCGGTTTCTGTCATGCCGACGCCATCGTCGCGGACGATCAGGAACCCTTCGCCGTCGGCGCCAAAATCTTCAAAATGGTCTACGGCGATGCGGTTCGCGTAGGCATCATGCGCGTTCTTGAACAGTTCGACCAAAGCGTTCTGAACACCGGCAATCTGCTGCCGGCCCAACATGTCGACAGCACGCGCACGGGTTTGTATCCTAGCCATCATTCACCGCTATTAGGTGCTCGCCAATATACCGGGCGAGTGCGGGAGGCACCGCGTTACCAATCTGCTTCGCTAAGCTGTCGAGGGTGCTAGAGACAAAGGAATAGTCTTGGGGAAAGGTCTGGAGGGTCGCACCTTCCCTGATAGAAATGGCCCGATGCTCCTCTGGATGCCCGAAACGGCCATTGCTGAGACTGTGGAATTTGGTGGTGATGGTGGGAGCAGGTTTGCCCCATGACATGCGCCCATAGACGTCCCTAAATATCTTGTCCCGACCTCGGTACGCATCAATCTGAAGTTCTTCGTGACCCGCCCACGAACTGCGATCACCGCCGTCAGCTGGTGTCATACATATCCTGCGCAAGTTCTTGTCAGAAAGCGCCATGGCTGTATGGATAAACTCGGAGGCGTCACGGTGTCCGGCAGAGATGCTCGGGAAGCCATTGTCGACCCCGATAAAGTCCTTCACGCTTAGGCCGGTATTCTCTGCGTGCGGAGGGAGGGTCTTCACCTTGCCAAAACGGGATGCGATCAGAAGATATCGCAAGCGATTCTGCGGCACCCCATAGTTATACGCGTTGACGACGTCATGGGCGAAATTATATCCTAGGTGGTGTAAGAAGTCGTGGAAGTTGCGGAGGATGTCGTTATCCTTCCGCCGGAATAGTCCGGGGACGTTCTCGATGACGACGAAGCCTGGCCGAAAAGCTTTGATGAACCTCTGGAACTGCTTCAGCAGGAATGCGGTCCGTACCGACTTGCTCTTGTCAGTTCGGATTTTGCTCCAAAATTGACATGGCGAGCACCCACAGAAGACGAGACTTGGATCGTCAGGAACGATGCCCAGACGCCGGGCTAACTCCTTAGTTGAAAGACGTGTAAGATCACGTCGAATGTATTTCGCGCCGACAACGTTCGCTTTGTAAGTCTTCTGGCAGTCCTTGGAATTGTCGATTCCAGCCAGAATCTGTAAGCCTGCTTGAGACAGGCCAAAACTCATCCCCCCAGCGCCACAGAAGAAATCGACTACCTTCAGCCGCCGACCGGATTGGTTATCAGTCCCATGCATCGATTCGACGGCCATCTAGAGCGTTCGAATCGTTATTGCAAGCTCGTGAACAAAAACCTAGCTAGGGAGCAAATTCTCCCGTGAAGCGCCGCATTCGCCGAGCGATTGTGATCGGAGTGTGCTCCTGAAGCCTCCTCGCAGTCAAGCCGTCATTGTCGCGGCTGATTTAGATGGGATACGTCGAATATGGACATCTACGATCCCGCCAAGCGCAGTCGGATAATGTCCGCGGTCAAGTCCGCGGACACGGCACCGGAGATGGTCGTGCGTCGCCTACTTCATTCAATGGGACGTAGATATAGGCTTCATAAAGCGGATCTGCCCGGTAAGCCGGATGTCGTCTTCCAGAAACAACGAAAAGCGATCTTCGTTCACGGTTGCTTCTGGCATGGTCACGACTGTAGCAAGGGCAGGCTACCTACAACCAGAACGGACTACTGGACGGCCAAGATCGGCCGGAATGTCATCCGGGATGGGGAGCAGACGCAACAGTTGGCGGCGGACGGATGGAGCGTCCTAAAAGTTTGGGAATGCGAGACTGCAAAGCGCGATGTCGAAATCTTGACTGAGAAACTACGCTCGTTTCTGTCGTCGCCCAATCCTGCGGAATCTTTCAGCGCGTCTTTCGCGAATGACCGCTCCGCTTCGATCTAGCCCGCAGTTCTATTATCGATTGTCGGAAGGCGCTTCTGCATCCTTGTTACAAAAAACTGACTGATTGTTTCCAACATGAACTCGAACGACAGCTCTCAAGAACAGAGACAGGCGCATCGAAAGGAAAAGTTCGAGCGCAAAGCTGCCATTCCCTCTGTGCGGCAAGAAGGTCGGCAACTGGTCAAAGGGTGGCGCTGAAAAAACACCGGGGGACGTCGGCAGCGAACGGTGAAGCTGACATTTGGAGCGGCAGCATGTATTTGGAAGGCGCCTCACGGCGCCTCCGCTGTGTTCCTAGCCTGCAACCAATTTGCAGCTTGGCTCGCCTTCGACGCAGCCGTGAAGATGGCGTGCTTGTCGTCCTTCAGCACCTTCAGCCAGTTTGCGATGTAGCAGGCATGATCAGTCCGCGGCTCCGGTGTGATCGCGAGGTCGCCGCACAGGAAGGCGGCACCAAGCTCGGCTATCAGTTCTTCGACAGCGTAGCTTTCGGAGCCGAAGCGGCCGGTGAGATCACGGTCGAGGCGGCTCTTCGCACCCGACCAGTGAACAAGCTCATGGCAGAGCGTGCTGTAGAAGCCTTCGGCTGGCGTCGTCGTTTCCGTGCCGGTGAAGCGTCGCCGCTCCGGCATGCGGATCATGTCGGCTGAAGGAATGTAGCAGGCGCGGTCGCCGCCTTCCTCAATGCGGGCACCAGTGGCCTTCGCAAACTGCTCGGCCTGCTCGATCGGATCAAAGGTCGCGCTGTCGGGCAGTTCTTCGGTGTCGGTGACGAAGCCCTCGATCTGGGCGGCGTTGAAGACGTGGCTCGCCCGCGCCATCAGCCGCTCGGCAGCTTCGGTCTTGCCGGTTTCCTCGTTGCGCTGCTCGACCGTGAGCTCCTTGTAGAAGACAACCAGCGAGGACTTCTCGCCCTTGCGGACCTGGGCACCGCGCTCCTGCCACTGGCGGTAGGTGCCCCAGACGTTCGAGGGATAGTCGCTGGCCAGCGCCGACACCCAGAGCGAGACGATGTTGACGCCGTTGTAGCGGTTGCCGGACGCGATGTTGACGGGCCGGGCAAAGCTGCCGCCCTTCGCTTTGATCCAGGGCAGCCTGAACTCGCCTGCGGTCTCGATGGCTGACACGATGCGGTCGGTGATCTCGTGATGGACGTCGAACTTTCCCTTGGTTGACATGGTGTTTCTCCTTTCGCTTGGCTTGCAAGCCGCGCCTGTCGCGGCCTGATGGCGTCCGGAGAGGCAGGAGATGGGCGGCCTTGCACCCCAAGCGGCACGCGCCGGGGCGGGCGAAGCGGAAAGACGGCGCATCGCGCCGTTGCGGGGCCGGACAGCTTCTGCCAGGCACGCCACAAAGAAGGCCGCGACGGGGGGGCGTTCACAGCGAAGGAAGGGGAAGGCTCTGTCTGCCGGGACTGAACAGCTAGGTGATCAGGGCGGCATAGGGATCGGCGCTACAGCCGCTGCAGGTCCTTGATCAGGGCGTAGAGATGCAGGGGATCGCTCGGCGACGGCTCGAAGCCGAAGTGCCGATAAAAGGCAGAGGCGTGCTCGTCCTTGGCATGGACCATGAAGGCACGAATGCCGGCAATGTCGGCAGCCTGCAAGGTGCGCAGGATGGCATCCCGCAGA
This sequence comes from uncultured Rhizobiaceae bacterium, assembly GCA_964242945.1. Lineage (GTDB taxonomy): Bacteria > Pseudomonadota > Alphaproteobacteria > Rhizobiales > Rhizobiaceae > Mesorhizobium_B. Next base: position 1,856 of record CAXTCF010000206.1, on the reverse strand, counting down.
AGGCCGGCGCCGACGCCTTTGCCCTGCCAGTCGAGGCTGACGGCAAGACGGGCGAGCAGCATGATCGGCACCGGATGGCGAGCGAGGCCCTTGGTCAGGCGCTCCGGCGCGCCTTCATAGGCGACTTCGCCGACGACCAGCGTATAGAAGCCGATGACCGCATCATCCGCCAGTCCGACATAGGTCTGCGAGGCGTTGGCTTGGCTGTTGGGAAGCGCGTAGCGGAGGAGGAAGCGGTTGAGCGGCTCCTCACCGCAGTCGAACGCGTCGACGGCATGCCTGCGATGGAGCTTCTCGACGCGGAACGCCGTCACGCGGGCTCGCGGCCGGAGAAGATGCTGGTCTCGTTCAGAAGCTGCTTGAGGCGGTGCATGTCCTTCGGCGGTGCGTCGAGCGCTTCCATGAAGGCGGTCCACCTCTCGGCGTCGAGCTGGAAGCTGCGGCGGTCGGCAAGGGTCTCCTCGGCCCGGTCGAGGGCGCTTTCGAGCACGAACTCGCTCAAGGAGCGGCGCTCGGCGGCGGCAGCCGAGGCCAGCATGCGCTTGGCATCGGGGGTCAGCCTGAGATCGAGCTTCTCGGTGCGGGTCGGTCGCGTCGGCATGGGAACACCTCTGAGAACCAGAATACCACAGATCACCCGACAATGTCATGACAAATCTACAATGCGGTTGGCGCTGCTGGGGGCTCAGCCTGCCGTAGTGGCTTCGGCACAACCAACCGGTCAGCCTCCGAGGTTGAGCGCAGGCACCGATGCCGATCTTGATGTCGGCACCATGTCATCCGAGATGTCGAGCTTCTCTGCAGACTTCGGCGTTTCGGCAGTCACCTCCGCCTTCTGAGCCGCGAACTCAGGGATTTGGTTGCGCACGGCTTCCGGCATGTCCGCCTTCAGGCTCGTACGAAGGCGATCGAACTCGTCGCGCGTCATGTCACCGGCATCGAGGCGCACACGCGCATCGTCGAGCTTGGCCTGGTAGTCGAGGATTTCGGTCCGCTGCTCCTCCAACGCATCGACACGTTGACGCGCCCGGTCGTACACCTCCCAGCGCGGATGAGTGTCGTCGATCTCGCCCGGCGTGATCACGGAGGCGTCGAGTTCGTTGCCCTTCTCGTCGAACACCCGCAGGCCGTCCTCGGTCTCGAACACGCGGCGGCCGTCCGGCAGAACATGAGCGCGGGCCAGCAGCTTGCCAACGTTCTCGCGCGCTTCGACCAGCCCGTGCTCGTTCTCTTGCAGCGCTTCGACAGTGGCGACATCGTAGGCGTCAAGCTCGACGCGGAATGCCGCCGCCTCCTCGGCAGACACCATCGCAACGGCGAACTCGAAGGAGTCATCGGCCTCCTGCTCGATCCGCTCTTCACGCTCCTGCCGGTCGCGCTGATCAAGCTTGTGGCGAAGCAGCGTTTCGAGGAAGTCGCTCGCAGCGCTCGCTCCGAAGTGGCGTCTCAGCGTTCCGGCCGTCACGGGCACCATCATTCACCGCATTCTTTCTTGATCAGCGCGGCGATGATCACGGGCGGGATATAATCGGCGTTGGCGCGGAACGCGCCCTCGATCTTGGCGAAGGCCGCGTTATCGTTGGCGAAGAACCAGTCGTAGATGCAGTTCATGCCGGCCTGCTGCTTGGTGCCGGCGGCGAGCGTGTCCTTGCGAAAGCGCGCATAAGCCATGCCGTCGACGATGCCGTAGACGTAAGAGAACAGCTCCTTCCCACTCATTTTTTCCAGCACCACACCTGCCGTCATGGCTGTTTCCGCACGTGCAATGATAGAACTGAGAAAAGGAAGCAGCACGGCAGCAACACAGGCGACGTTCCGAACTGTGTTTGCTCTGATAATTGCGCTCACAAGCGTCC
>CAXTCF010000205.1:0-6406 GCA_964242945.1 uncultured Rhizobiaceae bacterium | reverse complement strand
AACGAACCTCAGCCGCCTGCGCAAGAGCCAGAGGACTCCCCCGCGTGCCGATCGTCAGAAGAGGAGTGTGCATCGCTTCCAAGTGAACGCCGTTCGGGCAGGCAACGGAGGCCGGCCGGCTGTTGCCGGGGCGGGCGTCACCCCATAATGGGGAAAGTTTTCGATGGAAAGCCGCATTGCCTGACGTTCAAACATCGCCGGTCCGCGTTCTCGGCATCGAAACGAGCTGCGACGAAACCGCCGCGGCGATCGTCGAGCGCGGGCCGGACGGTGCGCCGCGCATCCTGTCCAACATCGTGCTGAGCCAGACGGAAGAGCACGCGGCGTTTGGCGGCGTGGTGCCGGAGATCGCCGCGCGCGCCCATGTCGAGGCGCTGGACGGCATCGTGGAGGCGGCGCTTGTCGATGCCGGCCTGGCCCTCGATGCACTGGACGGCGTGGCGGTCACGGGCGGTCCCGGCCTTGTCGGCGGGCTGCTCGTCGGGCTGATGACGGCGAAGGCGCTGTGCGCCGTGACGGGCGTGCCGCTGCTGCCGGTCAACCACCTTGAAGGCCATGCGCTGACCGCGCGGCTGACCGACGGCTTGCCCTTTCCCTACCTCCTCCTGCTGGTTTCCGGCGGTCATACGCAGGTCGTCGCTGTAAAGGGCGTGGGAGCTTACGAGCGCTATGCCACCACGATCGACGACGCACTGGGCGAAGCCTTCGACAAGGCGGCGAAGCTGCTCGGCCTGGGCTATCCCGGCGGGCCCGCGGTGGAGAAAGCGGCCGAGAAAGGCGATTCCGCCCGCTTCGCCTTGCCGCGCCCGATGAAGGGGGCGGAACGGCCGGATTTTTCCTTTTCCGGCCTGAAGACGGCGCTGCGCCAAGCGGCGGAAGCGACAGCGCCCCTGCGGGAGCAGGACGTGGCCGATCTCTGCGCCTCGTTCCAGGCTGCCGTCACCGACACGCTGACCGAGCGTGTCGGGAGAGCGCTCGACCGCTTCCAGGCCGAGCACGGGCGCACAGTGCTGGTGGCGGCAGGCGGCGTTGCCGCGAACAAGGCTATCCGCACAAAGCTTGAATCGCTTTGCGCGGAGAAAAGCTTTCGCTTCGTTGCGCCGCCGATAAAACTGTGCGGCGACAACGCCGCGATGATCGCCTGGGCGGGCGCCGAGCGGCTGGCGCTGGGCCTGAATTCCGATGATCCCTTCGCATTCGCGCCGCGCTCGCGCTGGCCGCTCGACGAGGCGGCAAGCCCGCTGGTGGGTTTTGGCCGGCGGGGCGCCAAGGCATGACGGAAATCTGCGTGGCCGGTGCGGGGGCGTGGGGTACCGCGCTGGCTCTCGGCATCGGCAGGAGCACCGGCCTGCCCGTTTCGCTGTGGGGCCGCGATGAAGCGGTGATGCGGGAAATGCAGGAAAGGCGCGAGAACCGTCGCCACCTGCCCGGCGTGCCCCTTCCGCCGGCCTTGCGGATCACCCACCGCCTTGCCGAAGCGCTGGCCGGAGCGGAAGTCGTGCTGCTTGCCGTGCCGGCGCAGCAACTGCGCGGCGTTTTGCCTTTGCTCGCCGGCCATCTGAACGACCAAAGTGTCCCCCTGGTGCTTTGCGCCAAGGGCATCGAGGTGGCGAGCGGCAAGATGCTGTCGGACGTCGTAAAGGAAGTCTTCCCCGGAAACCCCGTCTGCGCGCTGTCAGGCCCCTCCTTTGCGGCAGACCTCGGCCGCGGGCTGCCGACGGCGGTTGTGGTCGCCGCGGAAAACGGTGCGCTCGCAGCCGAGCTTGCCCAAAGATTCTCCGGCGAGACGTTCCGCTGCTATTCCACCGACGACCTGCCCGGCGTGGAGATCGGCGGCGCGCTGAAGAACGTGTTCGCCAGCGCGGCTGGCGCCGCGGCCGGCGCAGGCCTCGGCGCCAGCGCGGAAGCCGCCCTTGTCACGCGCGGCTTCGTGGAGCTTCGCCGCCTCGCGGCGCTTTTCGGGGGGCGGCCGGAAACGCCGATGGGCCTGTCCGGCCTGGGCGACCTGCTGCTCACCTGCGCCTCCCCGCAGTCGCGCAATTATTCCTACGGCGTGGCCTTGGGAAAGGGGGAGCCGCTGGAAGGCAGGCCGCTGGCGGAAGGCGTGCCGACTGCGGCAATTGCCGCGAAGCTGGCCTCGGCGCGCGGCATCGACGCCCCGATCGTTGCGGCCACCGCAGCGATCCTGGCCGGGCGCCTGACGATCGGGGAGGCCGTGGCGGCGCTGATGACGCGGCCCTTGAAGAGCGAGAACGGCTGACGCATGATCTGCGTCCGTACCGCTCCTTATGTTTTTCCGAAAGAACTGCCATGCTGTTCGCCCTTGTCGCCAAGGACAAGCCCGGTCATCTGAACACGCGCTTGGCCGCGCGGCCGGACCACGTCGCCTTCCTGCAAAAGCTTCAGGCGGAAGGCAGCCTCGTGCTCGCCGGACCTTTTCTGGATGCCGGAGAGAAGCCGTGCGGTTCGCTGGTGGTGGTGAAGGCCGAAAGCTTAGGTGCTGCGGAGGCGATGCTGGCGAAAGACCCGTATCAGACCGCCGGCCTGTTTGCCGAGGCAAAAATCCAGGCGTGGAACTGGACCTTCAACAAGCCTGACGGGCTTTGAGCGCGTGCGCTTCTGGCTGTTCAAGTCGGAGCCCCAAAAGTTCTCCTGGGCGATGCTGAAAGCCCGCGGGAACCAAGGCCAGGAGTGGGACGGCGTGCGCAACTACGGCGCCCGCAACAACATGCGGCTGATGGCGCTCGGCGACCGCGGCTTCTTCTACCACTCCAACGAGGGGCTGGCGGTGGTCGGCGTGGCGGAAGTCTGCGCGCTTTCCCACCCCGACTCCACCGCGGCGGGCGATCCGCGCTGGGACTGCGTGGACGTGCGCGCGCTCCAAGACGTGCCGGCTCCCGTCACGCTTTCCGCCATCAGGGCAAATCCGGCCTTGAAGGGCATGGCGCTGGTGGTGAACTCCCGGCTTTCCGTGCAGCCGGTGACGGACGGCGAATGGCGGGAGGTTTGCCGCATGGGCGGCCTGACGGTTTGAGCCGCCTCGATCAGCGCCAAGCCGAGCGTTTCATCCTCGACAACACGGTATGCCAAGCGCCGCCGCATGTGCCGGAAATCCTTCTGCATCTGGCCGACGAGGCCCACGACCTCTGGCGCAAGACCGAGGAGGAACTCGCCGTCCTCGGCCTGCCCCCGCCGTTCTGGGCCTTTGCCTGGGCCGGCGGCCAGGGCCTTTCGCGCTTTCTGCTCGACCATCCCGATGTTGTGCGGGGCAGGCGCGTGCTCGACTTCGCCACCGGCTCCGGCTTGGTCGCGATCGCCGCGGCAAAGGCCGGCGGGAGGCAAGTCACAGCTTGCGACATCGACCCGTTCGCGGAAGCCGCTGTCCGGCTTAACGCGGAAGCCAACGGCGCTTCGGTCGGCTTTTCCTGCGCCGACATAATCGGCAGGCCGGTCGAGGCTGAAGTGCTGCTGGCCGGCGACGTCTTCTACGACCGCGAGTTTGCGGAACGGTTGCTGCCCTGGTTTGCGCTGCTGCACGAGGCCGGGTGCGACATCCTCGTCGGCGATCCCGGCCGCGCCTATTTCCCGCGCGAGCGCTTTTCCCCTCTTGCCTCCTATCAAGTGCCGACCACCCGCGCGCTGGAGGACGCCGAAGTGAAGCGCACGACGGTGTGGCGTTTCGCCTGAGGCGCTTGCCTTGACCGCGAGAAACAGCAGGCGTTCATCCGTGCCGCGGAAACAAGGTTTAGCCATGAACTTTGCAGGCATGAATCCGGTGGCGATCGGCATCGCGGCGGTCGCGGCGTTTCTCTGGGGCGCGCTCTACTACCGCATCGTCGGCACGGCCTGGATGCGCGCCGGCCGGCTGGACCCGGCCACGACGCGGCCGACGGTCAGCCTGTTCCTGACCACGCTGACGGCCGAAGCGATCATCGCCTGGGTACTGGCCGGCACGCTCGGCCACCTGGGCGTCGGCCAAGTCACGCTGAAGAACGGCCTGATCTCCGCTCTGTTCGTCTGGTTCGGCTTCATGGCGACGACGCTGACCGTCAACCATCGCTTTCAGGGTTTCGGCTGGGGCTTGGTGCTGGCCGATGCCGTCCACTGGCTCGGCGCAGCGCTGATCATGGGCGCGGTGATCGGCGGGATCGGAGTCTAACGAACAATACGGACTCGCGATTCCCGCGACAGGAGGGGCAGGAGCCGCGCCATGCTCCGGCGGGAAACGGCGATGCAGCCCTCCGTTGGCTGGAAGCCGGGCCGCGCCAGGTGCAGGAAGATGGCGCTGCCCCTTTCCCGCCTGCGCGGAGAGATGTTCCAGTCGAGCACCAGCACGGCGTCGTAAAGGTGATCCGCGCGCTGCATCCGCTCGTGGCTTGCGGGGTAGGGCAGCCGGACGGGGCGATTGTAGTTGCGGTCGCCGGGCGCATCGCACCAGCCGAGACGCTTTCCGATCGGCCGCATCGGCAGCCTCGTGCGGCGTGGCAGCATGTCGCCGGACAGGCGGGGGCGAAAATAGCCGGAAAGCACGCGGAAAGCTCCCAGCGGCGTCGCGCCGTCGCCCTCCCGCTTGGCCGCCAAGATGCCGCCTTTGCCCAGCGCGCAGGGCAGCGCGAGCGGACCGATGCGCAGGATGCCCTGGGCCGGATTTCCCGGCCGGGCCCGGACGGTGATCAGGGCAAGCGCGGCCAAGCTCTTTGCCGTTGCGTGAGAATACCTATATCTTCCCGATGCACGCAAGAACCGCCCCCCGCCTTTCCGGCCCTCCGATGGAGCGAGGCCTATGACCTCCCGCTCCATCCTGATCGTCGATGACGACGAAGACCTGCGCTCCACGCTGGTCGAGCAGCTTTCGCTGTATGACGAGTTTTCCGTCAAGCAGGAAGCCAGCGCGACGAAGGGCATGGCGGCCGCCAAGGCCGGCGCCGACTTGCTTATCATGGATGTCGGCCTGCCCGACACCGACGGGCGCGAAGCCGTAAAACTCCTGCGCAAGGGCGGCTTCAAGGCGCCCATCATCATGCTGACCGGCCACGACACGGATTCCGACACGATCCTCGGCCTGGAAGCCGGCGCCAACGACTACGTCACAAAACCCTTCCGCTTCGCGGTGCTGCTCGCGCGCATCCGGGCGCAGCTGCGCCAGCACGAGCAGAGCGAGGACGCCACCTTCTCCGTCGGGCCCTACACGTTCAAGCCGAGCCAGAAGCTTTTGATCGACGCCAAGGGCGGCAAGATCAGGCTGACCGAGAAGGAAGCCTCGATCATCAAGTATCTCTACCGCGCCGATCAGCGCGTGGTCACGCGCGACGTGCTCCTGGAGGAAGTCTGGGGCTACAACTCCGGCGTCACCACGCACACGCTGGAAACCCACGTCTATCGCCTGCGCCAGAAGATCGAGCGCGACCCGTCCAACGCGGAGATCCTGGTGACGGAAAGCGGCGGCTACAAGCTGGTGCCTTGAGGCGATCGCCTGGCTCTCGATCGTGCACCGGCGCACCTTAGAGCATCGGACGGTTAATCGCACGCAGTCTGCCGGCCGGGGCCGGGTGCAGGCTTTGTTGTTGGCCTCGGCCGGGCAACAGCCCGACGCTCGCCCACCGCCTAGCCTGCATCCCGCCCCCAACCACCAGCCTGCATCCGATTAACCGTCCGATGCTCTAAGTTAATTCAACTTTCGCGGTTCATGCGTTAAGCCGGCAGTCGGGTCCGAGATGGAGGGCGGACCCGATCCGCCTGGGGACCTGATGGCGCTGGACGAAACTATCCGCATCCTGTCCGGCGTGGCCTTTTTCGAAGGTTTTACGCAGGATCAGCTGCGGCTGCTTGCCTTCAGCGCCGAGCGTGTTTCGCTGCCGCAGGGCGCGCTCCTGTTCCGAGAAGGGGCAAAAGCCGACAGCGCGTTCATCCTGCTTTCCGGCACGATCCGCCTCCTCGGCGAGGAGGAAGGCGAAAGCCGCGACATGGGCGCGATCCGGCCCGGAGCCCTGCTCGGCATGCTTGCCCTGATCGCCGACACGCAGCGTCCGACGAGCGCGGTCGCCGCATCCCCAAGCCGGCTCCTCAAGATCGAGCGCAGGGATTTCCGGCGCATGCTGGAAGAATACCCCGATCTGGCCGTGGCACTGCACAAGCGCATGATGGACGAGTTCCAGGCGATGGTGGAGAAGATCGAGCGTTTGGCGCCGCGGTTTTCCTGAGGGTTGGAAAGGCAAGGGCGGGTGCCAAGCCGAACGAAACGGGCCGCAGGAAGCTCGACCTTACGGCGGGTCCGCCATTTCCACCCCTCTACCTTTCCCACAAAGGGGAGGGGCGCCTGCCTGGATGGGGAAATCACCACGAAGCGGCGGGTTTAGAGCATCGGACGGTTAATCGCACGCAGTCTGCCGGCCGGGGGCGGGCGCAG
>CAXTCF010000204.1:0-6421 GCA_964242945.1 uncultured Rhizobiaceae bacterium | reverse complement strand
TTTTACAGCGGCAGTGATGCACGCGGGCGACGCATCCTGCGATGCCAAAGCATCGGCCCAAATTGCACGGCAGCTTTCGAATAAGCCGATGCAAAGCCAAACAACTATACCGTTGCACCCGACACCATTTTCAGTCCGGTGGTGTCGGGGCGTGAGCCAGGTTCGCGGCACAACTAAAGCATCGGACCGAAAAATCCGCAGCGGTTTTCGGGCAATCCGATACGTAAACAAGGAGCTACAGCATCGGACCGAGTACGATTTTCGGTCCGATGCTGTAGTGCGCCGTTTCAGAGACTGGCTTTACGAAAGTCGGCTGGAGATCGATTGCGGCAGTATGGCAATCTCTCGGAAGGCTGCACAGCCACGCCAAAACGTTGATGCAATGCCAGGGTGCTGGTGAACCCCTTATAAGGGGCAGCACAAGGCTTGGCTGGCTGCGTTGCGACAAAGCTAAAGAGCCTACGCCGCGACGCATCAAAATCTAAAATTCCGCGTGGACGAACGGCGTCAATAGCGGCGAATCAATCCGACCAGCTTGCCTTGAACCTTCACGCGATCCGGCCCGAAGATGCGCGTCTCAAAGGCGGGGTTTGCTGCCTCAAGCGCGATCGACGCGCCCTTGCGCCGGAAGCGTTTCAAGGTCGCTTCCTCATTGTCGATGAGCGCTACGACGATTTCGCCTGGATTGGCGACAGTCGAGTTGCGGATGATCACCGTGTCGCCGTCAAGAATGCCGGCATTGACCATCGAGTCGCCGATCACTTCAAGGGCATAGTGCTCACCGCCGGAAATCATTTCGGGCGGCACGATAACGGAGTTCGTCTGCTGCTGGATGGCGTCGATGGGAACGCCGGCCGCGATCCGCCCCATGACCGGCAGCGAAATACCGGAAGGCGCCATACGCGCTGGGAGACGTACCGACGGCTCAGGCGCACGCTTTGAGAGGCTCCCTTCGATCACGCTCGGCGAAAACTTCCTTGGCGTCGGCGCCGGATTCATGGATTCGGGCAAGCGAATCACTTCCAGGGCGCGGGCGCGGTTCGGCAAGCGACGGATGAAGCCGCGCTCCTCCAGCGCCATGATCAGCCTGTGGATGCCGGACTTCGACGCGAGGTCGAGCGCCTCCTTCATCTCGTCGAAGGAGGGGGGCACCCCATTGGCCTTCATGCGTTCGTGGATGAACAGAAGCAATTCATGCTGTTTGCGCGTGAGCACGACTCTACATCGCTCCAAAGACAAAACCTGAACAAACACTATCTGTTCTACCTGTGTTCCGCAAGCCGCTCACGAACTTTAGCACACAAGGAAGCGTTCGTGCAGAACAGGAAGGTACGAAGAGCATTGCTGCACCTCGCCGGCTCCCGGTCCCGAATGAGTCTGCAAGGGGTCGGAGGTCAGGCTTGCCTCACGGGCTGCGTGGAGCCGAAGGCGCCGGGAGGCGGGTCGGCCGCGTCCAGGAATTGAGCACCCTTTTGCGCTGGTTGCATAGATTCCGCGCGTGGTGGAGACGGATCGGGCAGTTGCATAGGAGGAGCGGGATTGCCGCTTGCAATTTCGGCTGTGCGCCGTTGAAGTAGCGTGGCGATCCGGAGAGCGTGCAGGTTGACGGCATTCGACGAAATGATCCCGGCGGAACAGGGCCTGCGCAGGCCCTATGCCGCTTACGACGACTGGCTGAAGGCGCAGGACGTCGAGCGGCTGCATGAGAAGACACGCGACGCGGAGCGCGTCTTCCGCAAGACCGGCATCACCTTCGCCGTCTATGGCGAAGAGGAAGCGGCGGAGCGCCTGATTCCGTTCGACATCGTTCCCCGCATCATTTCAGGCAATGAATGGCGCCGGCTGACGCAAGGCATTGAGCAGCGGGTGCAGGCGCTCAACGCCTTTCTGGACGATATCTACCACCGCCAGGAGATCCTTAGGGCAGGGCGCATCCCGCGTGACCTGATCGCCAAGAACGCGGCGTTCCTGCCTGAGATGGTCGGCGTGCGGCCGCCGGGCGGTGTCTATACCCACATCATCGGCGTGGACATCGTGCGCATCAGCGAGGACGAGTTCTACGTCCTGGAAGACAACGCGCGCACGCCCTCCGGCGTCTCCTACATGCTGGAGAACCGGGAAACGATGATGCAGCTCTTTCCCGAACTGTTCCAGCGGGTGAAGGTGCGTCCCGTTGAAAACTACCCGCAGCTTCTGCGCCGCTCGCTCGGCGCCTGCCGGCCGGATGGGGCGCCGGCCAATCCGACCGTCGCCGTCCTGACGCCGGGCATCTACAACTCCGCCTATTTCGAGCACGCCTTTCTGGCCGACCAGATGGGCGTACAGCTTGTGGAGGGGCATGACCTGCGCGTCGTGGACGGCCACGTCGCCATGCGCACCACCGAGGGCTACAAGCAGATCGACGTGCTCTATCGCCGTGTGGACGACGCCTTCCTCGATCCTCTGACGTTCCGGCCTGACTCCGCGCTCGGCGTTCCCGGCATCATGGACGTTTATCGCGCCGGCAACATCACCATCGCCAACGCGCCGGGCACCGGCATCGCCGACGACAAGGCGATCTACTCCTACATGCCGGAGATCGTCGAGTTCTACACCGGCCGCAAGGCGATCCTCGGCAACGTGCCGACTTGGCGCTGCTCCGAGGCTGACAGCTTGGCCTACGTGCAGGACCAGATGCATGAATTGGTGATCAAGGAGGTTCACGGCTCCGGCGGCTACGGCATGCTCGTCGGGCCCGCGGCCACCAGGGAAGAGCGCGAGACGTTCGGCAAGAAGCTCGCCGCCAACCCGTCCAACTACATCGCACAGCCGACCCTTTCGCTTTCCACCTGCCCGATCTTCACGGAAAGCGGGCTTTCCCCCCGCCACGTCGATCTGCGTCCCTTCGTGCTGGTTTCCGACCGCATCCAGATCGTTCCCGGCGGTCTGACCCGCGTAGCTCTGAAGCCGGGCTCGCTGGTGGTCAACTCTTCCCAGGGCGGCGGCACCAAGGACACCTGGGTGCTGGACGACTAGCATTTGGCTGAAAACAGGACCGACAGTTCCGCATGCTTCTAGGGCGTACCGCCAACGGCCTCTATTGGATGAACCGCTACATCGAACGCGCGGAGAGTATCGCGCGGCTCGTGGATGCGGGGCTGCGCATGGCCATCACGCGCACCAGCAGCTCTTCGGAGGAGTGGTCGTCGGTGGTGGTGAGCGCCGGCGTGGAAAATGCTTTTCTCGACCGCCACACCGAATTCACTGTGGAAACCGTGGCGGATTTTCTTTTGCGCGATGAAGAAAATCCCTCAAGCGTCCTGTCCTGCATCGAGGTCGCGCGTTCCAACGGGCGCATGGTGCGCACTGCGCTGACGCGGGAAACCTGGGAAAGCATCAACGAGGCCTGGATGGCCCTGAAGCGCATGCTCGGCGAGCCTGTGCAGCAGCGCGACCTGCCGCAGGTGCTCGACGCCATCAAGCGGGAAACCGCGCTGATCCGCGGCGCCTTCCAGGGGACCATGCTGCGCAACGAAATCTTCGACTTCTGCCGCTTAGGAACCTATGTCGAGCGCGCCGACAACACCGCTCGCATCCTCGACGTCAAATACTACGTGCTGCTGCCCTCGATCTCCTGGGTGGGCTCCACGATGGACAACTACCAGTGGGAGTCGATTCTCCGCTCGGTCGCGGCGCACCGTTCCTACCGCTGGGTCTATGAGGCGGACTATCGGCCGAGCTTCATCGCGGACTACCTCATCCTCAACAACCGGATGCCGCGTTCGCTGACTTTCTGCTACAGCAACATCGCAAAGAGCCTCGGCCATCTCGCCAGGGATTACGGGGTGACGTTGCCCTCGCATGAGATCGTCGGCGCCACGCTGCAAACGCTGAAAGTCGGCTCCATCAAGGACATCTTCGACAGCGGGCTGCACGAGTTCCTGGTCGATTTCATCCGCGAGAACAACCGCCTGGGCGCGCAGCTCGCCGGCGACTTCCGCTTCACCTGAACGGAGGAGCGGCAGTGCGGCTCAAGATCACCCATCGGACGGAGTACCGCTACGACGAGCCGGTGGCCTATGCCCTCCAGCGCGTGCGCCTGATCCCGCAAAGCGGCAGCACGCAGACGGTGCAGAACTGGAAGCTGAACGTCACCGGCGCGCGCGAGGAAGTCCGCTTTCTCGACCAGTTCGGCAACGACACGAGGCTGGTCAGCGTCGAAGGAGAACCGCGCCTCATCGCCATCGAGGCGGCGGGCGAGGTGGAAACGCGGGACAATGCGGGCGTCAGCGGAGGCCATCGCGGCTTCGCGCCGCTTTGGCTGTTCTCCCAGGAAACGCCGCTGACCGCAGCGGGCGACCGCATCCGAGAGCTTGCGGCGTCGCTCGAAGCCGAAGCGGATATCCCGCGCCTGCACACGCTGATGGCGCTTGTGCGGGAGCGCGTGGCTTACATCCTCGGCTCGACGGACAGCGCCACGACGGCGGAAGAGGCCCTGGCAGCCGGCAGCGGCGTCTGCCAGGACCACGCCCACATCTTCATCGCGGCCGCGAGACTGGCGAGGTTTCCCGCGCGCTATGTCAGCGGCTATCTTCACATGGCCGCCATCGAACAGACGGCCAGCCATGCCTGGGCGGAGGCGCATGTCCCGTCGCTGGGCTGGGTCGCGTTCGATCCTGCCAACGGCGTCTGTCCTGACGAAAACTATGTGCGCCTGGGCGTCGGCCGCGATTACCGTGACGCGATGCCGGTTTCGGGCATCCGGCTGGGTTCCGGGGCTGAGCATCTTGCGGTCCGCATCACGGTGGAGCAGGTAGCGCAGCCATGACTTATTGCGTTGGCTTGCGAATCGATGACGGCCTCGTGTTCATGTCGGACACGCGCACCAATGCCGGCATCGACAGCATCTCCGTCTTCCGCAAGATGCATGTCTGGGAAAAGCCTGGCGACCGCGTGATCGTCATGATGGCGGCCGGCAACCTCGCGACGACGCAAGCAGTGGTCAGCCTGCTGGACGAGCGCGCGAAGACCGCGTCGGAGCGCAAGCCCTCGCTGCTGGAAATGCCGTCCATGTACCAGACGGCGCGGCTCGTGGGGAACACGCTGAAGGAGGTGATCGCGGGTTCCACGCCCACGGGCCAGAAGAGCGACTCCTTCCTGGCCTCCTTTATCCTCGGCGGCCAGATCAAGGGCATGCCGCCCCGCCTCTTCATGATCTACCCCGAAGGGAACTTCATCGAGAGCACGGAAGACACGCCGTTCTTCCAGATCGGCGAAACGAAATACGGCAAGCCGATCATCGTGCGCGCCTACGAGCCGTCGATGTCGTTCGCGGAAACGGCGAAGCTTCTGATGGTGTCGTTCGATTCCACGCTGAAGTCGAATCTGTCGGTCGGGCTGCCGCTGGATCTGACTTTCTACCGAAAGGACACCTATCAGATCGCCCTGCGCAGGCGGATCGCGGGGAACGACCCCTACTACCAGACGGTGTCCGCCGGTTGGTCGAACGCGCTGAAGAAGGCATTCAAGGACTTGCCGGACTTTCCGGAATAGCGGACGCGCAAAAAAGCCCGCGCTGTTCGGCGCGGGCTTGAGAGCGTTTACCTTCGATCCCGATCAGTCGAAAGGCGAATTGCATTGGCGGCGGGGGCCGCTGTTGGGCTGATAGGTGTTGTCCGACGCACGATAGGACTGGTAGCGATTGTGGCACCAATCGACATGGTCGCTGCCGCTTGGCCGACCGTTGTTCACGATCGCCCCGGTGACGAGCGCACCCGCGATGAAGGCGGCACCCGGAAAGTAGTAGCCGTTGTACCGGCGATAGCCGGGCCGCGCATCCCGGTAGCCGCGGTAGCCACGATAGTAGTAGCCGTTGTTGCGGCGCTCGAAGTCACGGCCGAAGCGGCGGGTTTCACGGCGGTCGATCCGCCGCTCGAAACGGTTGGCACGGCGGAGACGGCGCAGACCGTCGCGGTCTGCGACCTGCACGAGTTGCCCGTCCGCGGAGTTGGACACGGCGGCCGGCGCGGTCGTCTGCGGTAGGGCGGAGGCAGGGACGACCGCAGTCGCGCCCATCCCCAGTGCCAAGGTGCCGGCACAAAGGCTTTTCCAGAAGTTTCTCACGAGTTTTTCCTTGGTTCGCGGCGGTTGCCGCGTTGTTCCGTCCCTTGTGCCCTGGCAACGGCGCTTCGCCTTGCCAGTTCCGCCGTTCCGCGCTGCTCGACGCGCGTTTCGGCCTTTCTCACGCACCGTTGAAGGCGCGTGAGCGGTTTACCGGCCCGCGTTGAGGAGGCATTGCGGATTGACCGGGCGCCAAGCGCCCAATATGTAACCCGAACTTTTCCGCTTAAGCCGTCGCCGGCTTTCGGGAGCGCGTAGCTCAGCCGGTAGAGCAACGGACTTTTAATCTGTAGGTCATGGGTTCGAATCCCATCGCGCTCAC
>CAXTCF010000203.1:0-6460 GCA_964242945.1 uncultured Rhizobiaceae bacterium | reverse complement strand
GGTCCTTAGCGGTCGTCGATGATCCGCAGATAGGCTGCCGTGACGAGCAGCACGATGGCGCCGAAGAGGATGCGCCTGACGCCTTCAGGCATCTGGAGAATAGTCAGGAGGGTGGTCAGCACCGTGAGGATCAGCGCGCCGACGATCGTGCCGGCGTAGCCCCCGCGGCCGCCGAAGATCGAGGTTCCGCCGATCACCGCGGCGGCTACCGACGGCAGCACGAGCGGTTCCGCAAGCGAAAGGGACGGTGCGCGGATCAGGCCGATGTAGAGAAGCCCCATGATCCCCGCGAGCAGGCTCGACAGGGTGTAGAGAGCGACGATCACCTGGCCGTAAATTACGCCGGACAGCCTTGCGGCGCGCTCGTTGTCGCCGACAGCGTAAAGCAGGCGGCCGAAGCCGGTCCGGCGCAGCAGGAACAGGATGAAGACGGCGACCGGCACAAAGAGCAGAAGCGCGTTGGGAAACCCGAACGTAACGCCGGTGGCGAGCCAGGACAGGCCGGGCGGCACCTTGGCGCCGGAGGCGATCACCGTGCGCTGATAGACCTGGAGGCACCCCGTTCCGATCAGGCTCGTGCCGAGCGTCATGATGAGCGGATGGACGCGAAAGACCCCGACGCCGATTCCATTGACGAAACCGATGCACAGCGCTGGCAGGAGCGCGAAGAGCCCGGCCACGGCGGGATCGTGGGAAACGGCCTGCGTCGCCATGATGAATGCGGCCATGGTGGCGACCGTGCCGACGGACAGGTCGATGCCGCCGGTCAGCATGGTCATGGTCTGGCATCCCGCCAGAATGGCGAGCGGGATGGCGAACTTGACGGTGTTGGCGATCCAGCGCTCGTTGACGATGCCGGGGCGCAGGATCTGCAAAACCGCCACCAGGATGACCAGCAGGATGACGAGCGGCACCAGCGGGTAGTCGCTCATGAAACGCCGAATGCTTCGGCCGAGCGGGACGGATTTTTGGAGGGGAGCCGTAGCGTCGGTCATGGCGTGCGGCCCCGCATGGCCAGAAAGGCGCCCAGCATGACCACCGAGACCATGATCACGCCTTCGATGATCGCCGTGGCGTTCGGATCGACCGCGAGCAGCGTCAGGTCGGTGCGCAGCAGGCGGAGCACGAAAACGGCCGCGATGGGGCCCAGCAGCCCGCCGCGCCCGCCGCCCAGCGTGACGCCGCCGAGCACCACGGCAGCCACGCTGGCGAGAAGATAGGGGCCGGGGATCGGCGCGCCGATGCCGGTGCTCATGGTCAGCGCCAGGCCGCCCATCGCGGCGAACAACCCGCCCAGGGCATAGGCGATGATCTTTGTGCGGGCCACCGGCACGCCGGTGCGGAAGGCGGCAAGCTCGCTGGAGCCGATGGCGTAAAGCGACAGGCCGAGGCGGGAGCGCTTGAGCGGGATCCAAACGGCGCAAAGGCAGACGACGAGCAGGATCAGCGCCTTCGGAACCCAGGCGGACACGGTGTCGGGCAGGCCGGGAAGGCGCAGGGTTCCCGTGACGAGTTCCTTCAGCCACTCGGCCGCAGCCCCGCCCGGCGCATCGAGCACGAGCAGCGCCGCGCCCTGGAAGACGAACAGGGTGGCGAGCGTCACCACGATGTCCGGCACCCGCGTCACCACGATCAGCACGCCGTTCAGCGCGCCGAGAGCCAACCCCATGAGAAGGATGATCGGCACGACGAGCGCCGCGAACTCCTCGCTGGCGCCGTTCATCAGCACGGCGGCGGACACGCTGGTCAGCGCCATGGTGGCGGCAACCGAAAGGTCGATGCCGCCCGCGATCACCACGGTCGCCTGCGCCGCAACCGCGAAGGCGTAAGGCAGCGCCGCTCGCACGAGGCTGCCGAAGTCGCCCGCCCCGTAGCCCGGCTGGATCAGCTTGGTGACGACGAAAAGCAGGAGAAGGAGCGCGGCGAGCCCGGCAACCCAGCCCTGGCGGCGAAACAGGCGCGTCATGGCGCGGGCGCGCCGGCCGGCGCCGTGCCGTGGGGCAGGTCGGCGAGGATGCCGACATCCGCCTTCACATCGCGCGGCAAACCATAGGCGGCCCTTGTCAGCGCGGCCTCGTCGGCGAGCCCGGCGGGAAGCACATCCACCACCTTGCCCCCGAAGATGACGACCACGCGGTCGCAGGCCTGCTGGATCTCCTCAAGCTCGGACGTGTAGAACAGGACCGACTTGCCTTGCGCGGCGAGGTCGCGCAGCAGTTTGTAGATCTCGCTCTTGGTGCGCACGTCGATGCCGCGCGTCGGATCGAAGCAGAGGAGCGTGCGGGCACCCGCCGCGATCCAGCGGGCGATCGTCACCTTCTGCTGGTTGCCGCCGGACAGGCGCTGCACCTCGCGCTGCGCGCGCGTGTCGATCTGGAGCCGGTCGATCGCTCCGAGCACGTCGGCGCGCTCGCGGGCGCGCCGGATCGGCCCCCAGTTTCTCAAGGAGGCGCTGAACGGCAGCGCGATGTTCTCGCGCACGGAGCGCTGCATCAAGAGCGCTTCCGAGCGGTCTCCGGGCACGAAGGCGATTCCCTGTGCGATCGCATCGGCGGGATGGCCGAAGCGTGCGGGCTCTCCATCCACCTCGATCGTGCCGCCCGACGGCCGGATCGAGCCGGCAAGCGCGCCGAACAGCTCGTCCTGGCCCTGGCCTTCAAGCGCGACCACGCCAACCACTTCGCCGTCGCGCAGATCAAAGGAAACGTCCTGGAGGCGCCCGACGCTCAAGGAGCGCACGCCGAGACGCGGCACGCCCCTCGGCGCGGCTTCGGGTTCCCCCGCACCCCGGCCGGCGACGCGCCGCTTTTCGACACGCGCGCCCAGCATCAGTTCGACGATGTGTTCCTCGACATTCGGCGTGATGGGGACCACGCCCACGGTTTCCCCGTCGCGCAGCACGGTCGCCCGGTCGCAAAGCGCCGAGATCTCCACGAAGCGGTGGGAGATGAAGATGACGGAGCGCCCGGCCTGGGCTTGGCGGCGCACCACGTCCAGGACGCGCTCGGCGAGGTTCGCGGGCAGTGCGGCGGTCATCTCGTCAAGCAGCAGCACATCCGGCTCGATGGCCAGGGCGCGCGCGAGGTCGAGCACGCGAAGCACGGCGAGGGGCAAGTCGCCCGCCGTTTCGCGGATGTCGAGGTCGGGCACGCCGAGTTCGCGCACCCATTCCCGGAACGGCTCCACCGGCGTGGCGGTCAGGCGCAGGTTCGACAGGATGTCGAGGTCGGGGATGAGCGAGGGTTCCTGGTACACGGAAACGAGGCCTGCCCGGCGCGCCTCGGCCGGCGAACGCACCGTGTGCTCGCGCCCTTGGATCAGAATGCGCCCGGCGCTCGGCCGGATCGCGCCCGTCAGGATCTTGACGAAGGTGGACTTGCCAGCCCCGTTGGCGCCCATCAGCGCGTGCACTTCCCCCGGCTGAAGTTCCAGCGAAGCGTTGCGCAGCGCCGCCACCGCGCCGTAGTTTTTCGCGATGCCGGTCGCGTGGAGGAGGGGTTCTGTCGCCAAGGCGCCCGAAAGATTCGATGGTGTTGCAGGAAGGAAGGAAGCGGGCCGCACGGCCCGCCTCCCCAGTTCAGAAGGGATATCTTATTCCCCAGGCCCCTTGCAGGCGACGATCTGGTCCTTCGTGTAGGTGGTCCAGTCGGGAATCGAGATCGAGACCGGCCATTCCGGCGAAAGCGACGGGTCGGCGGCGCCCTTCAGCTTGGCCTTGCCGGCATCCGTGGTGTTGTCCCAGATCTCCGGGTTCACCAGCACGGTCTGCTGCGCCGGCTTCTTGCCTTCGAGGATCTGGAGCGCCAGCGTCACGCCGGCGCCGCCGATCGAGCCGGGATTGGTGACGGCCGCGCCCTTCAGGCCTTCCACCGAGTTGAGCTGGCCGACGAAGCCCGCATTGTCCGCGCCGACCACCGGCACCATCGTGGCCTGGCTTTCCTTCAACGCATCGACGATCACGTTGTCGATGCCCGACGTCCAGATGCCGTCGAACGGCACGCCGGTGGCGATGTAGTCGAGGATCTGCTGCTTGCCCTGGTCCTGCTGCCAGCCGGTGAAGACCTCGTGCGCGACCTTGACGCCGGGATACTCGGCCAGGGCGCGCTTGAAGCCTTTGTCGCGGTCGCTGTCGGCCGAGGCGCCCGCGGCGCCGCGCATGTAAACCACGCTGCCTTTGCCCCCAAGCTGCTCGAACAGCCACTTGGCGCCGAGATAGGCGTATTCCTCCTGGTTGTTGGAGATGACATAGGCGGAGGGCTCGGTGACCGCCTGGTCCACCGCGACCACGGGGATGCCCGCCTTGGCAGCTTCCGCCAGCGCGGGCTGGATGCCCGCGGGGTCGGCGGGATCGACCACGATCGCATCGACCTTGGCGCTGATCAGGTTGCGCAGGTCCTCAAGCTGGCCGGCGGCATCCGTGTTGCGGTGGGCGATGTTGAGCTTGGCGACCTTGCCGGAGGCGAGCGCCTGGGCCTTGATCGCGCAGATCATCTCCTCGCGCCAGCCGTTGCCCTGCACGGTGTTGGACACGCCGATCGTGTAGGAGCCCTGCGCGCCTGCGCCCGCGGCCCCAGCCGCCAAGCCTACGCCGGCCAGCAGCGCCGTCAGAATTTTCCTCGATGTCATGGGCAGTTCCTTTCCTCCGAAGTGGCCGATGGTCGGCCGTTGCTTATCCCTTGGCCCTGCGCCGTTACTTCACCAAGGGGCGCAGGATATCGCGAGCAAGCGCGAAGCCGCGCTTTACCTTCTCGTCGCTTCCCTCGAACCGCCGGTCCTCGTGCTCGATGATGACGGGACCGTCATAGCCCGCGCGATAGAGGCCGGAGAAGAACACATTCCAATCGACTTCGCCAAGGCCGGGCATGCGGGGAACCTGCCAGCCGATGCCGGCCGACAGCACGCCGCGCTCGTAGAGGCCGTCGCGGTCGATCATCAGGTCCTTGGCGTGCGCATGCAGCATGTGCGGCCCGAACTCGGCGATGAAGCGGGCGCAGTCGATCATCTGCCAGACGAGGTGGGAGGGATCGAAGTTCATGCCGACGCCCCCCGCTTCCGGCCCGCCCCAAGCCTCCAGGATGCGGCGCCAGATGCGCGGAGAGTAGGCGATGTTGTGCCCGCCCGGCCACTCGTCAGGGGAGAAGATCATCGGGCAGTTCTCGAAAGCGATCCGCACGCCCTGGTCGCGCGCAAAGGCGATGATGTCCGGCCAGACCTTCTCGGCTTCCTCCCAGTTCGCATCGACGGTCTGCGAAGCGTCGCCGCCGCAAAACGTGTTGACGAGCCCGACGCCCATGCGCCCGGCAGCCGTGATCACCGCCTTGAGATGCGCGATCACCGCCTCGCGGTGCGCGGGGTCGGGGTGGAGCGGGTTCGGGTAGTAGCCCAGCGCGGAAACCGAAAGGTGCTTTTCAGCCAGCGCGTCTGCCGTTTCCCTCGCCTGCGCTTCGCCGAGATTGGCGACGTCGATGTGGCTGGTTCCGGCATAGCGCCGGCTCGAACCCCCGGCGCGCGGCCAGCAGGCGATCTCCAGCGCCTCGAAGCCGGCGCCGGCCGCCCAGTCGGCGACCGCGTCCAACGCCGTGTCCGGAAACGGTGCGGTCAGGATTCCAAGCTGCATGCGTCCTCCACCCGCTTCATCTAAGCCGTTTGCCCCATTGCGCTCAACCGGGTACCGGCTGGTATTTCACAGACGCGGCGGAGATAGGCGACGGGGTCCGGCCCCAGGAAGCCCGCCAGGCCCTCGGCAAGGACTTGCCGGAACGGCTCGCTCCCCGCCAATTCCCGGCTGAATATCGCGTCGATCGCCAGGATGGCCGAGACCAGCGCCGGCGCGTCGTCGCCGATCCGGTCGGCTATGGCAGCGATGCGGCCGGCATAGGGATCGTCCGCCGTCCACTGCCGCCCAAACCGCGGGGCGGCGCGCACGAGATAG
The DNA here is from genome assembly GCA_964242945.1 of uncultured Rhizobiaceae bacterium. GTDB lineage: Bacteria > Pseudomonadota > Alphaproteobacteria > Rhizobiales > Rhizobiaceae > Mesorhizobium_B. The sequence goes on along the minus strand of CAXTCF010000203.1, from coordinate 528 downwards.
GCCATCCAGGCGGCGACCGCCGTGGAAAGCAGCAGGATGCCCTGCTTGCGCCGGAGCCGTTCGCGGATGGGATTGAGCAGACGCTGGACGATCTTCTGCGAGCCGTCGGTCGCGATCTGGTGGTTGCGGTGGCGGATCGCGGTGTTGCGCAGGCGCTGGAGGCTCTGCTCGACATAGGCCCTCGCTTCGATCCCCGGCACGGGTGCGAGGGTGGAAAGCGTTTCTTCCAGCAGCATCCGGCGCACGAAGCGCTCAAGCAGGGGGTCGCGCATGTCGTCGGATGTGTGCTCGTGGCCGGCGAGCACGCCGAGATAGCAGAGCGCGGTCTGGGCGCCGTTGAGCACGCGCATCTTCAGGTGCTCGAACGGCTCCACCTCGTCCACGAACGTCGCGCCCGCGAGGTCCCATTGCGGAACGCGGCCTGCAAAGCGCTTCTCGATCACCCACTGGCGGAACGGCTCGCCGAGCCGGGCGGGGGCGGCGGGCGGGGGGGCCGGATGGTGAGCACAAGTCGGCGGGCCCGCCCGC
>CAXTCF010000202.1:0-6462 GCA_964242945.1 uncultured Rhizobiaceae bacterium | reverse complement strand
CCAGGCCGGCAAGTGGGAGAAGAACCGCTTCATGGGCGTCGAGATCACCGGCAAGGTTTTAGGCGTCATCGGCTGCGGCAATATCGGCTCCATCGTGGCGACCCGTGGCGTCGGCCTGAAGATGAAGGTGATCGCCTTCGATCCGTTCCTGTCGGAGGGGAGGGCGTCCGAACTGGGCGTCGAGAAGGTTGAACTGGACGAACTCTTCCGCCGCGCCGACTTCATCACGCTGCACACGCCGCTGACCGACAAAACCAAGAACATCGTCAACGCCGACTCCTTCGCCAAGATGAAGAAGGGCGTGCGCATCATCAACTGCGCCCGCGGCGGGCTGATCGTGGAAGCCGACCTTTTGGAAGGCTTGAAGTCGGGCAAGGTGGCGGGCGCGGCGATCGACGTCTTCGAGGTGGAGCCGGCGACCGACAACCCGCTCTTCGGCATGGAGAACGTGGTGGCGACCCCGCATCTCGGCGCCTCCACCACGGAAGCGCAGGAGAACGTCGCGCTCCAGGTGGCCGAGCAGATGTCGGACTATCTCACCAAAGGCGCGGTCTCCAACGCCATCAACATGCCGTCCATTACGGCGGAGGAGGCGCCGCGCTTGAAACCCTTCATCAAGCTCGCCGAAGTTCTCGGCGCCTTTGTGGGGCAGGTGACGGAGGAGCCGATCAAGGAGGTGGAGATCCTGTTCGACGGCGCGACGGCTGCCATGAACACCCGCGCGCTCATCTCCGCCGCGCTGGCGGGTCTGATTCGTCCGCAGGTGGCCGACGTCAACATGGTGTCCGCGCCGATCATGGCGAAGGAGCGCGGCGTGCGCCTATCGGAGGTCAAGCGTGACAAGTCCGGCGTGTTCGACGGCTACATCAAGCTGACCGTCACCACGGACAAGCAGACCCGCTCCATCGCCGGCACCGTGTTTTCGGACGGTAAGCCGCGCTTCATCCAGATCAAGGGCATCAACCTCGATGCCGAAGTGGGGCAGCACATGCTCTACACCACCAATGCCGACGTGCCCGGCATCATCGGCCTGCTCGGCACCGTGCTGGGCGACGGCGGCGTCAACATCGCCAACTTCCAGCTTGGCCGCGACAAGGCCGGCGGCAACGCCATCGCGCTGCTCTACCTCGATGCGCCGTTTCCGGAAAACGTGCTGAAGCAGCTGCGCGCCAACCCGAAGATCGATTCGGCCAAGCCGCTTTCTTTCGACGTGGCGGCTTGAAGCTTCCGCCGAAGTGAATGGCGCACGGATGCAGGCTGGTTTAACCTGCGCCCGTGCGCTTTTGCTCATCTCCCCGCAACCTGCATCGCCCTTTGCCTGAGGGCAGGGCGTCTGCCGCTCTGCGCAGCCTTGCCCTTGCCGGCATTCTTCTCTCAGGCATCAACCCGGCGCATGCCCTGCTGGAAGGCGGAGCGACCGGCATTCCCGTCCGGATCAGGCCGGAAAAGTTCGCCGAAGACGCTTGCCGCGTGATCCGCGAGGAGGCCGTCCGGCGCGGCCTCCCCCCGGCCTATCTCGCCCGCCTGATCTGGAAGGAAAGCGCTTTCAGCCCGGCGGCGGTCAGCCCTAAGGGCGCGCAGGGCATTGCGCAGTTCATGAAGGGCACCGCGGCCGAGCGGCGGCTCATCGACCCGTTCGATCCCGCCCCGGCGCTCGCGGCGTCCGCCCACTACCTTGCCGATCTCCGAGCGCAGTTCGGCAATCTCGGCCTCGCCGCCGCGGCCTACAATGCCGGGCCGACGCGGGTGCAAGGCTGGCTCGGCGGAGCGGGAGACCTGCCGCTCGAAACGCAGGATTATGTGCATTGGATCACCGGCCATTCCGCCGAGGAGTGGTCGAGCGCCAAAGCGGAACTGTCTTTGCCGCCAGTGGTCGCCGCTCTGCCGTTCGACGCCGCCTGCGCGAAGCTTGCAACGCGGGCCCTCGCACCGCATGTGCCGGCAACGTTCCGCCGTGCAGCAGGCCAGGCCAGTGCTGCGGAAGCAGGGATGGGCATCAAGCGGGTGAAGGCGTCGGAGCCCGGCCGCGTCCGCGTGATGATCCAGATCGGCGGCCCCGCTCCCGCCAAGGCGAAACCGGCGAAGAAGAAGCGTCGTTAGAGCGCTTTCCCTGCGCGCTGAGTCGGCTGGCGTGAGCTGCACCAGGGTATTGTTGGCGCGGAAAGCTCGCCTGAATGCCTCGGTCTTTGTCCTGTGATCGGCGCAAGCGAACTCCGACAGTTGTTGCAGGCGGGCTGGGCCACCGTGAAACGGCGTTAACTGAGAGTCTATTTTGTCGTGAGATCGCATCCGTGCCGTTCCAAGCACGTGTATGGTAAGGAGGAAGTTAACGAGGGCCGCCGGATGATCCGCTTCTTCCTGGTGAAGCACGTTCCACTTGCCGGCTGGCTCTTCAGCACTTGGTTGTTCTCCAACCTTTATGAACTGCTCGTATTCGTGGCGGTCCATCGACGATGGCCTCGCTTCCACAGGACCGGCTACCTCAACGACCTCCTCTTTGGAATCCGCGCAAGCGAAGACGACATCATCCTGAGATCTTTCACGTCCGACAAGGAGTTCACGAAGCAGTTCGTGCGCGGCGTCACCGGCGAGCAGCTGGGAACGCCGACGCTTGACGTGATCCGCAGCGCGGAAGCCCTTGATGGCTACCGCTTTCCCCCCGAAAGCGTCGTCAAGCCGACCCACATGTCGGGAAAGCTCGTGTTCGTCGGGCCGGATGGCGCTGTGAGCGTGTCCGACAGGGCTCGGATCAAAGGTTGGATGAGCGAGAATTTCGGCATCATGACCGGCGAACGCCATTACCTGCGCTTGGAGCCCAAGGTCATCGTCGAACCCTGGCTCAAGCTCAACGGCGGGTATTGCAACGATTACAAGTTCACGGTCTTCAAAGGCGTGGTGCGGGTGGTCGAACTCACCGTCGGCCGCTTCGAGGGCGGCGAGAAGTGCGCGGTGTTCGACCGCGACTGGGAGCCGCTCGATGTTCGGTCGCGCGACTTTCCGGCCTTGGACCTGAACCGATCTACGGGAGGCGACTTGCCGGAATTGCTGAGGAAGCCGGCGCTGTTCGAGAAGATGGTGGCCGTCGCCGAGGCGATCGGCCGTCTCCTCTTCTTTGTTCGGGTCGATTTCTATACCGATGGCGTCGAGCGCCTTTATGTCGGCGAGATCAGCCACGTTCCCGCCAACGTCCGGGAGCGTTTCGAAACGATCGAGAGCGAGAGGGCCTACCTCACCGGAGTCTTGGAGCCTTGAGCCCCGTGGCCGGTTGCTGGGCTGTGCCGGCGGATTAGACTGCCAGGCCTGCTAAGAGCACATAGCAAACCCCTGGGGTCGGCTGGCCGGTTCTTTCCGCCGCCTGCGTCGTTGCCGATGCTCGCCGATGCTATGGCATCAACTGCGCTCGGCGCCTCGCAGGCAGCAAAAAGCCCTCGGCTATCCTCAACCCAGGGGTTTTGCTATGTGCTCTAAGTCATACGCCGCGGCTCTGCCCGCCCCATTCCGCCAGCGCGATGCCGCCGAGCACCAGGGCGAGCGCCGCGGCATGGAAGGCGAAAAAGTCTTCGCCGAGCAGGAGGATGGCGAGCAGCGTCCCGGAGATCGGCACGAGGTTGATGAACAGGCCGGCGCGGTTGGGGCCGATCAGTTCGACGCCGCGGATGTAGAAGATTTGGCTGAGGATGGACGGGAAGATCGCGGTATAGGCGATCGTCCCCCAGCCCTGCGCGTCCGGCACGATGCCCCCTCCGCCGGCGAACTCGCCGGCGACAAAGGGCAGGGAGGTGAGGAAGGCGGCTCCCGTCATCACGATCATCAGGCTCATCCAGTGCACGGCAGGACGGAAGCGCAGCATCACCGTGTATGCGGCGTAGCCGAACACCGCAATCAGCATCAGCGCGTCGCCGAAGTTCACGTCGAGCTTGAGGAGCCGGGCCGGCTCGCCTTGCGCGGCGGTCAGCGCCACGCCGCAAAGCGAAAGCAGAAAGCCCGCAATCTGTGCCGGCATGGCGGCGGTCCGGAAGAAGATGAAGTTGAACAGGAAGATGAGCAGCGGAATGCCGGCCTGCTCGATCGACGTGTTGACGGCGGTCGTGAACAGGAGGGCGGAGTAGAGGGCGAGGTTGAAGGCGGCGAAGCCGAGAAAGCCCAGCAGCGAAAGCAGCGGCAGACGCGGCTTCAACCGCGGCCAATCGGCCGGCAACTGCCTCCAACCCAGCGCCAGCAGGATCAAGCAAGCAAAACCCCAGCGCGCCGCCGTCAGCAGCATCGGCGAGACATGGCCGACCGCCAGCTTGCCGGCGACGCCGTTGCCGCCCCAAAACAGCGTGGAAAGAAAAAGAAGGCCGTAGGCTGCAAGCTGCATGGCACGCGCGAAGAACTCAGGAGCCGGAGGCTTTGGACCAAGGCACACCGTTTGCCAATGCGCTTCAGCCTGCCTTGCGGTGCAGCAGCACCGGAAAACGCACGGCAAACCCCCTTACGCCGGCCAAACAATTCTCGCCTGCGGCAGCTTGACCCGCTATAGGGAGCCCGCTCCGCCGGGGCGCAAGCCTGAAACCTTGGAACAAGGCATTCGAGAATGGCCAATGTGGTGGTCGTCGGCTCGCAATGGGGCGACGAGGGCAAAGGCAAGATCGTGGACTGGCTGTCGGAACGCGCCGACGTGGTGGTGCGCTTCCAGGGCGGCCACAATGCCGGGCACACGCTGGTCATCGAGGGCGTCACCTACAAGCTTTCGCTGCTGCCGTCCGGCATCGTGCGCCCGAACAAGCTTTCCGTGATCGGCAACGGCGTGGTGTTCGACCCGCATGCCTTCGTGACCGAAGCGGAGAAACTGCGCGGGCAGGGCGTCGAAATCACGCCGGAGCGCCTGAAAATCGCCGAAAATGCCGTGCTGATCCTGTCGCTGCACCGGGAACTGGACGGCATCCGCGAGGACGCGGCGCAAAGCGCCGGCACGAGGATCGGCACCACCCGGCGGGGCATCGGTCCGGCCTATGAGGACAAGGTCGGCAGGCGGGCGATACGGGTTATGGATCTGGCGGACTGGGCGACGCTGCCGGCGAAGGTGGACCGGCTGCTGACGCATCACAATGCGCTGCGCCGCGGCTTAGGGATTGCGGAACTTGAGCCGGAAGCGATCCTGGCCGAGCTGGACGCCGTGCGCGAGCCCGTTCTGCCCTACATGGACCGGGTCTGGAAGGTGCTGGACGACTGCCGCGGCCGGGGCGACCGCATCCTGTTTGAAGGCGCGCAGGGCACGCTGCTCGACATCGACCATGGCACCTATCCCTTCGTGACGTCCTCCAACACGATCTCCGGCCAGGCTGCCACCGGCTCCGGCGTGGGCCCCGGCGCCATAGGCTATGTGCTCGGCATCACCAAGGCCTACACGACCCGCGTCGGCGAAGGGCCTTTCCCGACCGAGCAGCAGAACGGGGTCGGCGACTTCCTGGGCACGCGCGGCCATGAGTTCGGCACCGTGACGGGGCGCAAGCGCCGCTGCGGCTGGTTCGATGCGGTGCTGGTGCGCCAGGCCGTTGCGGTGAACGGCATCGACGGCATCGCGCTCACCAAGCTCGACGTGCTGGACGGCATGGACGAGATCAAGGTCTGCACGGCCTACCGGCTGGACGGCGAGGTGATCGACTATCTCCCGGCCAGCCAAGCGAGCCAAGCGCGGGTCGAGCCGATCTACCAGAGCCTGGAAGGCTGGAAGGGCACCACGGCCGGCGCGCGTTCCTGGAACGACCTGCCGGCCCAGGCGGTGAAGTATGTGCGCTATATCGAGGAACTGATCGGCGCGCCGGTGGCGCTGCTTTCCACCAGCCCGGAGCGCGACGACACCATTCTTGTGACGGACCCGTTCCGGGACTAGTTTCTACCGTTGCTTCCGGGCTTTAAGCGCCGAAGCGGAAGCAACAGATTTCAGGTTGAATGCAACATGGCGGATTTTGCTGCGGTTCTTCGTAAGACGCTGGAAGGCTTGGGCGACACCACGCCGGCCATGCGCGCCCGCGTGTACGACAAGGCTCGCGGCACCATCACGGCAAAGCTCGCGGCTCTCAATCCGCCGCCGCCGGCCTCCGTTGCCGAACGCCAGCGCAAGGCGCTGGAGGATGCGATCGCCTCCGTCGAAAGCAGTTTTGCCGCGCCCGCGCCCGCGGAAGACCCTCTGGACGAACTGGAGAACGTGTTCTCCTCCATCAATGCGCAACGCACATCGCCGCCGCCTCTGCGCCGGACGGCGCCGGCGGCTTCTGCGCCCGCCAGTCCGACTGCCGCCGCTCCGACGCCGCGTCCCGCCGCTTCTCCAAGGCCGCCTGCGATGTCCCGGCCGGCTGCGCCCCCGCCGAAACCCGCCCCGGCCCCGGCGCGCCCTGAACCTGAGCCCGTCAACCCCTTCGAGGCCGAACCGGAACTCGACCGCTTAGGCGCTCAGGAGCCATCTGCCGGCGACGAGTC
>CAXTCF010000201.1:0-6510 GCA_964242945.1 uncultured Rhizobiaceae bacterium | reverse complement strand
TGCATCCCACCCCCAACCACCAGCCTGCATCCGATTAACCGTCCGATGCTCTAGTGAGGGGACCGGAAGCTTGAACCGCCTTTCCGTGAAACTCGACGCGCCCTCCGGCCGTTGCTCCTCAACAGTTAACGCGAGGGGAGCTTGGCTGTGACGTCGGGTTGGATCATCTTCTGCGAGATATCGCTGGTTCTCGGCTTCGCGCTCGTTTTCGGCATCCGGGAGATCGTCAACCTGCGCCGCTTCGACCGCGAGCGCGCGGCAAAGAAGGCGGCTACCAGAAGCGACGGGGCATCTTGAAGGGCAGCATCGCCTGCACGATCGGGTTGGCGAAGCGGCCGAGATCGACGCTTTCATGGATCGACACGCCCTCGAAGCCGCCGAGCGAGGAGGCGATGGTCGAGCGGGTGTAGAAGGGCGTGTCCTCCAGCGTCCGCAGAACGCGGGCCGGCGTGTCGGAGCGCGTGGCGCGCGCCACCCGCCAGCCTGTGCGCGGCAGCACGCGCAGGGGCGGGGGCTCGAAGGGCGCGATCGAGCCGTCCGCCCGATATTCCAGCGCCAGGTTGCGCGCCGAGCCGTCGCGCCCTTCCGTCTCGTAGAGAACGCGCGCGGCCTCGCGGCCGCCGGTGCGCGACCAGTTCCACGAGCGGAAGTCGCGCTCCAGCGCCACCGCACCGCGGTTGGTGTCGCAGTAGGCGCCGCCCTTCCAACACAGGTCCGGCTTGTCGAACTCCACTTCGGCGCGCGCCATCGGCATGATCGGCCGCCAGCGGTGGCGGCCCGCGGCGTCGATCGCGTGCCAGTCGTCGAACAGCGTCTCGGCGTGCAGCGTGATGCGGCCGCGCAGGCGGCGCGGGATCGGCACGGTCCACTCGTCGATTGTGATCACCAGCCGGTCGCCGCGCCATTCCAGGCTGCTCGCGCCCACCGCGTAGCGCGTTTCGCTGCGCTCGACCGTGTTCGCGCGACGCTCCGTCATGGCCCAGCGCTTGGTTTTGGGCGCATAAAGGATGGCGTTGACGCTGACATGGTCGAGCGGATCGCTGTTTCCCTTGCGCCGGGCGCGGGCGTAGTAGGGCGAAAACACGCTGCCGAGAAAGGCGATGACGGTCAGCGCGTACTGGCCGTCGTCGCTGGTCGCGTCGAGGTACCACCAGGCATAGCCGCCGGGCGGAACCGGCTCGGTGAACCCCCATCCACTATGACCGCATCGGCCGCGAACGAGCCCGACAGCGCCGCCATCGGCACGCCCGGCCCCGGATGCGCCGCCCCGCCCGCCAGGAACAGGCCGGGAATCGCCGTCCGCGACAGGGGCCGCTGGAACGAAGCCTGCCACCCGTGCGCCGCCCGGCCGTAAAGCGCTCCCCCCGATCCCGGAAAGAGGCGTGAAAACTCCGCCGGCGTCGTCTCCCGGATCGCGCCGGGCGCTGTGAAAATCGTCAATCCCGCGCGCGAAAGGCGCGCCGTCACCGCGTTCCGGCATGTTTCTATCTCCTCCGGGGAAAGGGTTTTCTCTGCATCGCCCCAAGGCGGCGCGTTGACGAGCAGGAACAGGCGCTCCGGACCTTGCGGAGCGGCCTCGCTGAGCGAAGCGTCGCGATCCTGCGCGCAGACGTAGATCGTCGGGTCGGCGGGCAATCGTCCTTCGCGGAAGATCGCGTCGAACTCGGCGCGGTATTGATCGCCGAAGAAAACTGTGTGGCGCGACAGCGGAAAGCCTTGCGCCTGCGCGGTCATCGACCATGTCAACGCCGAAAGGGAGCGCTTCTCCGGCCCCCACGGCGCTACCGCGCGCTTGGCTGCCGCGCCGAGCAGGCCGGAGAAGAGCGCCCCCGGATCGCCGTTGAAGACTACGGCCGAGGCGGGCAGCACCTCGCCGTCCGCGAGCCTGACGCCTGCCGCCCGCCCGCCGCGGCAGAGGATCTCGCTTGCCTCCGTATCGAAGCGGAACTCAGCGCCACGCGCCCGCGCCAGCTTTTCCAGCATCAGGGCGACGCGCTGCATGCCGCCTTCGACCAGCCACACGCCGCGCTGCTCGACATGTGCCACGATGGTCAGCGGCCCCGGCGCCTGAAAGGGCGAGGAGCCGCAATAGGTGGCGTAGCGCCCGAAAAGCTGCTGGAGGCGGGGATCGCGGAAATAGGTCGCGATGACGTCCCACAGCTTGGCATAGGCGCCGATGCGCGCGAGGCCCACCAGCCCGAACAGGCCGCCGTCGCGCGCCAGCGTCAGCGGAGTCGGCGCGGGCTTTTCGAGGTAGGGCTTCTCCAGGGTGCGGAACGTCTCGGCGGCGCGCCGGCAGAAGGCGAGGAACCCTTCCGCCTCCGTCCGTCCGGCGAGCGCGGCGATGGCGTTCGCCGAGCGCTTGATGTCGGCGTGGAGGTCGAACACGGTGCCGTCGCGCCAGTGATGGCGCGCCAGCACCTCGGCCGGTTCGAGCGTGAGATGGTCCTCCAACCGCTCGCCGCAGGCAGCCAGGATCTTTTCGAAGACCCAGCGCATGGTGAAGACGGTCGGGCCCGAATCGACCGGCGCTCCGCCGGCTGAAAGCGTGCGCAGCTTGCCGCCCGCCTGGGGCTCTTTCTCGACCACCGTGACCGGAACCCCGCGCGCGGAAAGCAGCAGGGCGGCGACAAGGCCGCCGATGCCGGCACCGACCACCATCACCGGCGCTTTTGCCCTACCCGATACAAGCATGCGTGACACCCGCTTGTGTAAATCAAAACTTACATGCAATGTGTCCTATAAAATTGACATTGGGAAGGGCATGCGCATGCCGACTGAGGCGATCGCCACCCGGATAGAGGACGCGCTGACGAAGGCGGTGGCGCGCTCAGCCGCCGAGGCGCCGCCGAAACTCGCTGCTGCGCTGTCCCACGCGGTCTTCCCCGCGGGCCAGCGCATTCGGCCCAGGCTGGCGCTTTCCGTGGCGCTCGCCTGCGGCGACGACCGGCCCGCGCTGTCGGATGCCGCGGCTGCCGCGGTCGAGTTCCTGCATTGCGCTTCGCTTGTCCACGACGACATGCCATGCTTCGACGACGCCCCGATGCGCCGGGGAAAGCCCTCCGTTTCCGCTGCCTTCGGCGAAGCCGCGGCGCTGCTTGCAGGCGACGCGCTGATCGTGCTGGCGTTTGAGACCGCAGCGCTCGCCGCGCCTGCCGATCCGCTGCGCGCTGCGACGGTGGCCGGCGTCGTGGCCCGTGCGGTCGGCATGCCCGGCGGCATCGTCGCGGGGCAGGCCTGGGAACTGGAATCCGCCTGCGACCTCGCCGCCTATCAGCGCGCCAAGACCGGCGCCCTCTTTGCCGGCGCGGCGCAGGCCGGCGCGGCTGCGGCCGGCTTCGACCCAAAACCCTGGAGCACGCTCGGCTTCCGGCTGGGCGAAGCCTATCAGGTGGCCGACGACATCCGCGACGTGATCGGTTCCGAGCGCGAGATCGGCAAGCCGGTCGGCCGCGACGCGGCGCGCGGCAGGCCCAACGCGGTTCACGCGGTCGGCCTCAAGCGCGCGGCGGAAAAGCTCTTCGCCCTGATCGAGGAGGCTGCCGAATCGGTGCCCGACTGTTCCGGCGCGGCGGCGCTGAAAACCCGGATCAGAGCCCAGGGCGCGCGCTTCCTGCCGCCGCGCGAGGCGGCGCTGGCAGCCGCTTGAAATGCGGGCCTGGCTGGCGGACTTAAGCGAGCGCCTGCGCGACTGGCGCAACCGCCGCGTCGCCGATCCGGCCTTCCGCCGCAGGGCCGCCGCCTTTCCGCTGACCCGGCCGACCGCCCGGCGCGAAGCCAAGCGGCTGTTCGACCTTTCCGCCGGCTTTGTTTACAGCCAGGTGCTGGCGGCCTGCGTCCGCACCAACCTGTTCGAACTGCTGGCGCCAGGACCGCTGCCGCTTGGCGAGATCGCCGCCGCGGCCGATCTGCCGGAGGAGGGGGCCTTGCGCCTCCTCAAGGCCGCTGCGGCGCTGGACCTGACGGAAAGCCGCAGCAACGGGCGCTGGGCACTTGGTTCTTTGGGCGCGGCGATGATCGGCAATGCCGGCGCGGCGGCGATGATCGAGCACCACGCCATGCTCTATGACGACCTGCGCGACCCCCTGGCGCTGCTCCGCAGCGAGGGCCGCGAAACGGCGCTGCAAAGCTTCTGGGCCTATGCCGGCGGCAACGGAGGCCGCGCCGCTGCGTCTCCGCCGCAGCGCAAGCGCCCACACCGCGACTATTCCGCGCTGATGGGCGCCTCCCAGGCGATGGTCGCGGAGGAGATCCTCGCCGCCTATCCCTTCCGCCGCCACAAGCTGCTGCTCGACGTCGGCGGCGGCGACGGCTCCTTCGTGCTGGCGGCCGCAGAGCGCGCGCCGGAACTTCAACTGATGCTTTTCGATCTGACCCCCGTCGCCGCCGTAGCGCGCCAGAAGGTGCTGGCCGCCGGGCTCGCCGGGCGCATCAAGGTGTTCGCGGGTTCCTTCTTCGACGATCTGCTTCCCGCGGGCGCCGACCTCGTCACGCTGAACCGCGTGCTGCACGACCACGACGATGCCCAAGCGCTGGCGATCCTGAAGAACGTCCGTGCCGCGATGGCGCCCGGCGCGACTCTGCTCGTTTGCGAGCCGATGGCCGAAACTGCGGGCGCACGCGCCATGGGCGACGCCTATTTCGGCTTCTATCTGCTTGCCATGGGCCAGGGTCGCCCGCGGCGCGCGGATGAACTCAAACGGATGCTCGAATCCACTGGCTTCTCACATGTGTGCCCGCATCCCACGAACACGCCGCTGATCGTGCGCATCCTCGCCGCACGCGCATCTTAGCAGGCTAAAAAACCCTCACCTTCGATAATTAGTTTGACATACTAAACTGTCCATTTATGTTGACACTATTGGCGTCGGCGGTTGGGAGGAGTCGGTGGAAGCCCTTGCTGTTCTTCTGAACAAACCCCGCGATCTCGCGCTCGCCGAACTGGCTTTGACGCCTGCCGCCGAGGCGGACGTGGTGGTCGAGACCGCCTGGACCGGCATCTCCACCGGCACGGAAAAGCTGCTCTGGTCGGGCCGCATGCCGGACTTTCCCGGCATGGGCTATCCGCTGGTGCCCGGCTACGAGTCGGTCGGCCGCGTGGTCGAGGCCGGCGCACTCTCAGGCCGAACGGAAGGCGACTTCGTGTTCGTGCCCGGCGCCAACTGCTTCCCCGATGCCCGCGGGCTGTTCGGCGGGGCCGCTTCGCGCCTGGTTACGGCTGGCGCCCGCACCGTTCCGGTTCCGGAAGCGCTCGGGCCGCAGGCCGTGCTGCTGGCACTCGCCGCCACCGCCCACCACGCGGTTGCGCCGGGCAAGCGCCCGCTGCCCGAACTGATCGTCGGCCATGGCGTGCTCGGCCGGCTGATCGCGCGCATAGCGGTTGCACTCGGCGGCGCCCCGACCGTGTGGGAAACATCCGGCATCAGGCTGGACGGCGCGGACGGCTATCGCGTCTGCCGGCCGGAAGCGGACGAACGACGCGATTATTCTCTGATCTGCGACGCCAGCGGCGACGCGGGCGTGCTCGACACGCTGATCGTGCGATTGGGGCGCGGCGGCGAAATCGTGCTCGCCGGCTTCTACGATCGGCCAGTTTCTTTCGCCTTTCCGCCGGCCTTCCTGCGCGAGGCGACGTTGCGGATCGCGGCGGAGTGGCGGCCGGACGACATGGCGGCCGTTTCCGCCCTGGTCGGGCAGGGAAAACTGTCGCTCGACGGCCTCATCACTCATTGCCGCTCGCCGGAGCGGCCCGAAGCTGCCTACGAGGCGGCATTCGTCGATCCCGGCTGCCTGAAGATGGTTCTGGACTGGAGACAGGCAGCATGAACGCTCCCGTGAAACATGCCGAGGGCGGCCTGCTGGCGCTGGTCGAGAGCGTACGCGCGGAAGCCGCATTGGAGCCCGATCCGGTAGCCACGGGCGAGGTGAAAAAGGAAACGCAGATCATCGCGATCTACGGCAAGGGCGGCATCGGCAAGAGTTTCACGCTGGCCAACCTCAGCCACATGATGGCGGCGCAGGGCAAGCGCGTGCTGCTGATCGGCTGCGACCCGAAGTCGGACACGACCTCGCTGCTGTTCGGCGGGCGCGCCTGCCCGACCATCATCGAGACCTCGTCCCGCAAGAAGGCGGCGGGCGAGGAGGTCGAGATCGGGGATGTCTGCTTCAAGCGGGGCGGCGTCTTCGCCATGGAGCTTGGCGGGCCGGAGGTCGGCCGCGGCTGCGGCGGGCGCGGCATCATCCACGGCTTCGAACTGCTGGAAAAGCTCGGCTTCCACGAATGGGGCTTCGACTACGTCCTCCTCGACTTCCTAGGCGACGTGGTGTGCGGCGGCTTCGGCCTGCCGATCGCCCGCGACATGTGCCAGAAGGTGATCGTGGTCGGCTCGAACGACCTCCAGTCGCTCTATGTCGCCAACAATGTCTGCTCGGCGGTGGACTATTTCCGCAAGCTCGGCGGCAATGTCGGCGTCGCCGGCATGGTCATCAACAAGGACGACGGCACCGGCG
>CAXTCF010000200.1:0-6557 GCA_964242945.1 uncultured Rhizobiaceae bacterium | reverse complement strand
GCGGGAAAGAACCAGCACGACGCTCCAACTCCGCAAAGATCCGGTAGCGGCCCTCGGCCTTCAGACCTTCGAGCTTCCCGGCGAAAAAACCTTCAAAATCCAAGTCGCATGCCTCTGGCTGCACACTGGAAGAACCAGCGCCAGTCTGGACTCATTCCAAACCCTTGGGCTCCGTTTTTATCGGTTTTTGTTTCCGGAGCAAGCCGCCGCGAGCCGCCGAACTGCGCCTCTTTGCCGCCAATCCGGCTGCGCTGCCTGATAAGTCAATCCGGCACGGGACTGCATGGCGCTCCGCTGGATCGTCCAAGGCGCGCAGCACCCTGCGTCATCGCGTGGAACCGGCATCCTGCCTTGGCGTTCGCCCCCTGCAAGTTTCCGGTTTCGGCGTCGTGCGCCGCCCGGATGCAGGATTTGGCCAGCAAGAGGACGAGGCGGAAGAACCATGTCGCAATACGGCAAGATCGAAGAAGGCGAGGCGATCGACAAGATCTGGAAGAACGCCGAAAAGATCGGCATCTGCATGTTCGTCACCTGGGACGGAGAGCGGCAGCGCGCCCGTCCGGTCGCCGCCCGGCCGCATCGCGAGGAAGGCGCGATCTATGTGATGACGGACGTTCACGGCAAAAAGGACGATCAGATCGAGAACTTTCCGAAGGTAACATTGGCCTTCGCCGACACCGGCTCGAACACCTACGTCAGCATCACCGGCCACGCCACCGTTTCGGACGACCGCGCCAAGATCAAGAAGCTGTGGTCGATCTACGACAAGGTATTTTGGGACGGCCCCGACGACCCTTCGGTGCGGCTCATCACGGTCAAGCCGGACGATGCGGAAATCTGGGACGGCGCCGGCAAGATCTGGGCCGGCATTGCGATGGCGGCCAATCTGACCACCGGCAGCGAGTTGTCCCTAGGCGACAACCAGAAGGTGGATCACCTCTGAGCAGCCGGACGGCATTCCCGCCTCATTCCCCCTGCGGCTCGTCGATGATGTGTTCGACGGCCGCGATGTTCATTTCAAGCTGCGCCACCCGTTCCAGCGTGCTGTTGCTCGGCAGCCCGCCGGATTCCGCCGCGGCATGAACCAAGCGCTTCTGTTCTTCTTTCAAGCGCTCCAGCAATGCTTCGAGTCTATCCTTCATCGCAATCCCTTTTGTTGCGGCAGCCGCCCCCGCAATCACTGACAAGCCGAAACCGGCGAGAACAAACTGGTCAAACTTCTCCAGCGGCTTCTTCAACCTGTTTCCGGCGCGTTGCAATGGCCCAGGCCTTTCCGCACGCTGTTTTCTCCTTGCCCTCCAAGCCGGGAGGCAACATGGTCTGGGCTATTTAAGCCCCGGCGGCAGTGATCAGCCGGGCGATGCACTCTCCCGAAGGAGCCGCACATCCCGCCTTCCAGAAAGCGATCGATCCTGATAGCCGGCGGCGGCGCGAGCGGCGTGATCCTGGCCGCACACCTGCTGCGGGCCGGCGGACCGGCGCTGAGCGTGACGCTCATCGAGAAGCGCGGGCAGATCGGGCGCGGCATCGCCTATTCGACGGCCGAGCCCAGCCACCTCCTGAACGTCCGCGCCGCCAACATGAGCGCGCTTGCCGACGATCCCGGCCACTTCGCCCGCTGGCTGGACGCGCGCGGCATTTTTCGCGATGCCAGGACGTTCTACGCGCCGCGCATGCTTTACGGCGAATACCTCGCCGATCTAATCCCCGAAAGCGAGGAGCCGAGGCTGCGGCGGCTCACAGCGACTTGCGTCGGGCTCCTGAGCAAAGGCGACGACGTGGAAGCCCTTTTGGCCGATGGCGCGACGGTCCATGCGGATGCCGGGGTGCTGGCGACGGGCCATGAGGAGAACCCGCTGGACGACCGGGCCTATGCCGTGCGCTTCGGCGTGGGCGACGCGGCACCGCTCGACGCGGCCGCGCCCGTGCTCATCCTGGGGACGGGGCTGAGCATGGTGGATGCGTGGCTGACGCTGGAACGCCAGGGCCACCAGGGGCCGGTGACGGCGCTTTCGCGGCGCGGGCTGCTGCCGAACGGGCACGCCCAAGTCGCGCCGGTGGCGTTCGCCCGAAGCGACCTGCCGATCGGCAGGCCCGTCAGCGCCTTCCTGCATTGGCTGCGCAATGCCGCGGAGGCCAACGCAGCGGCAGGCGGCGACTGGCGCTTCGTCGTGGACGGGCTGCGCCCCTTCAACCAGGCGATCTGGCAGGCCTGGGACGGGCGGGAGCAGCGCCGCTTCCTGCGCCATGCCAAGACGGCGTGGCACATCCACCGCCACCGCATGGCGCCCGAAATCTTCGCGCGGATCGGCGAGGCCCGCGCGACGGGGCGGCTTCGCGTGCTGGCCGGGCGGCTGCGCGGCGTCGAGGCAGACGGCGGCGGCTGGAAGGCGACGATCCGCCTTAAAGGCGCCGGCGCGAACGAGGCTTTGAGTGCAGCGCGCATCATCGACTGCTGCGGCGTGGCGACCGACCCGGCAAAAGGCTCCAATCCGCTGATCCGCGCGCTGCTCGACGCCGGCGCTGCGCGTCCCGACCCGATGCGCATCGGCCTCGACGTGACGGACGAGTGCGCCCTCGTCGATCATATGGGCGCTGCATCCGACCGGCTTTTCGCGGTCGGGCCGCTCACGCGCGGCACATTCTTGGAGATCGAGGCCGTGCCGGACATCCGGCTCCAATGCGCCGCGCTCGCGCGCAGACTGGTTGACGGGTCAACCTGAGATACCCTGGAGGGTGCGCCTGAGCTTTTCCTCGGCCAGATCGAGGTCGCGCTCAATGCGGCGGCGGATGTCGTCGCCGATGGTTCCTTCCGCCAGCAGGTCGTTGAGGCGCCCGCGCTCGGTTTCGATGAGCGTCAGTTCGATCGTCTCGATCCGGCTGATCGGCCCCTCCGAGACGATGTCCGTGTCGCCCCTCTCGATGTCTGCAATTAGGTTCTCCAGCCGCTGCCGCAGCGGCCCGGTGTGGTCAAGGAACGTTTCTTCCTCGATCTCGCTCAAGCGCGACAGGGCGGCGCGGGCCGTTTCCGCCCGCGCCTCCGCTTCGCGCCTTCCCAGTTCCTCCCGCTCGGCACGGCCGTGCTCGACCAATCCAAGCCAGCGCACCAAGGCGGGCAGGGTCAGCCCTTGCGAAACCAGCGTCACGGCGATGACGGCAAAGGTTATCACCAGAACCTCGCTGCGGTCCGGAAACGGGGTGCCGTCCGGCAAAGAGAGCGGGATCGACAGGGCGGCGGCGAGGCTGACCACGCCGCGCACGCCGGTGAAGGCGACGACGAACGGTCCGGTCCAGGGGCCGACGGGATCGCGTTGGGCGATCGGCGCGATCAGCCAGCGCGGCAGGTAGGTGGCGGGGAACACCCAGATGAAGCGCACGACGATCACGAGGACGCTGACCAGCAGCCCGTGCAGCAGGGCTTCGCCCAGCGTCTGGCCAGCCAGGCTTTCGACGATCTCGCGCGCTTCCAGGCCGGTGAGAAAGAAAATCAACCCGGTGATCAGCGTGGTCGAGAAATCCCAGAAGAAGGTCGCCTGAAGACGGGTGTTTGCGGGGATCAGCGCGATCCCGGCCCAGCCGACGTAGAGGCCGGCCACCACCGTCGCCAGCACGCCCGACCCGCCGGAGCCGTGCGGCGGCCAGAAGGCGAAGAACGGCGTGAGTACCGAGAGCGTCAGTTCGATGCGCGGCTCGCAGGCGGCCGCGCGCAGGCGCAGCATGACGAAGCCGACGAGAAGGCCCCAGACCGTCTCGCCGACCAGGATGACGGCGAAGCTGCCGGCCGTGTTCAAGAGCGAGAAACCGCCGCTCGCCACCGCAAACAGCGCGACGTTGAACAGCACCAGCGCCGTGGCGTCGTTGACCAGCCCTTCGCCTTCCAGCACCGCCATGATGCGGCGGGGCAGCCCAAGCCGTTCGGCAACCGCCAGCGGCGCCACCACGTCCGGCGGCGAAACGATGGCGCCGAGCACAAAGGCGACGCCGACGGGGAGGCCCAGCAGCCAGACGGCCGCGCCGGCGACCGCGAAGGTGGTGAAGATCACGCAGCCGATGGCGAGCAGCAGGATCGGGCGGAGATTGGCGTAAAAAGCCTGCCAGCTCATGCGGAACGCCGCGACATAGATCAGCGGCGGCAGGAGCACGAGCAGCACGAGGTCCGGCTCCAGCCGCACCGTGGGCAGGAAGGGCAGCAGCGACAGCGCCACGCCCACGACCAGGAGCGGGATGGGCGGCGGCACGCGAAGCCGATCCGCGCCCCAGGAGATGGCGGCGCTGAGCAGCACAAGCACGGCCGCGGTGTAAAGAAGGGGTGCCATCGGTGGTTGAAGATCGCTTCTGCGGCAGGGCGGGAACGCCCATCCTGCCACGCCCGGCGCCTGCCGCCTACCTGCCCCGAGGGACGGGGCGCCGGCGATCAGCTTGCGGTCAGCGTCCTTTGCAGCGCGCCTGCCTGGGCCAGCGCCGCCTGGACGTCGCGGTTGAAGGAGCGGCGCGCTGTCGGGCTTGGCAGGCCGTCCAGCCCTTCGGTCATCGCGTGGAGGCTCGCCGCAAAAGCGTCGAGCATCCGTCCGGCTTCCTTTTCCCGCGTCACATCCGCCACCAAGACGGTCATCACCCCCTGCCGAAGGGGCAGCGACCGGATGCGCAGCCAGCGCAGGTCGGCAAGCTGAAGCTCCAGCTCGGTGCCGCCGAGCAGGAACTCGAAGGGCTTGTCCGTCCAGGGTTCCGCCGTTTTCAACGATGCGAAGACATCGGAAGCGTCGAGGCCGGCATCGGGCTGGCCGTTCAGCCCGATGCATTCGCGAAAGCGCGGGTTGGCATAGATCAGCCAGCCTTCGCCGCTGAACAGAGCTACGCCGTCGGAAACCTCTTCCAGCGCCGCCCTGATCTGGCTCCGGCTGGATGCCAGCGAGGCCTCCCCCTGCTTCTGCCCGGTGATGTCGCGGGTCACGCCGGCGAGGCCGATGACCTCGCCGTCGCTGTTGCGCAGGGGTGACTTGGAGGTGGAGAACCAGCGCGTCGCTCCGTTGACCGCCGTGATCTGCTCTTCCTGGTTGACGATGCCCACGCCGGTGCGCAGCACCTCCTGCTCCTCGTCGAACAGCTTTTGCGCGCGGCCCGGCAGGGTGATGTCGAAGTCCGTCCGGCCAAGCATCCCGCCGGGCTTCCGGAAACCGTTGTGGCCTGCCACCGCCTGGTTTACGGCGACGAACTCGCTGCGCCGGTTCTTGATGAACTGAAAGTCCGGCGCCTGCGCCAGCGCGGCGCGCAGGAGTTCCCGCTCGGCCGCGAGTTCGAGCATGTGGACGACGGCGACCGCGGCAGCCCCCGCGGCCGCGAAGTTGAGCAGGCTGATCTCGACGCCGAAGCCTTGCAGCGCCGCGCTCCTGATCTCGGCAGGCAGGGTCCAGAAGGGCGCGATCGTCGCAGCCGACACGCAGGCGGCAAAGCATAGGAGATGGGGGAAGGTCGGCTTGCGTCCCCGCATAAGCAGATGGCCGAGCACGCCCACCCCGCCTGCGCAGCCTATCCCGATCAAGCCGGCCCAGACTCCCGGCCCGCCCAGCAGCATCCGGTAAACGGCAGCGATGCCGCCCGCGATCAAGGCGCCGGGGGCCCCGCCGAAGAAGCCGGCCAGCGAAATCAGCGTCGAGCGCAGGTCGAAGATCACGCCGGGTTCCAGCTGCACGGCAAGCAACATGGAAGCAACCGCGCCGCCGCCCATCGCCACGGCAAAGAGCGTGCGCCGGGCCGCGCGCGTGAGGCGGTCCAGGCACGATTGCGCCTGGTTCCAGCCCAGCACCACCAGGGCCACGGTCGCGAGGTTGGCGACCATACTTTCCCACATGACGATCTGATGCCCGTTCAAAGAATGCACACAGGCGCCGCCGGTCGCACGGAAGGATGGAGCGTGGCTTGTGCGCCGCACGCAGGGGAAGGGCCGAAAACATTGAAAGGCCATGCACGCCGCCTATCCTCGTGCCGTTGCAGTCGCGCCGGACCTTCCCGGCAGCAGTTCGCGGGCGGAGCCGTTCCATGTCCTACATCCTGCTCAACATCATGCCGATCCTCGCGGCGACGGCGGCCGGCCTGATTCTCGGCTTCCTATGGCTGAGGATCGCCGGCCGGCAGGGCGGCGGGATCTCCGCGGGTTTCGGCGTCACCGCTTTCATTGCGGAGTTCTGGCTGGCCTGCATCCTGGCCGGCGCGCTGATCCTCGCACCGCCCCAGGCGCCGCCGCTGGTCATGGCGCTGATGACGCCGGTGGTGATCTGGATCGGCTTCGTCGTGCCGGCGCTGACTGTGACGCTGCCGTCGCGCGGCCTTGGCGTGCGCGCCGTGCTTTCCGACTGCGGGTTGTGGCTCGGCACGATGGTTCTCCAAGCGGCCGTGCTGCATGCGATCGGCTTGGCGCCGCCTCCGGCCGCCTGAAAGACGCTTGTTGGTCGTCCCGCAGCTCTTGCGAGGACACGGCTGCGCGTTCCCACGCTGTTCCGCTGGGTTTTGTCATCCTTCGACAGGCTCAGGATGAGGAGCCAAGCGGGAAACGGGCGGCC
>CAXTCF010000199.1:0-6665 GCA_964242945.1 uncultured Rhizobiaceae bacterium | reverse complement strand
TCAGATCAGCAAAGGACTCTCGCCATCGCTGGATGAAAAACGGGGGTCACGTCATAGTTCCCCAGACGCCTCACCGCACGGGCGCACCTGGCTCGCGCCATCCCGATGCTTCGGCTTGTGCAAACGCGGCCATGTTCTCGCGGTGCAGGTGCTGCGCCTCCGGCAGCTTGTCTCTTGGTATGTCGCTCTCGCGCGGGTAGCGCCGGATGAAGTCGCGTTCGAGCAGCTTGTAGTAGGCGCTGCCCTTGCCGATCATGGCCTGAACGTCGGCCGGCCAAACGCTGAGCAGCACGTCGGCCGTGGCGATGGCGTCTTCATATCTTCCGGTTTGGAGAAGGTAGCTGAGCAGGTTGGTCGATAAAGCAGCCAGCACCTCCTGGCGGGAGAGGGCCTTGAGGTACACTCCGTTCGCCATGGCCGCATCGGACATCGGCAGGATTTTGCGGTAGTGCTCCTCGCGTGTGAAGCCCGCCCCGCTGGTTGTTTCCAGGTTCCACGTCTGACCTGTTGCCCGATCCGTCCACTTGACGAACAGGTGCTCCGGTGCCGTCGAGAGCGTCACCTGAAGGCCAAGCTTCTCGCCCAGCGCCACGAACAGGCTCGGCATGGACACGCAGTTGCCCTTGCGCGTGGCGATGTAGCGGGACAGCAACTGCGCCCCTGGTGTTCTGCCGAGCGGGTCGCTCAGGTCATATCGGAAGGGCCTGGCATTGTTCCACCAGCCGCCCTCATAGAGGAAGGTGCGCAGCGCCTTCATCCTCTCTATGTCGGTGGCGGCTGCTTCGGGCGACAGCGTGGCGAGCATCTTCTCGACAGTGGCTTTCATGCGGTCCAGGTCTGCCAGCGTGCCCGCGACATCGATGGACGGATCAACGAAGTGGTCGATCGCCAGCTTGGCCTCAGCGAAGCTGGTCTCGGTAGCTGAGGATTGCAGGAGCGAGCGGACGAAGGCGGCAGGCGCGACCTGCTCATCCGCACATGATGCGATTGTGAGCCACGCGCAGCAAAACAGCGCCAAGCAAAAGCGAATCAGCATAGTGCCGACCAACCCCCATCCCCGAATGCAACTTAAGCGAAGCATGCCGTGAGTTGCAAGATAACGCTTACAAGCCTGACTGTGGTTCAGCTGTAGAAACGATACCCCAGCCGGGTCGTCGCCGAATCGGCCATCATGGAAATGCCGCCCCGGTCTTCTGGCTTTGCCAAACTGCTGCAAAACTCGCTGGCATATGCATTCTGCCGCGTGACGTGTGAAATTAGGAAAAAAGTCCTTGACGCCGTTACGGTGGTTTGGTAGGTTCTCGCTATCGTCGGAGAAGTGCGGCTGAGGCGGGATGACGCTTCGCCGGCCCGGCGGACCAACCCCAACAGCTGAGAGAAACACCGTGGAGATACCTGTTCCGCCGGAGCAGTGGATGGCCTTGCGCGAGCTGCACGAGGGGCTTTCGCCGACCATGCCGAGGCTTTCCGCAGCATCCGGCATCGCCGTGCAGAACCTCAAGAACCGCTCGTTCCGCTACCGCTGGGGGCACTTTTCGCGGTTTGCGGAGAAGGGCGTCGCGGACGGCGAGGACGATGCCGGGACGCCGGGGTCGGGCCTGGGCGAGGGCGAGGCGATGCTGCTGGCGGAGGCGGCGGAGGGCACGGCGGAGGAGCGGCTGGCGCGGGTTTCCGACATGCTGCTGCGCGAGGTGGAAGCCATCGGGCTGCTGGCGCAGGCGCGGGGCAAGATGCCGGACAAGGCGCGCATCGATGCCGTCGGGGCGATGATCCGGCTGCTGGAAAAGGTGGAAGAATTCGCGCGCGCCAAGGGCGGCGCGGGCGAAAAGAACCGGGACGGGGAGGTGGCCGATGTTCTCCAGCGGATCGACGGGCGCATCGAGGAACTGGCCCGCGCTTACGCGAAAGAGCTGGTCGCGGAACAACGTCTCGGAGCGGGAAGCGGCACTGATCCGCGATGAATGGTTCTTTCACGCGCGGCCGAGCCAGTATCCGCTAGGCAAAAAGCCGGAGACGTGGCTGGTGACGGGCGGGCGCGGGGCCGGCAAGACGCGGCTGGGCGCGGAATGGGTGCACGGGATGGCGCGGGGGCTGCCGCCCTTTGCCGCGAAACCTTCGGGGCCGATCGCGCTGGTGGGCGAAACGATGGCCGACGTGCGCGAGGTGATGGTGGAAGGGCCTAGCGGAATCCTGGCCATTGCGCGCGGCGAGCGGCCGAAGCTGGAAACGACGCGGCGCCGGCTGGTGTGGCCGAACGGGATGGCGGCGCAGTTCTTTTCGGCGGAAGACCCGGAAGCGTTGCGCGGGCCGCAGTTCGCCGCTGCGTGGTGCGACGAGCTGGCGAAGTGGCGGCTGGCGGACCAGACGTTCGACATGCTGCAATTCGGGCTGCGGCTGGGGGACAAGCCGCGGCAGCTGATCACCACGACGCCGCGGCCGATCCCCTTGTTCCGGCGGCTGCTCGACGACCCGGCGGTGCTGGTGACGCGGATGAAGACGGAGGAGAACGCCGCCAACCTGGCGGTTGGCTTTCTGGAAGCGGTGCGGCGGCGCTATCGCGGGACGCGGCTGGAGCGGCAGGAACTCGATGGCGACCTGCTTTGCGAGCGGGAAGGGGCGCTGTGGTCGCGCGCGGGGCTGGAGCGGGTGTTCGGGATGGAAGTGCCGGAGTTGCGGCGCATTGTGGTGGCGGTGGACCCGCCGGCCACGGCGCGAAAGGGCTCGGACGCCTGCGGGATCGTTGCGGCGGGGCTGGACGCTTCCGGGACGGTGTGGGTGCTGGCGGACGAGAGCTTTGGGCCGGCCAAGCCGCAGGCCTGGGGGCAGCGGGCGATTGCGCTTTACCGCCGGCTGGAAGCCGATGCGATCGTGGCGGAGGTCAACCAGGGCGGCGACATGGTGACGGCGGTTTTGCGCACGGTGGATGCGCAGGTGCCGGTGAAGCCGGTGCGGGCGAGCCGGGCCAAGTGGGTGCGGGCCGAGCCGGTCGCGGCGCTCTACAGCCAAGGGCGCGTGCGGCATGCCGGGCGGTTCGCCCTGCTGGAAGACGAGATGTGCGACTTCGGGCCGGACGGGCTCTCGAACGGGCGCTCGCCGGACCGGGTGGACGCGCTGGTCTGGGCGGTGACGGAACTGACGGGTGCGAGCGCGGGCGTGCCGCGGGTGCGGGACTTTTTCTAACTCTTGAGGTTTGGCGATGGCTTGGTTCTGGCCGCGGCGTTGGCGCGCCGGGGATGATGCTGCGCGCTTGCAGCGCAAGGATGCGGGCGGCGGCTGGGGGTTCGTGGCGCTGCACGGGCAGGGTGAGGCGCAGTGGGCGCGGCGGGACTTTACCACGCTGGCGCGGGAGGGCTTCATGCGCAACCCGATCGCGCATCGCTGCGTGCGGGTGATCGCGGAAGGCGCTTCCGCCGTGCCGTGGCTGCTGTTCGACGGCACGGCCGAGGTTGAGGACCACCCGCTGCTGCAACTGCTGGCGCGGCCTAACGGGTTCCAGGCCGGCGGCAGCTTTCTGGAAGCTCTGTACGGGCACCTGCTGATCTCCGGGAACGCCTATCCCGAGCTGATCGAGGGGGAGGGCAACGCAAGGGAGCTGCACCTGCTGCGGCCCGACCGCGTGACGGTGGCGACCGACGGAAGCGGCTGGCCGGTGGCGCTGGAGGTTCGCGAGGGGGCGGGGAAGCGGCGGGTGGCGCTGACTCCTCCGGCAGGCTCAGGAGGCGCGGCGCACCTGAAGCTGTTCCACCCGCTGGACGACCATTACGGGTTTCCGCCGCTGGAAGCCGGCGCCCAGGCGCTCGACACGCACAACGCCGCGAGCCGCTGGAACAAGGCGCTGCTCGACAACTCCGCCCGGCCTTCCGGCGCGCTGGTCTATGCGCCCAAGGACGGCGGCAACCTGACGGACGAGCAGTTCGACCGGCTGAAGGCGGAACTGGAGCAGGGCTATTCGGGGACAACAAGGGCGGGGAGGCCGCTGTTGCTGGAAGGCGGGCTCGACTGGAAGGCGATGGGGCTGTCGCCGAAGGACATGGACTTTCTGGAAGCCCGCAACGGCGCGGCGCGCGACATCGCGCTGGCCTTCGGCGTGCCGCCGATGCTGCTCGGCATCCCCGGCGACAACACCTATGCCAACTATGCCGAGGCCAACCGCGCCTTCTTCCGCCTGACGGTTCTGCCTCTGGTGGGGCGCACGGCCCAGGAATTTCAGAACTGGCTGGGGCCGGTGTTCGGCGAAAGCTTGCGGCTGGTGCCCGATCCCGACCGGATCGACGGGCTTAGCGCCGACCGGGACGCGCTGTGGGCGCGGGTGGGGCAGGCCGCCTTTCTTTCCGACGACGAGAAGCGGGAAGCGGTGGGCTACGGCCCACGAGAAAAAGAAAGACAACAAGAGAGAGGGGCATGAGCGAGTGGAACGAGACGGCCTGGATCTGGGCCGCAAAGGGCACGGGCGCGGTGGCGGGGTCCGCCGTGTCGCTGGCCTACATCCTGCCGCGCGGGCGGCGCGACGCCGCGGCGCGGTTTGCCGTGGGCGTCACCTGCGGCATCGTGTTCGGCTCCACGGCGGGCCTGAAGATCGCGGGCGAACTGGGCCTTCAGCCGCAGCTCGGCGGCACCGAGCTGATGATGATGGGCTCGGCCGCGGCAAGCCTCTGCGCGTGGTGGGCGCTGGGTTTCGTCATGCGCGCATTCAGCGGCGGCTTCAGCAACAAGAACGAGGGGGATTTGCATGGCGCTCGCAACGCTTGAGCCGAAGGGCCGCGCGCTGGCCTATGAGCAGAAGCGCGCCGATCTGGTGCTGGAGGCGCTGGAAGCGGACGGGACGTTTTCGGGCTATGCCAGCCTGTTCAACAAGCCGGACCTCGGCCGCGACGTGATCGAGCCGGGCGCCTTCGCGCGCTCGCTGGCAACGCGGAAGGCGGGCGGCATCCGCATGCTGTTCCAGCACGATCCCAACCAGCCGATCGGCACCTGGGAGGAGATCCGCGAGGACGCGCGCGGCCTCTTCGTGCGCGGGCGGCTGGCGACGGGTGCGGCGCGTGCCCGCGAGGTGCTCAGCCTGCTGCGCGCCGGCGCGCTGGACGGGCTTTCCATCGGCTTCCGCACCGTGCGGGCGCGGGCCGACAGGTTAGCCGGGGTGCGGCGCATCCTGGAAGCCGACCTGTGGGAAATCTCCGTCGTGACATTCCCCATGATGCCGGAAGCCCGCGTCGGGCGGGTGAAATCCGCGCAACGGAGCCCCGGCGCCCTGACCGTGCTGGCGATGCGCCTGCGCCGGGCAACAGAGACACTCAACCAGAAAGGATTTTTTCTCCATGCGAACAGACACGCGCTTGCCTGACCTCAAGGGGCCGCCTGAAACCAAGTCGGCCGCAACTGAGAGCGAACTCACCGAGGCGCTGGGCGAGTTCATGACGAGCTTCGAGAGCTTCAAGGAAGCCAACGACCGGCGGCTCTCCGAGATCGAGACGCGCGCCGACACGGACGTGCTGACCGCCGAAAAGGTGGACCGCATCTCCCGCGCGCTCGACGAGCAGAAGCGGGTGCTGGACTCCCTCACGCTGAAGAAGCTGCGTCCGGCGCTGGGCGGTACCCCGGCGACCGCGCAGCCGAGCGAGCACAAGGCTGCCTTCGAGGGCTACATGCGCTCCGGCGACGAGCGGGCGATCAGGGCGCTGGACACCAAGGCGATGTCCTACGGCTCCGGCCCGGACGGCGGCTATCTCGTGCCGGCCGAGGTGGAAGCCGAGATCGGCAAGCGTCTGGCCGCGATCTCGCCGATCCGCGGCATCGCGACGGTGCGGCAGGTTTCGTCTGCGCTGCTCAAAAAGCCGTTCCAGGTGACGGGGCCGGCGACGGGCTGGGTGGCGGAAACCGGGGCGCGCACCCAGACCGCCTCGTCCAACCTGGCCGAACTGCAATTCCCGACTATGGAACTGTACGCCATGCCGGCGGCGACCGCCTCGCTGCTGGAAGATTCCGTCGTGGACCTCGACAAGTGGATCGCCGACGAGGTGGAGGCGGCCTTTGCCGAGCAGGAAGGCATCGCCTTCGTGAACGGCGACGGTGTCAACAAGCCGAAAGGCTTTTTGGCCTACACGCAGGTGGCGGATTCTTCGTGGTCCTGGGGCAATATCGGCTACCTCGCCACGGGCGTTTCCGGCGGGCTGCCGGCTTCCAACCCCTCCGACGTGCTGATCGACCTGGTTTATGCCCTGAAGGCGGGCTACCGGCAAAACGCTTCCTGGGTCATGAACCGCAAGGTGCAGGCGGCGATCCGCAAGCTCAAGGACGCCGACGGCAACTATCTCTGGCAGCCGCCGGCGACAGCGGGCGGACGGGCCAGCCTGATGGGCTTTCCGCTGGTGGAAGCGGAGAACATGCCGGACGCGGCGGCGAACGCTTGCGCCGTCGCCTTCGGCGATTTTACCCGCGGCTACCTCGTGGTGGACCGCACCGGCGTGCGCGTGCTGCGAGATCCCTACTCCGCCAAGCCCTACGTGCTGTTCTACACGACCAAGCGCGTCGGCGGCGGGGTGCAGGACTTTGAGGCGATCAAGCTGCTGAAGTTCGGCACCGCCTGAGTTCGTTTGAAAAATCCGATCCGGCGGCCATCTGGGCGCGTCGTCTGTGCTTGCCTAGGCTCACGTACCATCAAGGTACGC
>CAXTCF010000198.1:0-6753 GCA_964242945.1 uncultured Rhizobiaceae bacterium | reverse complement strand
TGGAGCGGGCGAAGGGATTCGAACCCTCGACCCCAACCTTGGCAAGGTTGTGCTCTACCCCTGAGCTACACCCGCTCGCAAGCGGCGCTAGGCACCGCGGAACCCGCTCTATGGCCGATGCTTGGGTTGAATGCAACAGGAAATGGGGTCTGCAGGTCAGGATTTTCGTTGCACGTCCGAGCGTCTCCTTGCGCTCTTGGCCCTTCTTCGCTTTCTCGTCCCTTGCTATGCGGCAAGCCCATCGGGCGACGGGTTTCGAAACGAAGGAGGGAAAAGGATGCCCAAAACACAGGCGGAATTGTTTGACTACTTGGAGTCGCTCGGCATCCAGACGCATACAGTGAAGCATCCGCCCCTATTTACGGTGGCCGACGCCCAGGCCCTGCGCGGTGAAATTTCCGGCGCACACACCAAGAACCTGTTTCTGAAGGACAAGAAGGACAACTTCTTTCTTTTGACGGTGGAAGAGGACGCGAAGGTCGATCTCAAGGTCATTCACCATCAGATCGGCGCGGCAAGCCGCGTGTCGTTCGGCAGCCCGGTGGCCCTCTTGGAACGGCTGGGCCTCACGCCCGGCGCGGTTTCGGCTTTCGGGTTGATCAACGACGCCGATGGGCGCGTGCGCTTCTTTCTGGATAGCAGGCTGGCCGACGCGGACGTGGTCAACGCGCATCCTTTGACCAACGAGGCGACGACCACCATCGCGAGCGCCGACCTGCGCCGCTTTGCCGAAGCCACGGGGCACCCGGTCAACGTCCTGACCCTGGCAACCTCTTGAAACCAGCGGCCTGACGGCCACATGCAGGCGCAGGCAGACGAGGCGGCACGGGGCTGAAAAACCCGCAGCCGTTTGGGTCAATTGGGTCCATCCCCCAGGGCGAAGACGAGTTTTTCAGAGGCGGCAATGAGCATCAAGGATGCCTTGTTTGGAAATGCAGGGTCTCGTGCCAACCGGCAGGCGGGCGCCGCGCCGGTGGCAGGGACAAGGGAAAACCCGCAGCCGCCGGCAGGCGGCGCGGCGTCGGCCCTGTTCGGCGGTGCTGCGCCGCCGGCTGCGCCCGCGGCACCCGTCAAGGATGTGACCACGGCAAGCTTCTCAGCCGATGTGCTTCAGGAATCGCGCCGGCAGCCCGTGCTGGTGGATTTCTGGGCGCCTTGGTGCGGCCCGTGCAAGCAGCTTGCGCCAGTGCTGGAAAAGGTCGTGCGCGAGGCAGGCGGGCGCGTCAAGCTGGTCAAGATGAACATCGACGAGCATCCGGGCGTGGCGGGCCAACTCGGCATCCAGTCTATACCCGCCGTGATCGCCTTCAAGAACGGTCAGCCCGTCGATGGCTTCATGGGCGCGGTGCCGGAAAGCCAGATCCGCCAGTTCATCGGAAAGCTGGTGGGCAAGGACGGCGCCCCGCCAGCCGGCGTCGCGGAAGCGCTTGCCGCGGCGAAGCAGGCCGTGGAAGCGGGAGACATGCAGGGAGCGGCTCAGCTCTTCGATGCCGTGCTCGCCGAGGCGCCAGACAACGGCGAGGCGATCGCCGGCCTTGCGGGCCTGCTGTTCGATGCGGGCGACATCGAGGGCGCGCAGGAAGTGCTGGCCATGCTGCCGGAAGGCGTCAAGGAGCCGGCTCCCGTTGCGGCGCTCAAGGCTCGCATGAAACTGGCGGACGAAGCCGCGAAGCTTGGCGACCCCAAGGCGCTGGAACGCCGCTTGGCTGCAGACCCCGGCGACCATCAAGCGCGGTTTGACTTGGCCATGATCCAGAACGCCAGGGGCGCGCGGCAAGAAGCGGCCGACAATCTTCTGGCTATCGTCAAGGCGGACCGGCAATGGCAGGAAGACGGCGCACGCGCCCAGCTGCTGCGCTTCTTCGAGGCTTGGGGCATGACGGATCCCGTGACGCTGGCGACGCGGCGAAAGCTTTCCTCCCTCCTGTTCTCCTGAGAAGGCTTTTCGGCTTGTGCCCTGTTGCCGCAACCCTTGCGAATGGGCGGGGCTGCGCCAGTTTTAACGTGCATTAGGCAAAGCAAGCTCGCTGGGCCGAGGCGGCGATGGCCTTTCGCGCCGACGACGCTCCGATTCTTCGATTGATTGCCATTTTTCGGATTGGGAGAAAGCTGTGCAGGCGGGAAACGCGCACTATCGGCGCCTTGCGGACCTGCCGGATGCCGTCGCGGTGTTTCCGCTTTCGGCAGCGCTTCTTCTGCCGGGCGGGCGGATGCCGCTCAACATCTTCGAACCGCGCTACCTCCAGATGATCGATGACGTGATCGGCGGTTCGCGCCTCGTCGGCATGATCCAGCCGGCGCTTGACGGCGCGCTGCGGCGGGACGGCGAGCCCGAACTCTGCAAGGTCGGCTGCCTCGGCCGCATCACCTCGCTCAACGAAAGCGGCGATGGGCGCTACCTCGTCTCGCTGGGCGGCGTGTGCCGCTTTCGCATAGCTAAGGAGTTGGACGTGAAGACGCCGTACCGTCAGGCGGCGATCACTCCGTTCGCCGCCGATCTCGCGGAGGATCAGGGCAGCGGTGAGGTGGACCGTCCGGCACTGCTGAAGGCGTTCCGCGCCTATCTCGAAGCCAACGACCTCCAAGTGGACTGGGAAAGCGTCAGCCGCGCGGAAAACGGCATGCTTGTCAATGCGCTTTCCATGATGGCGCCTTATGGGCCGGCGGAAAAGCAGGCGCTTCTGGAAGCGCCCGACCTGAAGAGCCGGGCCGAAACGCTGATCGCCATCACCGAGTTCTCCCTTGCCCGCGGCAGTGACGAGGGGAGCACGGTGCTTCAGTGAGAGCGGGGACGAGCGCGTGAGTGCCGTCGAGCAGCAGTCCGGCATCGATCGCAAGTTGTTGGAACTGCTGATCTGCCCGTTGACCAAGGGCAGCCTGCGCTGGGATGCCGAACGGTCCGAGCTCGTGTCGGTCGGCGCCAAGCTCGCCTATCCCGTACGCGACGGCGTGCCCGTGATGCTTCCTTCCGAAGCGCGCAGCCTGGATGCGCTTCCTCCCCAGGCCCCATAATTCTGCGCTTTGGCCGGTCCTCCGGATGCCGCCTTTCTCTTGCGCCGAGGAAAGTCGTCCTTGCTGCTCGAACACTTGCTGGTCTCGCATGCAGCGGACGAGAGCGGCTGTATGACGGCAAATTCCTTCAATCCGCCCCTTGCCAAGCGGGCCTGCCTCGGCTCTAGTTGCAAATGAGTTGCAACTAGCCTTTCCTCTTTCGTCTATGAGCCTCATGCTTTTCGAAGAAACGTCCGCCGGTTGGCGTCGAACGCGCGGCGAGGCCTCCCTCAGCGATGTCCACCGCTCCGTGCATGTGCAGAAGGGCGGCTCGACATGGCGCCGCGCGGCCGCTTTTGCGGGGCCGGGCTATCTTGTCGCGGTCGGCTACATGGACCCCGGCAATTGGGCGACGTCGCTCGCCGGCGGTTCGAAGTTCGGCTACGCGCTGCTGTCGGTCGCGCTGCTTTCCAACATCATGGCGATCGTACTCCAGTCGCTCTGCGCGCGGTTGGCGGTCGCCAGCGGCCGCGATCTCGCCCAGGCCTGCCGCGACGCCTTTCCACGGCCGGTCGCCTGGGCGCTGTGGCTTCTGGCGGAAACCGCGATCATCGCCACCGACATCGCCGAGGTGATCGGCACCGCGATCGGGCTCAACCTGATCTTCGGCGTCCCGCTCGAAATCGGCGTGATTATCACGGCGCTGGACGTGTTTCTGATCCTTTATCTGCAAAGGCTCGGCTTCCGCTGGGTGGAAGCGCTGGTGGTGGCGCTGCTCGGCGTGATCGCGGTCTGCTTCGTCGTGCAGATCGCGCTCGCCGATCCGGATTGGGGCGGGGTGATCCGCGGCTTTGCCCCGACGACGAAACTCGTGACTGACCCGGAGATGCTCTACCTCGCGCTGGGCATCCTGGGCGCCACCGTGATGCCGCACAACCTTTACCTCCATTCCGGGCTGGTGCAGACGCGCGACTACGGCGGCACGCTGCCCGAAAAGCGCGAGGCGCTCCGCTTTGCCACGATCGACTCCACGGTCGCGCTGATGTTCGCGCTGACGATCAACGCTTCCATCCTGATCCTGGCTGCGGCAGCCTTTCACGCTTCCGGGCAGACGGAGGTGGCGGAGTTGGGCGAGGCGCATAACCTTCTGGCGCCATTGCTCGGCCTGGCGATCGCGCCGACCCTGTTCGGGGTAGCGCTGTTGTGCTGCGGCATCAACTCCACGGTGACGGCGACCCTGGCCGGCCAGATCGTCATGGAGGGCTTCCTCCAGATCCGGCTCGCGCCTTGGCTCCGGCGCCTCCTCACCCGCGCGCTCGCGATCGTGCCGGCTGCCGGCGTCACCATCTTTTACGGCGAGGCGGGCACGTCGGAACTGCTGATCCTGACGCAGGTGGTGCTGTCGCTCCAGCTTTCCTTTGCCGTGTTTCCGCTGGTGATGTTCACGGCCGACCGCAAGAAGATGGGCGCGCTCGTGGCGCCGCGCTGGCTGGTCGCATTGGCCTGGATCATCGCCTTTGCCATTGCCGGTCTGAACGTCAAGCTGCTGGTGGATTTCCTGTCCTGACGGGCCCGCTGCGCCGTCAGTAACCGCTTGCCGCCCCAGCTGATGCCCGCGCGTCGATGGCGCCGTTGAAGCGCACCCCGCCGCCGGCCTGTATTTCAGCCAGGCTCTTGCCGCCGACTAGGATGCCCGCGGCCTGGCCCCAGGCGCCGGTGCTGTCGGCCACGTCGAGGTCGTAGCCCATGCCGGCGAGCAGCCGCTGCGTGTCGGGCGAAAGCGCATAGGCTTCCGCGAAAAGCTTGTCGGGCAGGGCTTGGTGGTGGATGCGCGGCGCATCGACGGCTTCCCCGATGTTCATGCCGAAGTCGATCACGTTGAGGATCGCTTGCAGCGTGATCGTGATGATGCGGGGGCCGCCGGGGCTGCCGATCACCAGGAAAGGTTTTCCGTCCTTCAGCACGATCGTCGGGCTCATGGAGGACAGCGGCGTCTTGCCCGGCTGGACCGCGTTGGCTTCGCCCTGCACCAGCCCGTAGAGGTTGGGCTGGCCGGGCTTGGCGGTAAAATCGTCCATCTCGTTGTTGAGCAGGATGCCGGTGCCGGGCGCCACGATGCCGGTACCGAAACCGGCGTTCAGCGTGGTGGTGACGGCGACCGCGTTGCCCTCTTCGTCGATGACCGAATAGTGCGTGGTCTGAGGGCTTTCCGCGCCGAAGGGCGCCATGCCCGCCGAGCGGCCGGCTTCAAAGCGCTCGATCTTCTTGCGGATCGCCGCCGCATATCCCTTGTCCGTGAGCTTTGCGGCCGGGTTCTCGACGAAAGCAGGATCGCCCAAGGCTGCATTGCGGTCGGTGAAGGCGAAGCGCATGGCTTCCGTCATCAGGTGCACCGTTTCGGCGCTGTTCCAGCCGAGATAGGCGAGGGGGTAGCCTTCCAAGACGTTGAGGATCTCGCACAGGATCACCCCGCCGGAAGAGGGCGGCGGCGCGGAGAGAATCTGGTAGCCGCGATAGGTGCAGGAGACCGGCGCAAGCTCGCGCACGGCGTAGCGCTCAAAATCTTCCCGCGCCAGCACGCCGCCGCCGGCCCTGCTTGCGGCAACGACCGCGTCCGCGATCTTTCCCTTGTAGAAGGCGTCCGGTCCTCCCGCCGAGATCGCATCGAGCGAAGCCGCGAGGTCGGGTTGGAACAGCACCGTTCCGGCAGGCTTGGGCGCTCCTCCCGCACCGAGGAAGATCGCGCTGGCAGCGGGGTCGCGGCCGAGCTTCTTGGCCCCGCCCTTCAGGATAACGGCATCACCCTGGGAAAGCGCGAATCCCTGCCGCGCCAACCGGATCGCCGGCGCCATCAGCGCTTCCCGCGCCTTTGTGCCGAAGTGGACCCGGGCTGTTTCCAGGCCCATCACCGTGCCGGGCACGCCGACCGCCAGGAAGCCGTCCGTGCTCGCTCCCTTGCGCACCTCGCCCTTCTCGTCGAGGTACATGGTGCGGCTGGCGGCGAGCGGGGCGCGCTCCCGAAAATCCAGGAAGCTGGTGCGCCCATCCGCCATGCGGACGGTCATGAACCCGCCGCCGCCGAGGTTGCCGGCCGTCGGGTAGGTGACGGCCAGCGCGTAGCCGACGGCGACGGCCGCATCCACAGCATTGCCGCCGCCGCGCAGAACCTCCACGCCGACATCAGAGGCAAGCCGCTGCGCGGAAACCACCATGCCGTGCTCGGCCTGAACGGGCGCGGGCGATGCAGCGAAGGCCTGCGCCGCCGCAAAGGATGCCGGCAACAGCCAAGCCGCCACAAATCGGCAACGAACAGGATGCATGGCCGGCCTCCGAAGCACTCGCCTGTACCTTATGGACGGCCGGGGGAGGGCGCAACGGCCCCATCTTTCCCTTTACCGCAACCCGGCCCCGTGCTTCAGGCCGGGGCAAGTCATTCCCCCTAATTCGTTAGCCCAATCCCGGAGAACGCTTAAGTGCTGCCCTTTCGAACCCGCCGAAGAGAGTTCTTGGCATCGCGGCGCATGGCGATCCGGCTGGCGATCCTCTTGGCCGTGGTGATCGGCGTCACCTTCGCCTACTGGCAGCATCAGGTGCGCACGGCGCTTGAGGCCGCCAAGGTGGACACGGTGAGCGCCGACCAGTGCGAGGACCTGGAGGAAACCGATGCGCTCGCGAAGGACGGCGACGCCAGCGCGCAGGATGTGGACGAAGCGGCGCTGCAAGCACGGCTGGACGCCTGCGCGGCGGCGGGGTTCGGGGAGG
>CAXTCF010000197.1:0-6756 GCA_964242945.1 uncultured Rhizobiaceae bacterium | reverse complement strand
AATCCGGAGATAGCGCGCGATCTCCGCCTTGTCGCCGGTCGCCTTGGCCAGGTTGTCCGACAGCTTCACGGCCGGGCGGCCGTTGGCTTGCGTCACCTTGCAGACCAGCGAGATGGCTTCCAGCCCGTCGTTGGGCTCAGGCGAGCAATCCTCGAAGTCGTTGGTGAGGTTGGTGCCCCAGCCGAAGCTCATGCGCACGCGCCCGCGGAAGTGGCGGAACGTGTCCTCGATCGAGTCGGTGTCGAGCCCGTCCGAGAAAATCAACAGCTTCTCCTTGGGATCGACGCCTTTTGCGCGCCACCAGTGCAGGATCATCTCGCCGGCTTCGATCGGCGGCATCGAGTCGGGGCGGAAGCCGGTCCAGGAGGCCACCCAGTCCGGCGCGTAGCGCAGGAAGGCCGCGGTGCCGAAGGCGTCGGGCAGCACGATCAAGAGGTTGCCGCCGTAGTAGCGCTGCCAGTCCTGGAGCACCTTGTAAGGGGCTGCCTTCAGCGCAGCCTCGTTTTCGGCGAGCGCGGCCAGCACCATCGGCAGCTCGTGCGCGTTGGTGCCGAGCGCTTCCAGGTCGTTGTCCATGGCGAGCAGCACGTTGGACGTGCCGGTGAAGGCGTCGCCGATGCCTTCCTTCAGCGCTTCCACGCACCAGCGCTGCCACAGAAAGGAGTGGCGCCGCCGCGTGCCGAAGTCGGAGATGCGCAGGCCGGGAAGCTGGCGCAGGCGCTCCGTCTTCGACCACATCTTGGCTTTGGCGCGGGCATAAAGCACGTCCAGCGTGAACGGCCCGTAGTCGCGCATGGCCGCGCGCGAGCGCAACTCGTTGATGATGGCGAGCGCGGGGATCTCCCACAGCGTCGTGTACATCCAGGGCCCGCGAAAAGTCAGCTCGTACTGGCCGTCGCGCTTTTCCAGGTGGTATTCGGGGAGGCGGAAGTCGGCCAGCCAGTCCAGGAACTCCGGCTGAAAAATCTGCTTGCGGCCGTAGAAACTGTTGCCGGCCAGCCAGATCATCTCCTTCTTCTTGAAGCGGAGCGTGCGGGCATGGTCGAACTGGGCCCGCAGTTCGCCCTCGTCGATCTCGTCCGCCAGTCTTACGCGGGTGGTGCGGTTGATGAGGGAGAAGGTGACATCGACATGGCCATACAGGCCCCAGATCATCTGGAGCATCAGGAGCTTGTAGAAGTCGGTGTCCAGAAGGGAGCGGACGATCGGGTCCAGCTTCCAGGTGTGGTCATAAACACGCTTGGCGATGTCGATCCTGCCGGCCATGCTCTTTTCCTCGCCCCGCGCTCAACAATGCGGAAACGAGGAGAGCCTATAGGCCATCCGCCGGGGGAAATGCAGCCCCTTGGCTGCTCAGATCAGGACGGGCGGCGCGAGCGGCGCGTGTTTCAAGCGGTCGCGCCGCAGCCAGCGCACCAGCAGAAGCAGGGCCACCACCGCAAGCCCGGTCGAAAGGCCGATCCAGATGCCGCTGCCGCCCCAACCCAGATGAAAGGCCAGCAGCAGGCCGAGCGGCATGCCGATGCCCCAATAGCCGGCGGCGGCAAAGACCATCGGCACCGCCGTGTCGTGCAGGCCGCGCAGCATGCCGGCGCCCACGGCCTGTGCCCCGTCCATCACCTGGAACAGCGCCCCGAAGGCGAGAAAGGTGACGGCCAGTTGGGCCACGCGGGCATTGGCGGCATCGCCCAAGTCGAGGAAGCCGGAGATCAGCAGCCGCGGCGCAAACAGCATCAGGGACGCCGTCACCAGCATGAAGCCGACGCCGAGGGCAAAAGCGGCCCAGCCCGCGCGCGCAACGCCCTGCCGGTCGCCCGCCCCGAAAGCGCGGCCGACGCGCACCGTGGCGGCCTGCCCCATGCCCAGCGGCACCATGAAGGACAACGCCGTGATCTGGATCGCGATGGCGTGCGCCGCAAGCGAGGCCGAATCGATCAGGCCCATCGCAAAGGCCGCCGCGTTGAACAGCGACACCTCGAACAGGAGCAGCCCTGCCACCGGCCCGCCGAGCTTCAGGAGCGCGGCAAGGCGCGGCCAGTCCGGGCGCCACCAGCGGCCGAACAGGCGGTAGCGCCGGAATTTCTTCTCCCGCAGCACAACGAGGCAGAGGCCGGCGAACAGGAGAGCCGAAGACAGCGTGGTCGCCAGGCCTGAGCCGGGCAGGCCGAGCGGGGGAAACCCAAAGTGCCCGAACATCAGGCACCAGTTGGCGAAGGCGTTGAAGGCGACGGCGAACACCACGACCACGAGCGCCCAGCCCGGCCGTTCCAGCGCCGAGATGAAGGAGCGCAAAACGATGTAGCCGTAGAAGGGCAGCGTCGCCCATTGCAGCGTGCGGACATAGGACCCCGCCAGCACCGACAGTTTCGGGTCCTGGCCCATCGCCTTGAGGATCGCTTCCGCGTTCCACAGCAACAGCCAGATCGGCAGGCTGACCAAGACAGCGACCCACAAGCCCTGGCGCACGGTGCGCCTGAGGTCGCGCACCGAATGGCGGTTGCGGCCAAGCTCGGTCGCCATCATCGGCTGCGTCGCCAGCATGAAGCCGAGCCCGAAGATCAGCGGCAGGAAGTAAAGGTTGGCGCCCAGCGCGCCTGCCGCCAGCGCGTCCGCGCTCAAGCGGCCCATCATCATGACGTCGGTCGCGGTCATCGCGGTCTGGGCGAGGTTGGTCAGCACGATCGGCCAGCCGAGCTTGAGCATGGCCAGGATTTCGTGAAGCCAAAGGTTTTGCGCCGCCGGCCTTCCGGCCGGGGAAAAGGGCGCAGACATGAGCCGCCTGCCTTGCTGTTCCTGCTTCGACGGGTGCCGAGCCTGGCGCGACGGGCGCTTCGCTGCCCCTGTCACGCCGGCGGACATGCAGGGCACGTCCTTCCGCAGCCGCAAACCCGGTTCCGGCCGCTGGAGGCCGCTTCTGGCTTAATTCGCCTCTGGGGGCAAGCAGAGGGAAGCGGGCGACGCGCTCAGGCTGCCTTCACCCAGTCCTTCAGGATCGGCATCGAGCGGGCGTATTGCGGCGCCGGCTCGATTTTTCCGCCGAGTTCTGCTGCCGCGCGCCAGGGCCAGCGCATGTCCGCCAGAAAGGCGCGGGCGAGCGCCGCGAAGTCGGCATCGCCGTTTTTCACGATCGCTTCGGCCTGTTCCGGCGTGGTGATGGCGCCGACGGCGCGCGTCGGGATTTCTGCTTTCTCGCGGATATGGCGGGCGAGGTGGACCTGGTAGCCGGGGCCGGAGGGGATCTTCTGGTGCGGGGAGTTGCCGCCGGAGGAGCAGCAGAGATAGGCGATGCCTTCCGCCTTGAGCGCCTTGGTCACCTCGACCGCATCGTCGGGCGAGAACCCGCCGTCCACCCATTCGCTCACGGAAAGCCGGGCGCCTAGCAGGAGGCCCGGCGCGGCTTGGCGCACGGCGCGCGCCACTTCGAGGATCAGCCGCATGCGGTTTTCGAGGCTGCCGCCGTATCGGTCGGTGCGCCGGTTGGAAAGCGGCGACAGGAACTGCGCCAGCAGGTAGCCGTGGGCGCCGTGCAATTCGATGAAGTCGAAGCCGATTCTTTGCGCACGCGCGGCGGCTTCGGCCCAGCGTTCGACCAACGCGCCGATCTCTTCTTCGGTCATGGCATGCGGAACGGCCCAGCCCTCGTCGAAGGGAATTGCCGAAGCGGAGACCACAGGCCAGGGGTCTTGGTTCGGCTTCAGAGGACCGCCGCCTTCCCAGGGCCGCTGGTTGGAGGCCTTGCGCCCGGCATGGGCCAGCTGCACGCCCCATTTCGTGCCGGGCACGGCAACCGCCTTCGCCGCATCCAGGGCGCGCTTGGCGGCGACCTCGTTGTGCGGGGAGTAGAGGCCGAGGCACCCGTGCGTGATGCGCCCGCGACGCTCTACGTCGGTCATCTCCACCGTCACCATGCCGGCGCCCGACATGCCGAGGTTCATCCAGTGCTGGACGTGCCAATCGGTGGCGGAGCCGTCGTCGGCGGAATACTGGCACATCGGCGCAACCGCGATGCGGTTGGGAAATTCGAGGCCATTGAGGGTGATCGGCGAAAACAGCGCGCTGGTCATGGGGTTCGATCCGGTGGGGAGTGCAGTGCGGAGCGTCCCCATCTATGCAGGCGTGGGAGTTGGACAACTCCGGTTCGTGCATGGGCGCGATGCAGAAGCGCAAGCCCGATCAAGCCGACGGCCTGCCTTCGGAACAGGATGAGGGTTCCTCCTGGGAGACAAGGCATGACGCCGGTTGGCAAAGCGCTCTGGTTCATCGAAAGCCATTTTTCCCGGCCGCTTTCGCTGGAGCGGATCGCCGACGTGGCCGGCCTGTCGCGTTTCCACCTTTGCCGCGCCTTCGGGCTGGCGACCGGCCATTCGGTTGCGGGCTACCTTCGGGCACGCCGCCTTTCGGAAGCCGCCAAGGTTTTGGCTGCCGGCGCGCCCGACATTTTAGCCGTGGCGCTGGATGCCGGCTACGGCTCCCACGAGGCTTTCACCCGCGCCTTTCGCGAGCAGTTCGGGCAGACGCCCGAAGCGCTGCGCGCACGCGCCACGCTCGAAACGATCCAGCTTGTGGAGCCCATCAGGATGCCTGACGCCCCGACGAAAAACCTTGCCGAACCGCGCATCGAGGAGAAGCCAGCGATGCGCGTCGCCGGCTTGCGGGACTTCTTTCCCTATTCCGACACGGCCGGCATCCCCGCGCTCTGGCAGCGCTTCGGACCGCAGATCGGCACGCTGCCGGGCAAGATCGCCGGCCATGCCTATGGCCTCTGCCTTGCGCATCCCGACGGCGCGGAGGGGTTCGACTACCTCGCCGGCGTGGCCTTGGGCGGCGCCGACCGGCCGGCGGGCTTGGCCATAGCGGAGGTGCCGGCGCAGGCCTTTGCCGTGTTCCGCCACGACGGCCATGTTTCCGCCGTGCAGGCGACGTGCGGCGCGATCTTCGGGCAGTGGCTGCCCGCTTCCGGCTTTCGGCTGGCTCCAAGCCCGGTCAGCATGATCGAGCACTACGCCAAGCGGTTCGACCCGCAGACCGGAATGGGCGGATTGGAGGTTTGGGTGCCTGTTGCGCAATAGAAGCCTGCGGCCTTGCAAGGCGGCGTGCAGGCGGGCATTAGCTCGCTTCCACAAAGCGGGTTTTGATCCCGCAAGGGAGGACTTTGCCATGCCAGCGACCATGAAAGGGCCGGGTATTTTTCTGGCGCAGTTCGCGGGCGCCGCTGCGCCGTTCAACAGCCTCGCTTCGATCGCCGCCTGGGCGGCGGGGCTGGGCTACAAGGGCGTGCAGATCCCGACCTTCGTTGGATCGCTGTTCGACCTGGAAAAGGCCGGCACGTCCAAGGACTATTGCGACGAGGTGGCCGGCGTCTGCCGGGAAGCAGGTGTGGCAATCACCGAGCTTTCCACGCATCTCCAGGGCCAGTTGGTCGCCGTCCATCCCGCCTATGACGCGCAGTTCGACGCCTTCGCGCCGGCTGCGGTTCACAACAACCCGAAGGCAAGGCAGGAATGGGCGGTGCAGCAGATGCTTTGGGCCGCGAAAGCGTCTCAGCATCTCGGCCTGAAGGCGTCCGTGAGCTTCTCCGGCTCGCTCGCGTTTCCCTACCTCTATCCCTGGCCGCAGCGTCCGGCCGGGCTGATTGAGGAGGCATTTGCCGAGCTTGGCCGCCGCTGGATGCCGATCCTTGACGCTTATGACGAAGCGGGTGTCGATCTCGCTTATGAAATCCATCCCGGCGAGGACCTGTTCGACGGCGCGACTTTCGAGCGCTTTCTGGACACGGTGAACGGGCACAAACGTGCCAACATCAACTACGACCCGTCGCACTTCCTGCTGCAACAGCTCGACTATCTCGCCTTCATCGACATCTACCACGAGCGCATCAAGGCGTTTCACGTGAAAGACGCCGAGTTCAACCCGTCCGGGCGGCAGGGCGTCTATTCCGGCTACGCCTCCTGGCTGGAGCGGGCAGGGCGTTTTCGCTCGCTCGGCGACGGTCAGGTGGATTTTTCGGGCATCTTCTCCAAGCTCGCGCAGTATGGCTACGACTCGTGGGCGGTGCTGGAATGGGAGTGCTGCCTGAAA
This sequence comes from uncultured Rhizobiaceae bacterium, assembly GCA_964242945.1. Classification (GTDB taxonomy): domain Bacteria; phylum Pseudomonadota; class Alphaproteobacteria; order Rhizobiales; family Rhizobiaceae; genus Mesorhizobium_B. The sequence goes on along the minus strand of CAXTCF010000197.1, from coordinate 678 downwards.
CACCCGGAGGATGGCGCGGCGGAAGGCGCGCCTTTCATCCAGAACCACATCATCCGCGTGACGGAAAAGGCGTTCGACGATTTCGCCGGCGGGGCGACAGACAAGGGCGTGCTGCGGAAGATGATGGGGATAGAAGATTGAGGATAACTGCTTTCAACGACACTGGGATTGAGTTCGAAGCTTGCAAGTCGAACGCGAGAGCGAAGCCGGCGGCTGGTCCACTTTTCGGCTTCAAATGTCACCCAAGCGGTCCAGGCCACAACCTGATCGAAAACGCAGTAAGCTTTGACGAAATTGAAGATGCAGCTGCGTATCTGCGAGCTAACCGTGCTTGGGGAATAAGATTGAAGCCGAAAACAGGTCCTGCGAACATTTTCTACGAGAACATTCTGATCGACGGCAAACCGCGTTAGACCCCGTTTCATAATTCGACGGCGGAGGGCCGGCGAGGGATTTTTGCGCCCTGGCGAGGCGCCAAACGCAGCCGATGCTGGTTGCATCGGCGAGTATTGGCAACGAAGCGAGGGCCAAAAAGAACCGCCGGACCGACCCGTTCGAATTATGAAACGGGGTCTTAGGAGACAAAGCATATGGTCGTCGCGTCGATGTCGAAAACTCTAAAAGGCCCGATCCGTTGGGGCATGGTGGGCGGCGGGCAGGGGGCGTTCATCGGGGCGG
>CAXTCF010000196.1:0-6770 GCA_964242945.1 uncultured Rhizobiaceae bacterium | reverse complement strand
GGGAACGACAGCGTCATCGTCCAATACTGACCCGTGACCGAGGGCGCGGGCGCCGCCGTTGACGTCCCCGATGTCGGGGCCCCAGCCCATGTCCTTGTTGCCCGCGCAGGCCTGCGCGGCGAAGGCCTCGTTGGCTTCCACGAGGTCAAGGTCGGCAACCTTCCAGCCGGCGCGTTCCAGCGCCTTGCGCGAAGACGGGATCGGCCCCGTACCCATGATCTGCGGGTCGACGCCGGCCGTGGCCCAGGAGGCGATGCGCGCCAGCGGCGTGATCCCGCGCTTCTGCGCTTCCTCTTCCGTCATCAGCACCACGGCGGCGGCGCCGTCGTTGATGCCGGACGCGTTGCCGGCCGTCACGGTGCCTTCCTTGTCGAAGGCGGGGCGCAGCTTGGTCATGGCGTCGAGCGTGGCGCCGTGGCGGATGTACTCGTCGGCGTCCACCACCGTGTCGCCCCGGCGCGCCTTGATCGTCACCGGCACGATCTCGTCCTTGAATTTTCCGGCTTTTTGGGCGGCTTCCGCCTTGTTCTGCGACGCCACGGCGAACTGGTCCTGCTGATCGCGGGTCAGCTGCCACTGCTTGGCGACGTTCTCGGCCGTGATGCCCATGTGGTAGCCGTAGAAGGCGTCGGTCAGGCCGTCCTTGATCATCGTGTCGATCATCTTGAAGTCGCCCATCTTCACGCCGCCGCGCAGGTGCGCGCAGTGCGGCGCCATCGACATCGACTCCTGTCCGCCGGCCACGACGATGCGCGCGTCACCCGTCGCGATCTGCTGAAGCCCAAGCGCCACGGCGCGCAGGCCGGAGCCGCAGAGCTGGTTCAGTCCCCAGGCGGTGGTGCTTGCCGGGCAGCCCGCAGCCATGGAGGCCTGACGCGCCGGGTTCTGACCCTCGCCGGCCGAAAGGATCTGGCCGAGGATGACTTCATCCACCTCGTCCGCCGAAACACCGGCGCGCGACAGCACCTCGCGGATGACGATCGCGCCGAGTTCATGCGCCGGCAGCGTCGCGAACGCCCCGTTGAACGAGCCCACCGGCGTGCGCGCGGCGGATGCGACGACGATTGCTTGCGGCATGGTTTCCTCCCGTTTTGCTTCTTGGCTTCGGCCCTGAAACTATGGCCGCGGTATCTAGCGAGCTTTGTTCTGCTTTCCACCGGGCAAGTCAAACCCCGAACCGTCGCCGGTTGGTTGCAGTCGGCTCTGGATTTCCCGCGGCCCGCCTTGTTTGCCACTGGACGCGGCAGCCAAAGAGCCCCATGCTTTCGCAATGCGCAAAATTCTTCCGCACCTGCACATCCCGCAGGAGGTTTCGGGAGTTCAGGCGCCTTCGAGCGAGAAGGCGGCCAAGTCTGGGAGCATCGGCATGGCCGAAGGCGACGAGCCTGTAGTGATCAAGAAATACGCCAACCGGCGCCTCTACAATACGGGCACCTCGACCTATGTGACGCTCGAAGACTTGGCCGAAATGGTCCGGCGCGGCGAGGATTTTTCCGTGCAGGACGCCAAGACGGGCGAGGACATCACCCACCCCGTGCTGACCCAGATCATCTTCGAGCTGGAAAACCGCCAGGGGCAGAACATGCTGCCGGTTTCGTTCCTGCGCCAGTTGATCGCCTTCTACGGCGACCAGATGCAGGCCATCGTGCCGAGCTTCCTCGAACAGTCCATGCTGGCCTTCGCCAAGGAGCAGGAACGTTTCCGCGAGCAGATGAAGGCGGCGTTCCACAAGACGCCCGGCGACATGATGTCGGTCAGCAGCCCGATCAAGGCGCTGGAGGAGCAGACGCGGCGCAACATGGAGATGTTCCAGAACGCGATGCGGCTGTTCTCGCCCTTCCCCGCAGGCGCGGCGAGTTCCCCGCCCGCCGAGCCGAGCGAGGAAGCCCAGCCGTCCCGCAGCGACGACCTGGCGGAGTTGAAGGAGCAGATCGCCGCCATGCAGCGGAAGATCGACTCACTGGGGCAGTAGGGCGGCGGAGAAGCGCCGCTCCGGGATTTGACGACCCGCAACGAGCTTGCGGGTTGCCTGTCAGGCGAAGCCTGTGGCCTTGAAAGGCGCGTGGCGGACCGTTCCCCGTTTCACCGCTTGTGCCGGCTGACGCGATGCCCCAGACGCAGATGCAGCGCGGTGCGCGACACCGACTGGATGTCGTAGTTGAGAAATGCGAGCAGCAGTTGCGCGCCGATAATGATCGGCAGCGCCGCCACCATCACGGTTCCGGCGGTGGCGGGAACGCTCATTCCCCAATGCAGCAGCCCGAAGACCGTACCAAAGAGCAGCAGCAGCGTTCCCAGCAGCAATTCCAGGGAGGCGATGCTGAAGTTGCGGACGAAATAATTGTAGAAGATGCGCTTGCCGAAGTTTCTGAGGTGGGCTGCCGCAAAACCGGGGATTTCCCGCAAAGGCTTCATGCTGCTGGCTTCATCGGCATAGTGCGCGCGCATGGGAATATCGACCAGACGGGCGGTGAGGATATTGAGGCGGAAGAGGAGATCGGACTCGAAGAAATAACGCTTCGAGATCTTGTTCATGGGCAGCAGTTCAACGATGCTGGCGTGGATGGCGAAATAGCCGTTGGTCGGATCGAAGCTATGCCAGTAGCCGCTGGAAATCTTGGAAAGAAAAGACAGGCCGGCGTTTCCAATCAGCCTGGCCAGCGGCATCGCACTTAACCCTTCCAGCTCGAAAAAGCGGTTGCCTTTGGCGTAATCGGCCTCGCCGGCAAGGATCGTGCCGACAAAGCTGGGGATCAGGGCAGGATCCATTTGGCCGTCGCCGTCGATCTTCACGATGATGTCGGCGCCATCGGCGACGGCCTGCTTCATCCCCGCCATGACTGCGCCGCCGACCCCTTGGTTCTCGCTATTGTACAGGACGCGGATGCGCGGATCGGCGGCGTTGTCTTCGACGAAACGGCCGCTTGCTTCGGGGCAGGCATCGTCCACGACATAGATCATCCCGACTTCAGGTCCGATCTTCTCCAGTACGGAAAGGATGTGGCGACGCACCCGGTAGCTGGGGATGACCACGGCGAGCGCGGCCGTGCCGAAGGCGGTTTCTGATCCGGACTGCATCATCGCCAGCCACGTGTAACTCAAAGAGCGGAGCATCGATATCCGGCAGATAGTCTTGCTGCGACCGCTTCCGATCGCAGTGGCGATGCCCGCATGAATAGCATCGGAAGACTCGGCGACCGGCCTGCTACGTAAAACCCGCGCCGCCGGTCATGACCATAGGTTTTTCCGAGACAGTTTGACCAGCGTTCCCAGGACGGGGACCGCCGGGTTCGTCCGGAAAACTGCCCAAGCCAGCGGCATCGACAGGATGTAGATGGGAATGAGCGGATAGGCATACCGTGTTGCCCCGAAGGGCACCAAGAAAATCACGGTGAACTGCGCTGCCGCCAAGCTGATCAGGGCCAGGCCGAGGACGGGCGCCCGGAAAAGAATGACGCAGGCGGACGCGGCGAACCCCAGCAGGAACCAGCTCGTTCCCAGGCTGCTCAGCTTCAGCGGATCGCGGAAGATCGTTCTGCCCTCCACGAACCAGGGTCCCCAAGCCTGCTCGAATTTCCGCACCGAAGGCTCCAGAGCGTTTGAAAACGCGGGCGTCCAATAGCCCTTCTTCAGGTGGTCGGCGGATATGCCTAGCCAGGAAAAGAACAGGTACCATTTCCGGTTGACGAGGCACGCTGCCCCAGCGGTCTGCCCGCGAAGCACCGTCCATCCGCTCGGTAGAACGCAGGCCGGGTCCGCGCCCATAGACGTGAGCGCGGCAACGAAGGAGCGCATGTTCACATGCGATCCATCCCATCGAACGATGCGCGCGAGTTCGCCGAAGCGGTCCATGATCTGGAGGTTGGTCAATCCCTGGTTCTTCCAGAACCGGGCTGTGTCTTCCAAGGCCTTGAAACCTAGCCGAGCGTCCAGAACCTGCTCGGCCGTGAGGCCGGGAGGCCACGGAACCGATTGCAAAGTCGCCACGGCCCCCTCCGAAGGCGAGAGATTGACGCGCGTGGCTGCGAGCAGCGCGTTGGGTCCAGGCTTGGGCGGAACGAACTCCCCCGTGACGATTGTCCGGCCCGCCGCGAACCAGTTCAGGGCGAACACGCAAGCCGCGACGCAGAGCAGGCCTTCCCACCGGAGAACGCGGCCATGCCGTGCAGCGGCAAAGGCAGCCATCGGGACCAGCAGCGTAGAAGCGTTGAGCCTGACGAGGCTCACTGCGAGTATGGTCGCCAGGAGCCATGCGTATCGGGCCCTGTCCCATCTGTCTTCCAGGATGAGCCTCACGGACAAGGCGAAGCCCACAAGCAGTGCCGAACTCGATAGCGACTCGGTCAGGAAGCTGTTGTGGAAAGCCTGGTAGAAGGGAAGGCAGCAGAGGATTGCTGCGCCGACCGCGTGAAGCCGCGAAGGGACGGCCATCTGCAAGTTCCTCAGCGCAAACAGCAGAGCGGCAGCGGCGATCGCGTGCTGCGCCCCCGCGAACACCGGCCACATGAGTTGCATGGGCAGCCGGTTCAGCAGAATCCAGATCCAAGGCAGCGCGGGCCCGACATAGTTGTGCCACCACAGGCTCGGCCCGCTATACACCAGCCGAAAATTTTCCAGCGACTCCCAGGCAGCGGCAAGCCTGATATAGCTAGCGGCGTCGACCCACATGACCGACCCGAATGCCCAGAGCGCAAGGCAGTGGAGCGCGACGACCATCAGCGCCATGCGGGGGGATGCCGGCTGCATGGTCCGGCCGGGAAGCGATTGCGCGTCGACCATTCCGTTTGCCCCGCCGGATCGGATGCTGCCCTGCCCCTCATTCATCGCGACGTGACCGGCTTTACATCCCTACCGCCTGGGCAATCTGAAAGCATCGGCGGGCTGTTCCTTCCCGGTCGCCAAGCGTCGCACAGCCAAGCTCCGCCCGCCAGTGCTCAGTTCCAGTTCACGTCCCGCCCCGCCGCGCGGAGTGAGACCGAGAAGCCGGCGAGCACGTCCACCAGCGCGATCACCATCAGCGTGAAGAAGACGGGGTGCGCGGCGGCTGGCACCAGCAGGAACTCGATCAGGAAAGCCACGAACACGAAGACCGACAAGATGTGGTCGACAACGGAAGCATTTGAGGTGCGGGTGGACTTCACCATCTCCACGAACAGCAGGAGCAGACTGAAGGCGAGGAGAGCCGTGCCCCAATCGAGCCGGAAGACGCCGCCCGACACCATCGGCAGCGACGCGACGTGCCCGGCCCACGGGTCGCCGGCTTCAGTGCCGAGAAGGCCCGTGATGCCGAGGTTGAACAGCAGGAAAGGCAGGATCAGCAGGGGCACGCTGCGCAGCATGGGAACGCCTCCGAGATTCTCTTCGTGTTGATCGTCCGGGCTGACGCTCTTCCGAACGTGAAAAGACCGGCGCGAGGCCGGTCTCTGAACTGCGTGGTAGGCCGAGGGCCGAAAAATCAGCCCTGCTTGATGTCCAGCACCTGCCGGCCGCGATACATGCCGGTCTTCAGGTCGATGTGGTGCGGCCGGCGCATTTCGCCGGAATTCTTGTCCTCGACATAGGTCGGCGCCTTGAGCGCATCGGCGGAACGGCGCATGCCGCGCTTGGAGGGGGAGGTTTTTCGCTTCGGAACAGCCATTTGTCTGAAAACTCCAGTCGTGCAGTTCAAAGCCCGGTACCGCCCCGGAAACAATCCAGGCCGTCGGAGCGGGCTTCGAGGATGAAAGCTGCGGGCGCTATATACGCAAATTGCGGGGTGATCCAGCCTTGCGCCTGAACTTTATGCTCATCGCATGCAGCCGGTATAGCCGCCCGAACGGCTGGCCAGGCGCTGCACCCGGTCGGCCAGAAAGCGCATGTCGTGGTTCGGCTTCTTCGGATTGCGCTCGTAGGGGTTGGGCAGCGTCACCGCCAGAAGCGCCGCCTGGCGCGCGGTAAGGTTCTTCGCGGAACGGCCGAAATGGTAGCGGGCGGCGGCCTCCGCGCCATAGACGCCCGGCGCCCACTCCACGATGTTCAGGTAGATTTCCATGATCCGCCGCTTGGGCAGAACGAGGTCGGCGTACACGGCATAGGGGGCTTCCAGCGCCTTGCGCAGAAAGGAGCGGCCCTGCCAGAGGAACAGGTTCTTCACCGCCTGCATGGGGATGGTGGAGGCCCCGCGCGTCGATTCGCCGGCGAGCGCATCCTCCAAGACGCCCTTCATCTCGCGCAGGTCGATGCCGTAGTGGCGGCAGAACTGGCCGTCTTCCGACATGATCACGGAATTGACGAGCGCCGGCGCCATCTCGTCCAGCGGCACCCAGCGCCGGTCGTAGCCCTGAAACGTCACCGCGTCCTTCAGCATCAGCGTGGAAACGGGGTGCACGAAGGAAGGCCAGTAAAGCGGCAGAAGGAGAACCGGCACGAGGCCGATGGCGACGCAGGCGATGATCAAGCGCCGCAGGAGGCGGGGAAGGCTCACACCGCCGGCTGCCTTGCGCCCGGTCCGGCCGGCAAGCCTCTCGCTTCCGGCATTCAGGATCGGCTCGCCCAAGCCGCGCTCCCCAAAGACACTCATGTTCCCCCGCTTGAGATCCCGGAACAAAACCCCTGCGGGTTGGCTAGCCGTTCTTAACCCCGCTACCCGCCTTGCGCAACGTTGGCGCGCAAGCTAACCCCCAGCCATGACAGCCGGCCCCGCGGATGAATCGCTCCTCCCTGCCCTGGAAATGCGGGCAAAAAGCGTCGAAACCCTGCTTTCCCAGCTTCTTGCCTCCCATATTCTCCCC
>CAXTCF010000195.1:0-6791 GCA_964242945.1 uncultured Rhizobiaceae bacterium | reverse complement strand
GGGATAGAGGGTGGGGGTATGATACGCGCCGGGCGGCCAAGATGTTCGCTTGAACATGCGCGGTCGCGACGATTTGACCGTTCCATACCCCCACCCTCCATCCCTCCCCTCAAGGGGGAGGGGGCCGTCAGCGCCGCTTCCTGTTCTTCTATCTCGGTGTCCAGCCGCGAAGTCATAGGCTTGCGGATAACGGATCCCTTCGAAAGACCCTTCGGCAGCGGAGCGAAGAGATGACCCTCCGCGCGCCCTACCTCGTGCGCGAAACCATCACCCTCTTCGCCGAGCGCGGGGCGGGGCTGATCGACGTGCCCGTGCTGCAACCGGCCGACCCGTTCCTCGACATGGCCGGCGAGGACCTGCGCCGCCGCATCTTCCTCACCGAGTCCGAGACCGGCGAAACGCTGTGCCTGCGGCCCGAATGGACCATCCCCGTCTGCCTCGACCACATCGCCGCCCGCGGAAAAACGCCGCGCCGCTACAGCTATTGCGGCGAGGTGTTCCGGCAGCGCCGCGATGAGCCGGCGGAGTTCTTCCAGGCCGGCATCGAGGACCTCGGTGAAGCGGATGCCGCCGCCGCGGATGCCCGCTCGGTGGCGGATGCCTATGCGCTGCTGTCGCGCGTCCTGCCCGGAACCCAGCTTGGCATCACGCTCGGCGACCAGGCGGTGTTCGAAGCGGTTCTGGCGGGCCTGGGTCTGCCGCCCGGCTGGCAGAAGCGGCTGGTGCGGGCTTTCGGCGCGCCGGAGCAGCTTGCGGCCGTGCTGGACGATCTGGCCGAGCCCTCGCGGCGCGGGCTGCTCGCCGACGGCATGGGCGACCAGATCGCCAAAAGCGACGTGAAAACGGTGGCCAGCCTGATCGCCGGCGAGATGGAGGCCGCCGGCTTCTCCCAGAATGCCGGGCGCACGCCGGTCGAGATCGCGACGCGGCTTCTGGAAAAGGCCGAACTCGTCAGCCTGCGCCTGGACCCAAACGTGCTCCAGGCGCTGCGCGTCTTCCTCGGCGTGCAGGTCTCGCTCGCCCGCGCCGCGGACGCCCTGCGCGCCTTCGGCCGCGGTGCGGGCATCGCGATGGACGCGGCGCTGGAGCGCTTCTCCGCCCGCACGGAAGCGTTGCGCAAAGAAGGGCTCGACCCCGCCGCCATCCTCTACGACGCCGCCTTCGGCCGCCGCCTGGACTACTACACCGGGCTGGTCTTCGAGATTTCCGCGGAAGGCGCAGTCAAGCCGCTGGCCGGCGGCGGGCGCTATGACAGGCTGCTGACGCTTCTCGGCGCGGAGCAGCCGATCCCCGGCGTCGGCTTCTCCGCCTGGCTCGACCGCATCGATGCGGTTCGCGGGGCAACGCCATGAGCGTGGTGCTGGCGCTGCCCTCGAAAGGCCGCCTGCGCGAGGAAGCGCTGGCGCGCTTCGACGCGGTGGGCTTGGGTGTGCGCCTGCCGGAGGACGAACGCCGCTACCGCGCCCGGTTGACCGGCTTTCCGCAGGTGGAAGTGGTCTTTTTGTCGGCCTCCGAAATCGCGCGGGAACTGATCGAGGGCTCGGTCGATCTCGGCATCACCGGCGAGGACCTGATCCAGGAAACGTCCGGCGACTGGGAAAACCGCATCGCCGTGCTCGCGCGGCTCGGTTTTGGCCGCGCCGACGTCGTGGTGGCCGTTCCGGAAATCTGGCTCGACGTGGAAACCATGGCCGATCTCGACGACGTAGCCGCCGACTTCCGCCACCGCCACGGACGGCGGCTGCGCATCGCCACGAAGTATCTGCGGGTCACCCAGAAGTTCTTCTCCGGGCTGCACGGCATCCAGGTCTATCGCATCGTGGAAAGCCTTGGCGCCACGGAAGGCGCGCCGATGGCCGGCTCGGCCGACGTGGTGGTGGACATCACCACCTCCGGCGCCACGCTGCGCGCCAACCACCTGAAGGTGTTGTCCGACGGCGTGATCCTGCGCTCCGAAGCCTGCTTGGTCGCTTCGCGAAAAACCCGCGCGCCCGAAGACAACCGCCTGCTCGGCGAGATCGCCTCGCGGTTTCCGGCGAAGGGGCGGCAGGGCTGAGGTATCCCGCGCCGCGCCCCTCCACCGCCGAAGGCGGTCGAGGGGCGGAGCCGGATTCACCGATAGTCCCCGCCCGGATCGCCTGCTCTGCGAACCTCAGAGCCGGGTGCGGCCGTCCACCGACAGGGCGCCGGGGCCGAAGGCGGCGAGGACGAGAAAGCCGCCGGCAATCGCAAGGTTCTTCATGAAGGCTGCTTGGTTTAGCATCACGAGCATGGCGTCGTCGCCACCCTTGCCATAATGGCCGATGAACGCAGTGGCTATGGTGAACACAACCATTACAATCGCCACTGCGCGCGTTTGGAAGCCAACAAGGATAAGCAGGCCTCCGACTAATTCTGATAGGCCGACGACAACTGCGAGCACACTGGGCGAGGGTAGGCCAAGGCTGGCAAAGTAGCCGGCGGTTCCAGCAATCGCGGTCAGCTTGGAAAAGCCGGCAAGAATGAAGATCACCGACAGCAGGATGCGGCCGAGAAGCACGACGCCGCCGTTGGCGGAGGAGGGAACGGCTGGAGAAGTGATGCTGGACATGGAGGAAACCTTTAAGAGGAAGGAACCTGCTGCCTACAGCTTTGCCATCGTCGCGCGAAGCTCGCCTCGCGCCGACAGATCGTTCACCGGACGTGAACGACTTGTCCCCAGATTTCAGATTTTCACCCCGGCCGCGTCATCGCCTCGGGAACCACCAGCCGGTCGTAGTCGGCTTGCGAAACGCCGGCCTGCAGCGCCTCCTCGCGCAGCGTCGTATTGTTCTTGTGCGCGGTCTTGGCGATCTTGGCAGCAAGGTCGTAGCCGTATTGCGGGGCGAGCGCCGTCACCAGCATCAGCGAGCGGTCGAGCGCGGCCTTGATGTTCTCCTCCCGCGCCTCGATGCCGACGACGCAGTTGTCGGTGAAGGAGCGCGCGGCATCCGCCATCAGCTGCACCGACTGGAGGAAGTTGTAGGCCATCAGCGGGTTATAGACGTTCAGCTCGAAGTGCCCCTGGCTGCCCGCGAAGCCCAGCGCGGCGTTGTTGCCGAATATTTGGATGCAGACCTGGGTCAGCGCCTCCACCTGCGTCGGGTTGACCTTGCCCGGCATGATGGACGAGCCCGGCTCGTTTTCCGGCAGCGCAAGCTCGCCCAGGCCTGAGCGCGGGCCGCTCCCTAGAAAGCGGATGTCGTTGGCGATCTTGAACAGCGCCGCGGCGGCGGCGTTGATGGCGCCGTGCGAAAATACCATGGAGTCGTGCGCGGCCAGCGCCTCGAACTTGTTCGGCGCGGAAGTGAAGGCGATGCCGGTGATCGCGGCGATTCTGTCTGCGACCTTCTCGGCGAATCCAACCGGCGCATTCAGTCCCGTGCCGACCGCCGTGCCGCCCTGCGCCAGTTCAGCCAAGCCCGGCAGCGTCAGCTCGATCCGTTTGATCGAGGAGGCGACCTGTGCGGCATAACCCGAAAACTCCTGGCCGAGCGTCAAGGGCGTCGCGTCCTGCGTGTGGGTGCGGCCGATCTTGACGATGTGGGCAAACCCCTTCGCCTTGGCGTCCAGGGCCTCGTGCAGGTGGCGGAGCGCGGGGATGAGGTCGTGGACGATCCGCTCGGCGCACGCGATGTGCATCGCCGTCGGGTAGGTGTCGTTGGACGACTGGCTCATGTTGACGTGGTCGTTGGGATGGACGGGCTTCTTGGAGCCTATCTGCCCGCCCAGCATCTCGATGGCGCGGTTGGCAATCACCTCGTTGGCGTTCATGTTGGACTGCGTGCCGGAGCCGGTCTGCCAGACGACGAGTGGAAAATGGTCGTTCAGCCTGCCGTCGATCACCTCCTGCGCTGCCGCGATGATGGCCTCGCCCAGCTTCGGGTCCAGCCGGCCAAGCTCCATGTTGACCTCGGCGGCTGCCCGCTTGACGATGCCCAAAGCCCGCACGATCGACAGCGGCTGCTTTTCCCAGCCGATCCTGAAATTGCCGCGGGAACGCTCGGCCTGCGCGCCCCAGTAGCGGTCCTCCGCGACGGCGATCGGCCCGAACGTGTCGGTTTCGGTTCTGGTGGCGGTCACCGCGCAGTATCCCCGGAACGGCTCAGGCGGGAAGAGCCCGCCGGAAATGCATGGAGGCTGCTAGCTCCAATGAAGGCAGGCGGTCAACTCTTGGACTGCGCCGGGGATAGTGGCTTCAGCGCACCCGCTGCCAGGTCTGCCCGTTGCTGTCGCGCAGCGTGCCGTCGCCCATCGGCTGCACCACGCTGCCGATGCAGGCGTTGGACACCTGCGTGTCGGAATACATGACGATCAGGCTGATCTGGCCGCCCGCGATCGGCACGCCGGCGAACATGCCGGTGCCCTGGTAGTCGCCGCAGTAGCCCGTCATGCCGCCGCAGACGCGGTTCTGGTAGCTCCAGAGCCCGTTCGCCTCATAGGTGACGTAGGAATAGGCGACCTGGTTGGTGTTGGGCGATTGGGTCACCGTGTACCAGGTGCCGGTCATCGCCTGCATGACCTGGGGGTTCGGCTGCTGGAGCATGCGCTGGAGCGTTTGCGTCGATTGCTGGTCGAGTTGGCCATTGCGCATGCAATAGCCGTTCTGCGCCAGCGCCGGTGCGCTTGCGATGCAGGACAGCGCAAGCGCGCAAGCGATCGTCTTGAACTTGGACAAGGCTCATCTCCCGACAGGCTCGCCCGGAGAAAAGCACGGGAGTTGACGTTACGCCACAGGAAAGAAAACCCGGAAACGAAAAAGGGCGGCCCGAAAGCCGCCCATTTTGCTGTCAATCGGCAGGGGCTCAGCGGCGGTCCGCATCCTTGGCGTCTTCAACCACGTCGCCGACGCCCTTTTGAACCTTGCCCGCCACCTTGTCGAGCTTGCCTTCGGCCTGCAGCCCGGCATCGCTGGTGGCGCCGCCTACGGCGTCCTTCACGGCGCCTTTGATCTGCTTGCCGACGCCTTCGACCTGATCTTTGTTGACCATGGGGTTCCTCCTTGCTTAGCCGTCGATGGTATGGGTGTCCCTCAACGGCGTTGCGTTTGATAAGGTTCCCCCGCCGGCATGTTGCCGGGCGATTGTCGCTATCGGAGATCAGATGTCCCGCTTCACGCTCTTCATCGGCAACAAGTGCTTTTCGTCCTGGTCGCTGCGGCCCTGGGTCGGCCTGAAGCATTTCGGCATCCCGTTCGAGGAAAAAACGATCCGCCTGCGCACGCCGGAAACAGCCGCCAACCTCGCCGCGGTGTCGCCCACCGGCCAGGTGCCGGTGCTGCTGGATGACGGGAAGCTCATCTGGGAAACGCTGGCGATCCTCGAATACCTCGCGGATTGCTTTCCGGAGCATCCGTTCTGGCCGGCCGACCGCGACGTGCGGGCGCAGGCGCGCAGCACGGCGACCGAGATGCATTCGGGTTTCCGGGCGCTGCGCTATGCCTGGCCGATGAACCTGCGCCGCCCCCGCTCGCTCAAAGCCCTGGAAGGGGAGGCGGAGGCCGACCGGCAGCGCGTGGAAACCGTCTGGCGGGATTGCCTCGGCCGCTCCGGCGGGCCCTTCCTGTTCGGCGCCTTCACGATCGCGGATGCCATGTATGCGCCGATGGTGACGCGCTTCGACACCTATGGCGGCGAACTGCCTTCGGACATCCGCGCCTACTGCGACGCCGTGCTCGCCTTGCCGGCGATGCGCGAGTGGGTCGCGGATGCCTCTGCCGAACCCTGGCCTGAACCTTCCCCGGACGAGTAGCAGGAACAGCAAAAAGCCCCTCTCGCGCGATTTGCGCGGGAGGGCCTTTTTGTGTCCGTGGCTTCTTTTCAGCGCCAGGCTCGTGGTTCCGCGTGGCGGCAGGTTCTTTGCGTCAAGCCGTGCGCCGCCCAAAACCCTGCGGGGCTGCGGTCCGGCGACGCGGCGCGCCAGCCGCGGGGACAGACGCCCCAGGCCTGAAGCTTTCCGCGCTCGTTCTCGACTGCATAGAAGGAGAGACCGCTTCGATGTCGAGGTCGTCGAGGTCGAGCGTGCGCCCGCCGCCGGGGCTGCCGTAGCTGTTGCCGCCCGGCGTGCCGGCGAGGCAACCGCATTCCACCAGCAGCCACAGGCCGCCGATGTAGGGAACGAGGGAGATCAGGAACCACCAGCCGGACTTGTCGCGGTCGTGGAAGCGCTTCACGGTCGAGGCGATGTTGATCCAGGTCATCAGCGCGAAAAAGGCCAGCACGGCAACCACCAGGCCGGCCGGCAGATGCGCCATGGGCTTTTGGCCGTGCAGGTCCGGGGCGAACGCCGCGACGACGCCGATGCAGACGAAGCAGACGAGGACATTGGCCAGTTGCGCCAGCCACCACTGGCCGCGGTCGCTCCGCCCTGAGAAACCAAACAGAAGATGCACGAGAAAGCCTCCAGTTTTTGTAGGAGGATCATGCCCGCATGCGCTTTAAGCTTCCGGCGGGAGGTTGCCTACAATTTGAGGCATTCCGCATCGGGAGCACTGTCGTCCTGATCATTTCCAGCAGGCGGCCCGCCAAGACCCGCCGCATCGGCCTGCGCCCCATGGGCGGCGAGCGCCGCGCGCCCGGCTTCGGTCAGCCCGTAAAGCCCTCGTACGCCAGGGCGCGAAAACCAGCCGTAAACGTTGCGGTGCAGGATTTTGTAGGCGTTGGGCATGTCCCGCTTGAGGTCGCGCGGGCGCTTCGGTCCTTCGACAAGGGCGGCGGCGCAAAGCAGCGCCTCCTGCCGGTAGGCCGTCATGACAGGCGCGCGCGAGCCGCCGC
>CAXTCF010000194.1:0-6800 GCA_964242945.1 uncultured Rhizobiaceae bacterium | reverse complement strand
GGGTCAGGAGGAGAAATCTTGGTCATCCCAGCCCCAACGCACGACGGCCCATCCGGTCGCTGCGGCGGTTTGGTTATCCCCAACAAACCCGCGCCGGCAGCTGCATGCCGCAGCCGGGACTTGAGGGTCAAGGCAAAATTATCCGTCCGCCCGGCCTTGACCGAACGCTTCCATCCTGACTCTTTCTAGCCGCCCGCATCGGGGAGGATGCCGGAGCCACGCCGCCCCGGCCGCGAACCTCCACGGAGCCGAGTTTGACCCGCAGAACCGTTTCCCTCCTCGTGCTGGCGGCTGCGTTCGTTCTGCTCCTGTGGGTCGCGCCGGAGGTGCCGCTGGTCGTGTTCGCCGGCGTTCTGGTCGCGGTGTTCCTGCGGGGGTCCGGCAACTGGATCGCGCACAGGCTTGGGCTCGCGGAGCGATGGGGCCTGACCCTGTTCTGCCTCCTGCTCCTGGCGCTTGCCGCCTCGTTCTTCCTCGTCGCGGGGGCCGCGCTGGCCGATCAGTTCAACCAGCTCTGGCAGCGCCTGCCCGAAGCCGTCTCCGCCGTGCGGGCCTATGTGGAAGGCCACGAGTGGCTCAGGAAGCTGTTCCAGAGCGTCGATCTGCAAGCGATGATGCGTTCCGGCTTCGAGGCGGTGGGCACGGTGACCACCACCTTCGGCGCCCTCGCCGGCCTGGTCGTCATCTTCTTCATCGGCCTTTACGGAGCGATCGATCCCAGGCTCTACATTCGCGGCGCGGTGCTGCTGGTCGCTCCCTCTTTGCGGCCCAGGGCGGAGCAGATGCTGATGGAGGCGGGCATAGCGCTGGCCGGATGGATGCGGGCGCAGTTCGTCGCCATGACGGCCATCGGCGTGTTGACGGGGCTCGGCTTGTGGCTGCTCGACATGCCTCTCGCTTTGGTGCTGGCGGTGCTCGCGGCGGTGCTGACGTTCATCCCCAACATCGGCCCGCTGGCGGCGGCGGTGCCGGCCGTGCTTCTCGCCCTTTCCATGGGCGTGAGCAACGCGCTCTGGGTGGCCGCGCTGTATGTCGTGGTGGAAACGCTGGAGGGCTACTTCATCACCCCGCGGGTGCAGCAGGAGGCGGTTTCGCTGCCGCCGGCCCTGACGATCTCGTTCCAGTTCCTGTTCGGGCTGCTCTTCGGCGTCCTGGGCTTGGCGCTCGCCACCCCGTTCGCGGCCATGACGCTTCGGCTTACCCAGAAATTCTATGTCGGCGTGTATCTCGACCGCGAGGAAGCCGGGCCGGCGATCGCCTGAGCTTGCTTCACCTGGCGATTTGTGGTGTGGGAGCCCTTCCCCGCGACCCTCCAGCAAGCGGGTTCATCGGACAAAGCACTTAGGCAGATGGCCAAGATCAGCGGCAGCGAAATCCGTCCGGGCACGGTCATCGAGCACGATGGCGGGCTATGGGCGGCGGTGAAGACCAACACCGTGAAGCCCGGCAAGGGCGGCGCCTACAATCAGGTGGAACTGAAGAACCTCATCAACGGCACCAAGCTCAACGAGCGCTTCCGCTCGGCCGAAACGGTGGAACAGGTCGATCTCGAACTGAAGGATTTCACCTTCCTCTACGAGCAGGGCGAGTCCCTGGTGTTCATGGACGCCGACACCTACGAGCAGCTTGACCTTGCCAAGGATTTCGTCGGCGACCGCGCTGCCTTCCTGCAGGACGGCATGAAGGTAACGGTGCAGCTTTACGACGAGCGCCCGATCGGCATCAGGCTGCCCGACCAGGTGGTGCTGGCGATCACCGAGGCCGACCCGGTTGTGAGGGGTCAGACCGCGGCCTCCTCCTACAAGCCGGCGGTTCTGGAAAACGGCGTGCGCGTGCTGGTTCCCCCGTTCATCGAGGCCGGTGAGCGCATCCTCGTTGACACCAACGAGGTAGCCTACCTCCGGCGGGCAGACTGATGGCCCGTTCTGCGCTTCTGAATGTGATGGTGGACGCAGCCCGCAAGGCAGGGCGCCTGCTCAACCGCGACTTCGGCGAGGTGCAGAACCTCCAGGTCTCGGTCAAAGGCCCCGGCGATTTCGTTTCTCAGGCTGACCGCAAGGCGGAAAAGGCAGTGTTCGACGAGCTTTCCCGCGCCCGCCCCGGCTACGGCTTCCTGATGGAGGAGCGCGGGACTGTCGAAGGCGAGGACTCGCAGCACCGCTGGATCGTCGATCCGCTCGACGGCACCACGAATTTTCTGCACGGCATCCCGATCTTCGCCACGTCGATCGCGCTGGAGCGGCAGGGGCAGATCGTGGCCGGCGTGATCTACAACCCGGCCATGGACGAGCTTTACACCGCCGAGCGTGGCGGCGGCGCCTTCTTCAACGACAGGCGACTTCGGGTGGCAGCGCGCAAGGACCTGACCGACTGCGTGATCTCCGGCGGCATCCCGCATCTCGGCCAGGGGCGGCACGGCGAGTTCCTGGTGGAGCTTCGCAACGTGATGGGCGAAGCATCCGGCGTGCGCCGCACCGGCTCCGCCGCGCTGGATCTCGCCTGGGTGGCTGCCGGCCGTTTGGACGGCTATTGGGAAAAGCCGCTCCACCCCTGGGACATCGCCGCCGGCATGCTGCTCGTGCGCGAAGCCGGCGGCTTCGTGTCCGACCGCGACGGCGGCCAGACGATGATGGAAGGCGGCGGGATCGTCGCCGGCAACGAGACGATCCATCGCGCGCTGCTCAAGCAGTTGACCAAGCCGCTGCCGGCTGCCCGCTGAGCTCTGCCACGCATTCGCTCGTCAGCACCCCTCACTGCCCGGCTGGGCAGTGAGGGGTGATGCTCGGCGGCACCCGGATCCGCCGGCTCAGTCGAGATATCCGTGCTTCTCCAGGTAGTGAATGACCTCCTCGGCCATCACCTCCGGCGCGGAAAGCCCGGCTGCCAGCACAAGCTCCGGGTTTTCCGGCGGCTCATAGGGGCTGTCGATCCCCGTAAAGTTCTTGATCTTGCCCTCGCGCGCTTGGCGGTAGAGGCCCTTGGGGTCCCGCCGCTCGGCCACATGCAGCGGCGTATCGACGAACACTTCGATGAACTCGCCGGGCTCCAGCATCTCACGCGCCATCTCGCGTTCGGCGCGGAATGGCGAGATGAAGGAAGCCAGCACGATCAGCCCGGCATCCACCATCAGCTTTGCCGCCTCTGCCACGCGGCGGATGTTCTCCACACGGTCGGCAGCCGTGAAGCCGAGATCGCGGTTCAAGCCGTGGCGCACGTTGTCGCCGTCGAGCAGGTAGGTGTGGCGGCGCATCGAGGCCAGCCGCTTTTCCACGAGGTTGGCGACCGTGGATTTGCCCGCGCCCGACAGGCCGGTGAGCCAGAGCAGCGCCGGCTTTTGCCCCTTCATTTCCGCCCGCACGGATTTGGAGACGTCCAGCGCCTGCCAGTGGATGTTGGTCGCCCGGCGCAAGCCGAAATCGATCATGCCGGCGCCGACCGTCAGGTTCGACAGGCGGTCGATGACAATGAAACCGCCGGAAACATGGTTTTCGGCATAAGGCTCGAAGGCGACCGGCTCCTGCGTGGCCAGGTTGACCACCCCGACCTCGTTCAGTTCCAGCGTCTTGGCCGCCAGCTTGCCGAACGTGTTGACGTCCACCTTGTGCTTGATCTCGGTGACGGAGGCGCCCACCGTGCGCGTGCCGATCTTGATCAAGTAGGTGCGGCCGGGGATCAGCCTCTCGTCGTGCATCCAGATCAGGTGCGCGGAGAACTGGTCCGACACGTCCGGCCGGCTGTCCGCCGCCGCCAGCACGTCGCCGCGCGAGATGTCCACCTCGTCGCTAAGCGTCAGCGTGACCGCCTCGCCGGCTACCGCTTGCCGCTTGTCGCCGTCAAAGGTGACGATCCTCGCGACACTCGTGGTGCGGCCGGAGTTCGCCACCACGATCGGATCGCCGGGCTTCACGGAGCCCGACGAGATCGTGCCGGCAAAACCGCGAAAATGCAGGTCGGGACGGTTCACCCACTGCACCGGCATGCGGAAGGGCTTTGCCGTCTCCTCCTGCGAAACGTCCACCGTTTCCAGATGCTGGAGCAGCGTCGGCCCCTTGTACCACGGCATATTCGTGCTTTGGACGCTCACGTTGTCGCCGAAGCGGGCGGAGATTGGGATCGGCACGATGGCCTCGAAGCCGAGTTCCGCGGCGAAGGCGTTGAAGTCGGCCACGATGCGGTCGAACACGGCTTGGCTGTAGTCCACGAGGTCGATCTTGTTGACCGCTAGGACCAACTGCCGGATGCCCAGCAGCGACACGATGAAGGCGTGGCGGCGCGTCTGGGTCAGCACGCCCTTGCGCGCATCGATCAGGATCACAGCGAGGTCGGCGTTGGAGGCGCCGGTCGCCATGTTGCGCGTGTACTGCTCGTGGCCGGGCGTATCGGCGACGATGAACTTGCGCTTGTCGGTGGCGAAGAAGCGGTAGGCGACGTCGATGGTGATGCCCTGCTCGCGCTCGGCCTCCAGCCCGTCCACCAGCAGCGCGAAATCGATCGTTTCGCCGGCCGAGCCGTACTTGCGGGTGTCGCGTTCGAGGCTGGCAAGCTGGTCCTCGAACAACAGCTTGGTGTCGTAGAGCAGCCGCCCGATCAGGGAGGACTTGCCGTCGTCCACGCTGCCGCAGGTGAGAAAACGCAGCAGGTCCTTGTTCTCGTGGCGCTCTAGGTAGCTGCCGAAGGCGGAAGGGTCGGCACGTTGCATCAGAAATAGCCCTCGCGCTTCTTCTTCTCCATCGAGCCTGCCTCGTCCTGGTCGATCAGGCGCCCGGAGCGCTCCGAGGTGCGGGCGAGCAGCATCTCGCTGACGATCTCCGGCAGCGTCGCGGCTTCCGACTCCATCGCGGCGGTGAGCGGATAGCAGCCGAGCGTGCGGAAGCGAATGCTGCGCATCTCAGGAACCTCGCCGGGCTCCAGAGGCAGGCGCTCGTCGTCCACCATGATCCACTGGCCGTCGCGCTGCACTACCGGCCGCGGAGCCGCGAAGTAGAGCGGCACGATCGGGATGCCTTCCTTCAGGATGTATTGCCAGATGTCCAGTTCGGTCCAGTTGGAGAGCGGAAAGACGCGGATCGACTCGCCCGGCCGGATGCGGGCGTTGAAGAGACTCCATAATTCCGGCCGCTGGTTCTTGGGGTCCCAGGTGTGGTTGGCGGTGCGGAAGGAAAATACCCGTTCCTTGGCGCGCGCCTTTTCCTCGTCGCGCCGCGCGCCGCCGAAGGCCGCATCGAACTTATACTGCGTCAGCGCCTGCTTCAGCGCGTCCGTCTTCATGATGTTGGTGTAGTTGTAGGAGCCGTGCGTGAACGGGGTGACGCCGTCCTTCACGCCTTGCTGGTTCGTGTGGACGATCAGTTCCATGCCGGCTCGGCGAGCCGCCTCGTCGCGGAAGCGGATCATCTCCTTGAACTTCCAGGTCGTATCGACGTGAAGCAGCGGGAACGGCGGCTTGGAGGGATAGAAGGCCTTCATCGTCAGGTGCAGCATGACGGAAGAATCCTTGCCGATGGAATAGAGCATCACCGGGTTGCGGAACTCGGCCGCCACTTCCCGGATGATGCCGATCGACTCGGCTTCCAGGCGCTTCAGATGCGTCAATCTCTCAGTTGGGCTAAGCTCCGCCTCGTCGGCCGTGTCAGCCAGGGTCATTGCATTCTCTCCATGCCCGCGACGAGACCCGCCTCCCGAAGCCGTCGCGGCAAATTCTTGAGCCGCTGCAAGCAAACCGTTCGGTTCCGGCGCCGCCCTCAGTCGTGCGCAGCAGTTCCCACAGCCACAAGCGCGGGATCGCCATAGGCCACGAAGGACCCATTGGCAAAATCAGCGTCTTCGGCCTGATCGCGCTTGTTGTAGCGCAGGGGAACGCCATCGAGATCGGTGACGATGCCGCCCGCCGCACGCAAAATCGCGTCGCCGGCGGCGGTGTCCCATTCCATGGTGCGCCCCAATCGGGGATATAGGTCCGCCCGTCCTGCGGCGACGAGGCAGAATTTTAGCGAAGACCCGCTGGATTCGAAACGTTCTACCGCAAAACGGTCCAACCACGCATTCGTGGCTTCCGTGCCGTGGGATCGGCTGCCGACGGCCACCAGGCGCTCCGGCGCCGCGCGCGCGAAGATGGGTTCGCGTGCACCGACCCTGCCGCCATCCACCGCAAATTCAAAGGCGCGATCCCCTGCCCCGGCAAACAGCTTTTCCGCCGCCGGCGCATAGACCACGCCGGCAACCGGCACGCCGTTCTCGATCAGGGCTATGTTGACGGTGAACTCCCCGTTGCGGCCGACGAACTCCTTGGTGCCGTCAAGCGGATCGACCAGGAAGAATTTTTCGCGGCATTCCGGGACCCGCCCCGCCGCGGCTTCCTCCTCAGCCACCACAGGGATGTCCGGGAAGTTTTTTCGCAGGCCCCGCAGGATCGCGGCTTCCGCGCGCGTGTCGGCCTGTGTGACCGGCGAAGCATCGCTCTTCACCGCAACGCCGAAAGCGGGATCGGCATAGATCGCCATGATCTCCCGTCCGGCTTCCAGGCAGAGCCCGATCAGGATGTCCAGAACGGTTTCAAAATCAGGTATCACGTCGTTCAGGCATCCCGGTGGACGCCTTCTCTATGGCGCCCGGCGCTCCTGCACTAGTTTACGCGCGGAGCCAAGGCACAACGCGGCCGAAACAAGGCAATGGCTTGATGCCGGCTCAGCCTTGACGACTGGCGTTCTCCCCCCCTTGCGGGGAGAACGCCAGCCTCCAAGCCATTGCCCTGGCCACCGATACCGGGAAGGCTGGCCGCAGGTCCCTGTTTGGCTATTCAC
>CAXTCF010000193.1:0-6829 GCA_964242945.1 uncultured Rhizobiaceae bacterium | reverse complement strand
CCCACCGTCCCCAACAATCGGCACGCAAACCGCGTTTCCACACAGCCTCGGTCGAAAGCAGGCGTTCACCAGCTTCAATGTCTAGAGATCTGGGAACCAGATCATCCCTTCAGCCGCCTGCAAAGCGCGTCGAGTTCCTCAAGCGTCCGGTAGCTGATCCGCAATTCGCCGCCCTTCTTCTTCGGGCGGACGGCGACGGGCAGGCCCGTCACATCGGCCAGCAGTTTTTCCAGCGCCGCGGTGTTCGCGTCTTTCGGCGCTGATCTCCGCTTCTCGGCGGCTTCCGATTCAGCCTCCTGCGGCGCCTGCGCCAGCGCCTCCGCCTGACGCACCGAAAGCCCCTCGGTCACGATGCGCTCGGCCAGCGCCGCCGGGTCCACTGCTGTGATCAGCGTGCGCGCGTGGCCGGCCGAAAGCGTGCCGTTCACCAGCATGGCCCGGGTGTCTTCCGGCAGCTTCAGCAGGCGCAGCGTGTTCGCCACGTGGCTGCGGCTCTTGCCGATCACCTTGCCGAGATCGGCCTGCGTGTAAGCGTGCTCGTCGATGAGCTGCTGATAGCCCAGCGCTTCCTCGACCGGGTTCAGGTCCGTGCGCTGGACGTTCTCGATGATCGCAAGCTCCAGCGCCGTGCGGTCCGACACTTCGCGCACGAGCACGGGAATATTGGTCAAGCCCGCCTGACCCGCCGCGCGCCAGCGGCGCTCGCCCGCTATGATCTCGTATTGTCCGGCCTCCGCCCCCGGCCGCACCACCACCGGCTGCACCAGCCCGTGCTCGCGGATGGAGTTGGCGAGGTCGGCCAGATCCTCTTCCGCAAAGCTGCGGCGCGGGTTGCGCTTGTTCGGCGTGATCGCGGTCAAAGCCACGCGCCCGTCGGGAGGCGTCGGCGTGGCGGCCGAGCCGGCCGGCTTCTCCACCTCGCCGATCAAGGCTGCCAGGCCGCGGCCGAGGCGCCTGCGGGATTGATCCTCAGCTGCCATCTATTTTCCCTGAAAACTCAAGCGGCGCGCAGCTGGCGTTCCTGGCGGATGACCTCCGACGCCAGTTGCAGATAGGCTTGGGAGCCTGAGCATTTCAGGTCGTAAAGGATCGCCGGCTTGCCATAGGAGGGCGCTTCGGAGATCCGCACGTTGCGCGGGATCACCGTCTGATAGACTTTTTCCCCCATATGGGTGCGCACGTCCTCGACGACCTGGTTGGCGAGGTTGTTGCGCCCGTCGAACATGGTCAGCACGATGCCCTGGATGGCAAGGCGCGGGTTCACCGAGCGGCGCACCTGATCCACGGTTTCCAGAAGTTGGCTCAGGCCTTCCAGCGCGAAGAACTCGCATTGCAGCGGCACCAGCACCGAGTGGGCAGCCGCCATGCCGTTCAGCGTCAAGAGGTTAAGCGAGGGCGGGCAGTCGATCAGCACGTAGGAAAGCTCGGTGCCGCGCGCTTCCGCCGAAGCAAAAGCCTTGCGCAGCTTCAAAACGCGGTCGGCGGCCCCGCCGATCTCCATCTCGATGCCGAGCAGGTCGAGGGTGGAGGGCACGATGGAAAGGCCCGGCACGGCCGTCGCCATCGCGGCCTCCTCCACCGGCGTTCCGTGCCGCAGCAGGTCGTAGGAGGAAACGGCGCGGTCGCGGCGATCGATGCCGAGCCCGGTGCTGGCGTTGCCCTGCGGGTCGAGATCGACGATCAGCACCTTCTCGCCTATTGCCGCGAGCGCGGTGGCAAGGTTGATGGCCGTGGTCGTCTTGCCGACGCCGCCCTTCTGGTTGGCCACCGTCATGATGCGAGGGCCGCTGGACATGGATCGCACGAGCCTTTGTTCTTGAGCCGCTTCAGCGCCGCCGGAGATTGCTGATTTCGAGAACCGCGCTCGTCTCCTCCGTCACGCTTTGGTGCACTACCATGTCGAAGCGCCATTGTGTGAGGCTTTCCTGCACCTCCTGCCCGTAGTTTCGCCCCTTGTGAAACATGCCCGCCGCATCCTTCGTCAGCCAGGGCGAGGCCCAGCCGAGCAGCTTTTCCAGGGGCGCCAGGGCGCGCGCCGAGACGAATTCCGGCTGTTTCAGCCTTTTGGCCAAGCTCTCGATGCGGCTGTTCCAGACGGTAGCCGGCAGCTTCAGGTGCTCCACCGCCACGTTGAGAAACGCCGCTTTCTTGGCAATGCTTTCCACCAGATCGACATGCGCGCCTTCCCGTCCTTTAAGCAGGATCGCCGTGACGATGCCGGGAAAGCCGCCGCCGGAGCCGAGGTCGAGCCAGCGCAAGGCATCGGGCTTCAGCCTCTGCACCTGCGCGCTGTCCAGCACATGGCGCGTCCAGATGTCCGGCAAGGTCGAGCGCGCGACGAGGTTCGTGTGCGCGGTGGTCTCCTCGAACAGCCGGACGAAGGCATCCAAATCCGCCAGGGTTTCACGTGGAACGCTGTCCCGAAACGCTTCAAGCTCTCCGTTCATATGCCGGCGGCGCGGCGCGCTTCGCCGAGAATCAGCGATAACGCTGCCGGCGTCATGCCGTCGATGCGCTGCGCTTCGCTGAGCGAGCGCGGCCGGCGCTGCCGCATCTTCTGCTTCAACTCGGAGGAAAGCCCCGGCAGCGCATCGAAGCTGACGGTTTCCGGGATCAGGCGCTCCTCTTCGCGGCGCAGTTCGGCCATGTCGCGCGCCTGCCGGTCGAGATAAACGGAATAGGTCGCCTCGGTCTTGATCCGCTCCGCCGTGCGCCTGTCCACGGCGTTCAGTTCGGGCCAGATCTTTGCCAGCGTTGCGAACCCGATGTCCGGCTGGCTCAACAGGTCATAGGCGCTGCGCCGGCGCCCGTCCTTGTTCAAGGCTAAGGCGTGGCTCTCGGCTTCGTGCGCCGTCAGGCTGCGCGTCTGCAAAAGCGTCCGCGCCGCGTCCAGCTTCGCCTGCTCGCGGGCAAAATTTCGTCCCCGCTCAGAGCCGACGCAACCCAGCGACAATCCCAAAGGCGTCAGGCGCTCGTCGGCATTGTCGGCCCGCAGGGACAATCGGAACTCCGCGCGCGAGGTGAACATGCGGTAGGGCTCGGAAATGCCTCGCGTCGTCAAATCGTCGATCATCACGCCGAGATAGCCCTGCGTGCGGCTCATCGCGACGGCATCCATGCCGCCTGCCCGACGCGCCGCATTCAGTCCGGCCCAGAGCCCTTGGCTCCCCGCTTCCTCGTAGCCCGTCGTGCCGTTGATCTGCCCCGCCAGGAACAGGCCGGGGAGCTTGCGCACCTCCAGCGAAGGCCCAAGCTCGCGCGGATCGACGTGGTCATACTCGATGGCATAGCCCGGCTGAAGGATTTTTGCCTCTTCCAGCCCCGGAATGCTCGCGATCAGCGCGTGCTGCACGTCCTCGGGCAGCGAGGTCGAGATGCCGTTGGGATACACCACATCCGTATCGAGCCCTTCCGGCTCCAGAAAAATCTGATGCCCTTCGCGGTCGCCGAACTTGACGATCTTGTCCTCGATCGACGGGCAGTAGCGCGGGCCGATCCCCTCGATCGAACCGGAATACATGGCCGAGCGATGCAGGTTGTCGCGGATCACCTTGTGGGTGCCGAGCGTCGTGCGGGTGATCGCGCATTCGATCTGCGGGTTCTTTATCTTCGCAGTCAGCGCGGAGAACGGCACCGGCTCCTCATCGGCGGCCTGCTTTTCCAACGAAGCCCACCGGATCGTTTTGCGGTCAAGCCGCGCTGGCGTGCCGGTCTTGAGCCGGCCGAGTGCCAGTCCCGCGCGGGCAAGCGTGGCCGACAGGCCGACAGATCGGTTCTCACCGATGCGGCCCGCGGGAATCTTCTTGTCACCGATATGAATGAGACCGCGCAGGAAGGTGCCGGTGGTCAGCACGACCGCGCCGCACGCAACCGTCGCACCGTCCGCCATCACGACGCCGGCGACCGCACCGCCCTCCACGACGAGATCGACGGCCTCGCCTTCGATCACGGTCAGGCCAGCAACGTCGCGGATCGCCTCCTGCATGGCCGCTGCATAAAGCTTGCGGTCGGCCTGGGTGCGAGGGCCCCGCACGGCCGCCCCCTTGCGCCGGTTGAGCAGGCGGAACTGGATGCCGGCGGCATCCGCCACGCGGCCCATCAGCCCGTCCAGCGCATCGACCTCCCGCACCAGATGCCCCTTGCCCAAGCCGCCGACCGCCGGGTTGCAGGACATCACGCCGAGATTGTCGAAGCGCATCGTGACGAGCGCGGTTCTGGCGCCCACCCGCGCCGCAGCCGCAGTCGCCTCGCAGCCGGCATGCCCGCCGCCGATCACCACGACATCGAAGTTTCGAGACAAAGCTTGGCTGTTCATGCGCGGGCTCATACCCGAATCAGACGGTTTCGTGAACACGCCTCAGCGCCGGCGCGCAGATCACTTTCCGATGCAGAAGGTCGAGAAGATCGCGCCCAGCACCTCTTCCACGCCGATCTCGCCGGTGATGCGCCCCAACGCGACGCCGGCCAATCGCAGGGCTTCGGCGCGAAGTTCAAGCGGCCAGCCTTCCCGCAGGGCGTCTTCCAACTGGCGCACAGCTTCCGTGAGGTGGCCGACGTGGCGTTCCCGCGAAGGCAGGACTTCACCGCTGATGCCGGCCGCAGCCTCGGCCCGTTCGGATATCATCTCAAGCAGCCGCTCGATGCCGGTCCTCTCCTGCGCCGAAAGCAGCACGTCGAAATTTTGCGGTGCGTTTTCGCCGAGAAGATCGAGCTTGTTGCCGACGCGGAGCTTTTCTCCGCCGGGCACATCCGAAAAATTCGGGTCCGTCAGGTCGATCAGGTGAAGTACCAGATCGGCCTCGACCGCACGCGCCCGCGCGCGCTCCATGCCGATGCGCTCGACCTTGCTTGTCCCCGCCTCGCGCAGGCCCGCGGTGTCCACCAGCCGCACCTTGCATCCCGCGAGGTCGAGCTGCACTTCGAGAAGGTCGCGCGTGGTTCCCGCCTCTTCCGAGACGATGGCCACGTCGCGCTGCGCTATCGCATTGAGAAGGCTCGACTTTCCGGCATTCGGCGCGCCCAGGATGACGACGGAAAAGCCTTCGCGCAGCAGCGTTGCCCTGCGGAACCCCGCGATGTGCCGCTCCACTTCCGTCCGTAGCGCCGCCGTGTCGCTCCAGACCGACCCTGCCACCGAGCCCGGCACGTCGCTTTCGTCGGAAAAGTCGAGTTCCGCCTCGATCATCGCCCGCGCATGCAGCAGGCGCTGCCGCCAGCCGACATAGAGCCGGCTTTGCCGCCCTTCCAGATTGTCGGCGGCAAAGCGGCGCTGCGTTTCCGTGTCGGCCGCCACCAGGTCGGCCAACGCCTCGGCCTGGACGAGGTCGATCTTGCCGTTGAGAAAGGCGCGCCGGGAAAACTCGCCGGGCTCCGCCGGGCGCAGACCGAGTTCGCCTAGAGCGCTGAACAGCGCCGCGACGACCGTTTTGCCGCCATGCAGGTGGAACTCGGCGCAGTCTTCCCCCGTCTCGCTGTGCGGTCCGGGAAAGAAGACGCTCAAGGCGCGGTCGATCGGCGTTCCGTCAGGCGCGCGAAGCCGGCTGTAATGCATCCGCCGCGGCTGCGGCAGCGTGCCGGCGATCGTTTCGAGCACTGAGCGCACCACCGGCCCGGAAAGCCGCACCACCGCGATCGCCGCCGGCAGCCGGCCGCTGGAAAGGGCGAAGATGGTGTCGGAAAGGGCAGCCACTCGGGAGGCCGGAAACCCTCTCCCGCCTCAGGTGTTCATCGAGTCGAAGAAGTCCGCGTTGGTCTTGGTCTGCTTCAGCTTGTCGATCAGGAACTCGATGGCGTCCGTGGTGCCCATCGGCGCCAGGATGCGGCGGAGCACGAAGATTTTCTGGAGGTCGGACTTCTGCACCAGCAGGTCTTCCTTGCGGGTGCCGGACTTCAGGATGTCCATCGCGGGGTAGATGCGCTTGTCCGCCACCTTGCGGTCGAGCACGATTTCCGAGTTGCCGGTGCCCTTGAACTCCTCGAAGATCACCTCGTCCATGCGCGAGCCCGTGTCGATCAGCGCGGTCGCGATGATGGTCAGCGACCCCCCCTCCTCGATGTTGCGCGCCGCGCCGAAGAAGCGTTTTGGGCGTTGCAGCGCGTTGGCGTCCACACCGCCGGTCAGCACCTTGCCGGAAGAAGGCACCACCGTGTTGTAGGCGCGCCCCAGCCGTGTGATGGAATCC
The DNA here is from genome assembly GCA_964242945.1 of uncultured Rhizobiaceae bacterium. Taxonomy (GTDB): domain Bacteria; phylum Pseudomonadota; class Alphaproteobacteria; order Rhizobiales; family Rhizobiaceae; genus Mesorhizobium_B. The sequence continues at coordinate 647 of CAXTCF010000193.1, read as the reverse complement.
AAGAGAATGACCACGTCGCGGCCGTGCTCGACCAGGCGTTTTGCCTTCTCGATGACCATCTCGGCCACCTGCACGTGGCGCACCGCCGGCTCGTCGAAGGTGGAGGACACGACCTCGCCCTTCACGGAGCGCTGCATGTCCGTCACCTCCTCCGGCCGCTCGTCGATGAGCAGCACGATCAGGTAGCATTCCGGATGGTTGGCGGTGATGGAGTGCGCGATGTTCTGCATCAGCACGGTCTTGCCCACCCTCGGCGGCGCGATGATCAGCGCACGCTGGCCCTTGCCGATCGGCGCCACCATGTCCACCACGCGGGCCGAGATGTCCTTGCCCGCGGGAACCGGCATTTCCATCTTGATCCGCGACGTCGGGTAGAGCGGCGTCAGGTTGTCGAAGTGGATCTTGTGCCGGATTTTCTCCGGGTCGTCGAAGTTGATGGTGTTGACCTTGAGCAGCGCGAAATAGCGCTCGCCCTCCTTGGGCGGGCGGATCGGCCCTTCCACCGTGTCGCCGGTCTTCAGCGAGAAGCGGCGGATCTGCGAAGGCGAGATGTAGATGTCGTCCGGCCCCGGCAGGTAGTTGGCGTTGGCCGAGCGCAGGAAACCGAAGCCGTCCTGCAACACCTCCACCACGCCGTCACCGATGAT
>CAXTCF010000192.1:0-7129 GCA_964242945.1 uncultured Rhizobiaceae bacterium | reverse complement strand
TTGACGCAGGAATGGCCGCGGTTGGCCTTGCCGTCCTTCCACGGCACCATGCGCACCAGCTCCTCGCCGCGCATCTCCGCCTTGAACGAGCAGCCGACGCCGCAATAGGCGCAGGTCGTCACCACGGAATGTTCGGGCTGGCCGATCTTGATCACCGACTTTTCGGTCAGAGTCGCCGTCGGGCAGGCCTGCACGCAGGCGCCGCAGGACACGCACTCGGATTCCACAAAGGCTTCGTGCATCCCCGCCGACACGCGGGAGCCGAAGCCGCGGCCCTCGATCGTCAGCGCAAACGTCCCCTGCACCTCCTCGCAGGCGCGCACGCAGCGCGAGCAGACGATGCACTTGGAGGGATCGTAGGTGAAATACGGGTTGGACTCGTCCTTCGGCATCCAGTTGAAATTGGCTGCGCCGCCAGTCCTCGAATGGACGTGGTTCTCACCCTCGTACCCATAGCGCACGTCGCGCAGGCCGACCGCGCCTGCCATGTCCTGAAGCTCGCAGTCGCCGTTCGCGGCGCAGGTCAGGCAGTCCAGCGGGTGGTCGGAGATGTAGAGTTCCATCACGCCGCGGCGGATATCCTTCAGCCGCGCCGTCTGGGTGTGGACGACCATGCCCTCCATCGCCGGCGTCGTGCAGGAAGCCGGCGTCCCCGCCCGGCCCTCGATTTCCACAAGGCAGAGGCGGCAGGAGCCGAAGGCATCGACCGTGTCGGTCGCGCAAAGCTTCGGCACGGAGATGCCCGCCTGCTTGGACGCGCGCATGAGGGACGTGCCCTCAGGCACCGAAACCTTGCGGCCGTCCACGGTCAGCGAAACGGTCTTCGTCGCGCCTTTGGGGGCAGGGGTGCCGAAGTCGATTTCGGGAACGAGACCCATGGTTCTCTCCTCAAGCTCGAACGGTTGTGGGCAAAGTGCCTCCTTCTCCCCTTGCGGGTCGAAGCCCGGTCCGGCTGCAAGCCGGATCGCTCGGCCGGTGGCTGAGCGAAGGGCGAAGGGGTGCCCCGCAGGGGCGGATGAGGGGTGTTGGAAGAAACGAAGCGGCTGATGTCGCACTCCGTCCAGCACCCCTCATCTGCCTGCCGGCATCTTCTCCCACAAGGGGAGAAGAAGGCTGCATCAACGCCCCGCTCACTCCGCCGCCTCCGGCAGCGTGCGCGGCGCAAAATCCTGCGGAAAGTGCGCCATCGCGCTCGTCACCGGGTAGGGCGTGAACCCGCCCAAAGCACATAACGAGCCGAACTTCATCGTGTTGCAGAGGTCGGCGACCAGCGCGACGTTCTTCTGCACTTCGACGCCGCGTCCGATCTTGTCCAGCGTCTCCACCCCGCGCGTCGAGCCGATGCGGCAGGGCGTGCACTTGCCGCAGGACTCGGCGGCGCAGAACGCAAACGCGAACTTCGCCATCACCAGCATGTCGGCCGTGTCGTCGAACACCGTGATGCCGGCGTGTCCGATCAGCCCGTCCTTGGCGGCGAACGCTTCGTAGTCGAAGGCCACGTCGAACAGCGCGGGCGGAAAGTAGGCGCCGAGCGGCCCGCCGACCTGGACCGCCTTCACCGGCCGCCCCGTGATCGTCCCGCCGCCGATCCCTTCCACGATCTCGCCGAGCGTCAGCCCGAACCCCGTCTCATACAACCCGCCGTGCTTCACGTTCCCCGCGATCTGGATCGGGATCGTGCCGCGCGAGCGGCCCATGCCGAAATCCCGGTAGAACTGCGCGCCGCGATCGAGGATGATCGGTACGCTCGCTAGGCTGATCACGTTGTTGATCACCGTCGGCTTGCCGAACAGGCCCTTGTGGGCCGGCAGCGGCGGCTTGGCGCGCACCACGCCGCGCTTGCCCTCCAGGCTGTTCAGAAGCGCCGTTTCCTCGCCGCAGACATAGGCGCCGGCACCCACCCGCACTTCCATGTCGAACGAGTTGGGCGAGCCGAGCACGGAAACGCCCAGTACCTTTGCCCCGCGCGCGATGCGGACCGCCCGCTCCATCGCTTTGATCGCGTGAGGATATTCGGAGCGGATATACACGAAACCCTTGGTGGCGCCCGTAGCGATCCCGGCAATCGCCATGCCCTCGATCAGGACGAACGGGTCGCCCTCCATGATCATCCGGTCGGCAAACGTGCCGGAGTCGCCCTCGTCGGCGTTGCAGACGATGTATTTGCGGTCGTCCACCGCTTCCAGCACCGTTTTCCACTTGATGCCGGTCGGAAAACCCGCGCCGCCGCGCCCGCGCAGGCCGGAATCCGTCACTTCCTTCACGATCTCAGCCGGCGTCATGCCGACCGCGCGCTTCAGGCCGGCCAGCCCGCCATGCGCCTCGTAATCGTCCAGGGAAAGCGGATCCGTCAGCCCGCAGCGGGCAAAGGTCAGCCGCGTCTGGTTCTTGAGAAAGGAAATCTGGTTGGTGAAGCCGAGCGACAGCTTGTGCTTGCCCGCATCCTCCGGAAAACCGGCCTTGAACAGGTCCGGCACGTCCTTTGCCGTCACGGGCCCATAAGCGGTGCGGCCCGCTGCCGTCTCGACCTCGACGAGCGGCTCCAGCCAGAACATGCCGCGGGAGCCGTTGCGCACGATCTGCACATCCAGCCCGCGCGTCTCCGCTTCCCGCGCGATCGCCGCGGCTACGTCGTCCGCGCCGACCGCAAGCGCGCCGGAATCGCCGGGAACGTAGATTTTCACGCTCATGCCCGCGCCTCCGCGAGCAACTCGTCCACCTTGCCGGCGTCGAGCCGCCCCACGACCTTGCCGTCCAGCATCGCAGCCGGAGCGCAGGCGCAGAGCCCCAGGCAATAAACCGGCTCCAGCGTCACTGCGCCGTCCTTCGTCGTCTCATGGAAGCCGATGCCAAGCTCGCGCTTGACCCGATCCGCAAGCTTTGCCCCGCCCATCGATTGGCAGGCTTCCGCCGAGCACAGCTTCAGCACGTGTCGGCCGGCGGGATGGCTGCGATAATCGTGGTAGAACGTCGCCACGCCATGCGCCTCGGCGCGGGAGATGTTCAAGGCGAGCGCAACGATCGGCAGGCTTTCGGGCGGCACATAGCCGAACTCCTCCTGGAGCCCGTGCAGGATCGGCAGCAGCGGCCCTTCCAGGCCTTTGCTGCCGTCGATCACCGCGCTCACGCGGGCGGCCGTATCGCTCCCCGTCGCGTTTCCAGCCAAGCCGGAGGCCTCCTGATGGGATTGAACGATTTCGGTGGCGCTGACGCCCGGCAACGAGACCACGCGCCGCGTCTGCTAAGCCATCGGGAAAGCAGAGAAATGCGGGAAAATCAATAAAGCCGGTCCGTGCGGCGATAGAAGAAACCTATCACGATCCTGCGGCGAGCCTGCTCCCCTGCGCCGCCAAGCGCCCAGCTTCCTCCAGCAGCGCCTGTACCTGCGGCGTGTGCGGCTCGCGGGGTGCCGCCACCAGCCCGACGAGAGGACCGGCATCCGGCCCGACGATGGGGATGGCGCGCATCGGCTCGGCCAGGCCGAAGCATTCGGCCACGTTGAGCGGCATGATCGAACACCAGGGCCCGGCGCGCACATGGCTGAACAGCACGATGGTGGAGTTCGACTCCAGGGTCGGCTTTGCCGCCACGCCGGCTTGCGCCAAGTGCCGGTCGATGATGCGGCGGTTCTGCATGTCTGGCGTGAGCAGGCAGAGCGGCAGCGAGGCGACCTCCGCCCACGACACTTCTTCGCGCTCGGCGAAGGCGTTTCCAGCCCTGGTGATCAGGTGGTAGCGCTCGCGCAGGAACGGCACGGAAAGCACGCGCCCCAGCGGTTCATGGTCGAGATAGGTGATGCCCGCGTCGATCTCGATTTCCCCCAGCAGGGAGAGGATTTCGACCGAGGAGCGGGACAGAACCTGGAAGGTGAGGCCGGGATGCCTGCGGATCAGCGGCGCGGTCAACTGGGGCAGGAAGGCCAGCGCGGTCGGGATCACCGCCAGGCGCAGGCAGCCGGACAGCCCGGATCGCGCCGCCCGCAATTCGTCCCGCATGGTGCGCGCGTCGCCCACGATGCGCCGCGCCCATTCCAGCACCTGAACGCCTTCAGGGGTGAGTCCGCCGAAGCGGGAGCCGCGGTTGACCAGCATCACGCCGAGTTCCGCTTCCAACTGCTTGATGGCGGCCGAGAGGGTAGGCTGGGCGACGCCGAGCTCCTCCGCCGCCCGCCCGAAGTGCTTCTCCCGCGCCAGCACCAGGAAGGCTTCCAGCTTGTCGATCATTTGCCAGCTTGTCGATCATTTGATTGTGTTGTCGGCTTTGCCTATGGCACGGTCAAGCCGGTTGCCTTAACCATCGAGCGGCAAGTGCCGACGGGGAACGGCGGCATCCGACATTCGGGGAACAAGGAGGATTTCATGGCGCCACGCATTCCCACACTGCTTGCAGCGCTTCTGGTTCTTGGCTCGGCCGGCATCACGTCGGCCCGAGCCGAGGTGATGAAGTTCAGCACCGATCTCAGCGGCCAGAACGAAAGCCCGCCCAACGGCAGCAAGGCTTCCGGCCACGCCGACGTGACCTATGACACGGACACGCGGAAGCTCGACTGGACGGTGGAATACAAGGACCTGACGGGCGATGCGATCGGCGGCCACCTGCACGGCCCGGCGCCGGCCGGCACCAATGCGGGCATCATGCTGCCCTTCAAGACTTTGCCAAGCCCCATCAAGGGTTCGGCGACCTTGAACCCCGATCAGGTCAAGGCGCTGATGGAAGGCACGCTCTACGTCAACATCCACACGGCCATGCATCCCGGAGGCGAACTGCGCGGGCAGCTGAGGAAGGAATAAAGGGCGGCGGATCGTTGCGCTCACGGGGGTCCGACTGGACACTCGACCCTCTCTGGCCTGCCGGTGCCAGGTTCTGAGGCGACCCCCCCTCTGTCGCCTGCGGCGACATCTCCGCCTCAAGCGGGGAGAGGACGCGCGGCGCCCGTGGCAGCTGATCTCCCCACTTGAGGGAAAGATGGCCGGCAGGCCGGAGGGGGTCGCTTAGCCAGTCTGACGCCTCGAAGCACCCCTGACTAGGCCATTACGCCGCCCGTGGTTCGTCCTGCGCCTCGTCCTTAAGCGCGTCGCGCATGGCGCGCTCGTCGATCATCTGGAGGAACTTGACGGCCGGAACTGGAGGCGAAACGAGGTAGCCCTGGCCCGACGCCACACCGCAGGCGAGCAGGGCGGAAGCCTGGGCGCTTTCCTCGATGCCTTCCGCCACGATCCCCATCTTCATCTCGGCGGCAAGCCGCACCAGCATCTCGACCATCATCGTGGCGGAAGGGTCGCGCCCGATCCCGTCCACGAAGAACTTGTCGATCTTCAAGACGTCGGCGCGCAGGGACTGAATCTGAGACAGGCCGCTATGGCCCGTTCCCACGTCGTCCAGCGCGATCCGGTAGCCCTTCGCGCGCAGCTTTGCGACGACGCCTGCGGCTTGCGCGAAATCCTCGAACGCTTCGCGCTCGGTCAGTTCCAGCGTGATCTGCGAGGCCGGGATGCCCGCGGCCGACACCGTGCGCTCCAGTTCCTCCGCGAAGCCGGCCGCCACGAAGTGGTAGGGCGTGATGTTGACGGACAGGCGGAACGCAGCGTCGCGCCGGAACACGGGCTTGAGCGCCTGAAGCGCCTCCGAAAGCAGCGCCCAGGTGATCGGCACGATCCGGCCGCTCCGTTCCGCCAGTTCCACGAAGCGGGAAGGCGGCACGACCGTGCCGTCCGGCAGAACGCGGCGCGCCAAAATTTCTGCGCCGGTGATGGCGCCGCCGTCGAGTGCGAAGATCGGCTGGAGGAAGGGCTTGAACTCGCCGCCCGCGATAGCCCGGTCGAGCTCGCGGATCGGATCCGGCGGCCGGTTCACGGCGCGCAGCAGCAAAAAGGCGAAGACGATGCCGAGCGCGGCGGAAAGCCCGAGGATCGGCTGGTAAGCCTCCTGATCCCAATGCGCCAGCGCCGCGCGCTCGACCTTCAGCGAAGCGCGCAAGGGCAGGTGGTCGGAAGCCAATGCGACGGTGATCGCCTCCGAGCCGTCGGCGTCCGGCTCGGAGCCGGTCTGCGCGATGGAGCGGCCGTCGCTGAGTTCCAGCGCGATCGAGGAGTGGCTGCGGATCTCGGCCGGCATGATGTCGAAGGACGCGCCGGAAAGCCCCAGGATCGACGCCAGCCCTCCGGCCTTGCCGCCCGCCGCCGGCAAGGCCGGCACGTCCCTGAAGATCCCCAGCGCCGAGCCGAAGAACTGGTCCACGCGGAACAGGCGCAAGGCGGGAACCGCCGTGGGCAGCATCGCGTCGCGCGAGGCCCAGCCCTGGTCGAACTCCAGGGTTTCGGGATAGGCCGAGCAGAGGACCGCGCCGTTGGCATCCGTCATGCGGATGTCCTTCAGCGCGCCGCGCCGGTAGAGGTGGAAGCGCACCGCCTGGAGGCCGCCCGGCTCGCAGGAAGCCGAGCCTTGCGCGGCGAGCTCGTCCAGCGCCGCGGCGCCGTATTCCACGGCGGCCTCGGCCCGGCGCAGCGCTACCCGGCCGATGTCCTCCAGCTGCTGCATCTGCTGGAAATGGATCAGCCCGGACGCCGCGTAGTGCCCGCCCGCCGTGAAGCCGAGCACGGTCGCCAGGCCGAGAGCCGCGTTGACGAACTTGCGCCGATGCATGCCATTGCCTTGGTTTTCCCCTGGAAGTAGCGGGGAGTCCTCAATATTCCGTTAGTTGTGCGCTCCGCCGTGCGGCAGCATCCCGGCTTGGTTCCCGGCCGCTTCTGCCTTATCTCGGCTTCAGGATCTGCAATCTCGCCGCCAAAGGCCTCTCATGTCCGTCACAAGCCAAGCCGTGCTGGAGCGCCTGCGCACCGTCACCGGCCCGGATTTCTCCGGCAACATCGTCGATCTCGGCCTGGTGTCGGACATCTTCATCGCCGACAACAAGGTTTTTTTCTCGGTCACCGTGCCCGCGGAACGGGCCAACGAGATGGAGCCGCTGCGGCTCGCCGCCGAGCGCGTGGTCCAGGCCATGCCCGGCGTAGCCGGCGCGGTGGTGGCGCTCACGGCCGAAAAGCGCGGCGGCGGCATGGAAGCGTCCCTGTTGGGGGCAAATCCGGCGCGGGCGACGACGATGACGACGAAGAGGAGGACGGCCCCGCCA
>CAXTCF010000191.1:0-7136 GCA_964242945.1 uncultured Rhizobiaceae bacterium | reverse complement strand
TGTGCCGGAGCGGTAAAGCACCGTCGCCGATTTGTGAACTATGCTTGAGCAAAGGACAGGCAAAACGGATCCGCGAAAAAAGCACGGGCCGCGCCGTTGCCGGCGCGGCCCTTGGTCAATCCAGTCGCGGATGACGCGGAGCTTACTGCACCGTCAGGCGCTGATTGGTCCGGTCGGTGGTGTAGGTGTCCGCATTGTAGGCGGCCTGGCCCTCAAGCTGGTCCTTGGTGAAGGTCGTGTAGAGATAGCGGTTGCCGTTGGCGTCTTGCAGGAAGGACAGCTTGTCCATGCCGACAGCCACGCGCTTCTCGCCGATGCCGAGGAAGCCGCCGACATCGATCAGCACGGCATCGACCTTGCCGCTGGCCTTGTCCAGCACGATGTCGGCGATCTCGCCGACATTGGCGTCGTTGGCGCCATAGACCGTGGTGCCGACCAGCGTCTCGGTCGTCAGCTTGTCTGCCGGCACTTCGGTCAGGGATGAGCGGTCCACCGCACCAGTCTGTGTCGCATCAGGCGTCGCCGCCATGTTGTTGTTCATGGTGCCGTTCGCACCCGACGCCATCGTGCCGTCTGCGGCGGGGGCCGTCGCACCGTTTGCGGCGGGAGCCATGGTGCCGCCGGGAACCGTAGCGTCCACGGCGGTGCCATTTGCCGCGGTGCCGGCGCCATTCATCGCGTTCGTGGCCGGCGCAGGCTGGTAGCGCGACCGATCGAAGCTCGGCAGCGCTTGGAGCGACTCCTTCGTCGCGTTCGCCACCAGCCAGCGGTCGCCGTTGCGGTCGGTCCATTTGAGATCGCCGTAGTTCATCGCGACGTTCTTCTCGCCGATGCCGAGAAAGCCGCCTACGCCGACGATCACGGACTCGATCTTGCCGTCCGCGTTGACGAGGAGGTCGTTCACGTCGCCGATGTTTTCAGCGTTGTCGGCGTCGCCGTTATAGACACGCGCGCCGATGATGTTCGAGGCGAGGTGCTCATTCATGTTCACGACTGCGCCGCCGGCCGGCGCCGTGGCGGCGGGTGCGGTGGTGGCGGGCTGGGTCGTGTCCTGCGCCCAGGCGCCGGTGGCGAACAGGGCGGCGACGGCCGTAGTGGCCAAGAGCTTGCGGATCATGGTGGAGTCTCCTTGTGCGTGTTCTTGTTATTGCCCGGCACATTTCCCCTCGTGCGGAAAGCGGCCGGCGCGGTGTTGCTGTTTGAGAACGCCCCTTCGCCGCGTGGGTTCCGATGGAAATCCGCAACTCCGATCGATTTCCACCCGCCGCAGAGGAGTCACGGCATCAGTATAGAAGCCGGCAAATCAGGAGAAAACCTCCTGAACTGCCGCACAATGCAGAGCCGCGCTTTCTGAGAAAGCCTGAAATGCAAAGATGCGCTGCCGTTGCCGGCCGCGCATCGCGGATCAGCTTCAAATGGACTTGCGGCTACTGCGAGGTCTGCAACTGCGTGGGCTTCGCATCGATCGACTCGCCATACTTTTCCGCGACGAACCAGGCGATCATCGCCAGCACCAGCGCCACGACGAGGACGGTCAGAACCTGGGTTCCCCTGCGGCCCTGGCGCGCGCGTTCTTCCGGTACGATTTTCGACAAAGTGGAACTTCCTTACTCCGCCGGCACATCTGCCGGCACTGAGGCCGCAGCGCCGCTTGGGCCTAGGGAATGCGCTTGCGCATACATGGTTCCCTCCGTTAGACAGCGCGGCCCGCAACCATTGCCGACGAGGCGGCTCACCATCACTCGTGTCCTTGGCCGTTGAATTTGGCGAAACCCATCTGCCGGAAACCGTACGCAGCGTCCTGGCGGATGCGACGCGGCTTGCCGTGCTGCGCGGGCTTCAGCTCACCGATGCGCCCGGCGATCCGGATTTCGACCGGCTGACCGGGCTTGCCGCGCACCTCTTCGACGCGCCGGTGGCCCTGCTGACGCTGCTGGACGACCAGCGGCAATGGTTCAAATCCGCGATCGGAACGGAACTCTGCGAGGCGCCGGCCGAGACCTCGTTTTGCGCCCACACCCTGGCGCAGGGCGATGTGCTGGTCGTCGAGGACGCATCGCGCGATCCGCGCTTTGCCCGGACGCCGTTCGTCGCCGGCCCGCCCTTCCTGCGCTTCTATGCCGGCGCACCGCTTCTCCTTTCCGGCCAGAAGGTCGGCACGATCTGCATCTTCGACACTCAGCCGCGTCCCGAACCGGCGCCTGAACTGCTCACCCAGCTTTCCGCGCTGGCGGACACCGCGGCAAGCCTGTTCGCCCTCAAGGACAGTTCGCGCTCCGGCCAGGTCGCGCGGGCGGCGCTGGTGCGCGAGGAGAAGCGGCGCGGCATCGCGCTGGAAGCGGCGCAACTGGCGAGCTGGGTCTGGAACGTCGATAGCCACGTCGTGGAATGCGACCCGCTGCTGCCGCAGCTTTTCGGGTTGGCTCCCACGACCCGGCTCCACGCGCGAAAACTGTTCGCCGCGATCGACCGGCGGGACCTGCGCGCCGGCCGGGCGCGCTTGCGCGAAGCCCTGAGCACGGACGGCGAGTATTACGGCGAATACCGCGTGGCAGGGACGCACCCGCCGCGCTGGCTTGCGGCGCGAGGCCGGGTGGTCGAGCACGACACGGCGGGCCGCGCCGTCCTGATGTTCGGCGTCAACTACGACATCACCGAGCGCAAATCCTCCGAGGAGCGCCAGCGCCTGCTGCTGCGCGAACTGAATCACCGGGTGAAGAACACGCTCGCCACCGTGCAGGCGCTGGCTACCCAAACCGTCCGGCATGCCAGCGACCCGCGCGCCTTCGTCGAATCGTTCAGCGCCCGCCTGCAGGCGCTCGGCGCCGCGCACAACCTCCTGTCCGACCGCGAGTGGCGCGGCATCGGCCTTTGCGAGCTCGTCCGCCTTGAAGCGAAACCGTTCGACAATGAGCGCGCGCCGCGCATCCGCACGGAAGGCGAAGACGTGATGCTGCCGCCGGACCAGGCGATGGGACTGGGCCTGATCCTGCACGAGCTTGGCAGCAACGCCCTTAAATACGGCGCGCTTTCCGTGTCCGGCGGCAGCGTGGCGCTGAAGTGGCAGGTAGAGGAGCGGGACGGCACGCGCTTTCTCCTGCTCAACTGGCGGGAAAGCGGCGGGCCCTCGGTCGCTCCGCCACAGAGCCACGGCTTCGGCACGATCCTGATCCGGCGCAGCCTGGGCAAGGTGCTGGACAGCGACGTCCGGCACGAATTCCTGCCTGGCGGCGTCAGCGCAACGGTCTCGATGCCGCTGAGCCAGGACGAGGCGTCCTGAAATAGTTCGCAGGCGAAATCAGCGGGTGCGATAGAGGCCGGGTGCGCCGTAGCGGAACGGGCGCGGCTGGTTTTCGCGATAGATGGCGTAGCCGGCGGTCGCGGCTCCGGCAATGCCCAGCACCGTGAGCGCATGCCGGCCTTTCAGGGCAGGCAGCGCGTTGAGGACGGCCGGCAGGAGCGCCAACGCCGTGGCGTTGCCGATGGCGGTCGCTTCCCTAGCCCGGCGCTCCGCATCGCGGCGCGCCTGCCGCGCGGCTTCCGCCCGGTGCAGCAGGATCAGCACCAGACCCAGCACAAGGAAGCCGCCGCCGAGCGCCAGCGCCGCGTAAAGCGGGCCGATCTGTGTGGAGAGCGCGACATAGGCAGCCACCAGCAGGAAGACGGCGCCGACGAGCAGAAGCACCCCGGCCAGGAAATACGCGCCGGCCGCAGCTTTCGCGCGCTTTGCGGCGATCGAGGCTTCGCCGGTGACGATCCCCGTGATCAGCGATCCCAACATCCGTGCGACGCTTTCCCCTTGCCGATTTCGACCTGCGAAGGATCAGCGGCGGGTGAAGATCGCGACGAGATAGCCGAAGGCCGCCGCGATCGCCAGCGCCGTCACCGGCTTCTCGCGCACCGTGCGGATCACCTCGGCCTCCATGTCGCGGGCGCCGGTGCGCAACGTGTCAAGCGCCGCTTCGCCCTGCACGCGAATCTGGTCGATCCCGTCCGCCGCGGCCTGGCGGGCCGAATCGTAGGTGCGCTCGGTCGTCCGCGAAAGCTGGCGCGTCAGGGCGGCGACGTCTTCGCGCAATTGCCGGATGTCGGCCTCGATGTCTGCCAAGGTAATCTCCTCTTCAGGGGTGGCCGGGGGCTCCAGCGGAGCGTCCGTTTCGGACAGGCTTTGAAGGTCCGCGTCGCGGGACATGCGTCGGCTCATCGGATTCCGGAAGCCTCCAGGCGGAACAATGCCGCACAGTCAATCTCCATCGGTCGGGATTGTCCAGCCTTGGGAAAGGCGAAGACGGCACAAGTCCACGGGAAACCCCAGGGCGCATGCCGACCGGGCGCCTGGGAGTGTGTCCTGCAGGCCACTTCCTCGGACAACTTCGCGTCCAAACGTCGAAACCACCAAATGTGAATGACAGGCCTGCCGCGCGCTTCTGGGATGATTCCCATTGCGGCGGAGTGATTCTTGCGTGGACCCCGGTGTGCTGAGCGGCACGCGAATACTTGTTCTTGAGGACGAGTTCTTGATCGCCATGGACGTGGAGCAGCTTTGCCGCGACCACGGGGCCGAAGACGTGTCCGTCGTGCGCAGCATCGCCGAAACGGAAAGGGCGGGTTTCGGCCTGCGCAACTTCGACGTCGCCATCCTCGACGTCATGGTGGGCGGGCAGTCCTCTCTGCCTTTCGCCACCCGTCTGCGCGAAGCCCAAGTGCCCTTCCTCTTCGCGTCCGGCTATGCCGAACTGGACGAGGTCTTCGCCGGCTTCCCCGGCATCCGCGTGATCGGCAAGCCCTATGCCGAACGGGAACTCATCGGAGCGGTGGTGAGCGCGATGGAGCCCCGCGCCCGTCCAAGCTGAAGCGCGGTCAGGCCGCGCTCGATCCCATCACCTGGGAGGCGATGGCATCCGGCCCGTATTCGCCGTCGCCGGCGATCTTGAGGATGTCCTGGAGCCGGGTCCGCGCCCGGCTGACGCGGCTCTTGATCGTGCCGACCGCGCAGTTGCAGATCTCGGCAGCCTCCTCATAGGAGAAGCCGGAAGCGCCGATCAGGATGATCGCCTCGCGCTGGTCTTCCGGCAATTGCTCCAGGGCGAAACGGAAATCCTGCAGGTCGAGCATGCCCTGCTGCGAAGGATGCACGGCCAGCCTTCCCGTCATGACCCCGTCGGTGTCCTGCACCTCGCGCCCCCGCTTGCGCATCTGCGAGTAGAATTCGTTGCGCAGGATCGTGAAGAGCCACGCCTTCAGGTTCGTGCCGGGCTGGAAGCTTTCATGCTTGTCCCACGCCTTGACGAGCGTTTCCTGCACGAGGTCGTCCGCCTTGTCGGCGTTCTGGGCGAGCGAGACGGCGAACGCGCGCAAACCTGGGATTGCACCCAGCAGATCCTGCTTGAAACCAGTTGAAACGGCCATGACCGTTCAATCCTTGGCCGGGGACGCCACTCTGGCGCCTTCCAGCTGGCTGAGAAGCTGCGCAAAGCGATCCGGCACGTCGTCGGATACGAGACCGTCGAAATATTGCTTGAGCTTGCGTCCGATCTCGGAATTGTTGCCAAGCGGGTCATCCGCACGCTTGGGCGACGGATTGCCCTCCCCGCCGTTGCTGCCGTTCACCATTCCTACGCTGCCTACCCCTGAGTGCCGGTTGTTCTTTTCGCGCAACCTTTGAGCCGCTTTTCCGGCCTGTGGGGCCTAGCGGTTATCGCAACCTGCTTCCAACGCGGCGCATGTGAATCCGTTCCCCGCAGAAATCAACAGGCAGGAACATTTTCCCCAAGCAACCGTTCCGGGCCTGGGCTATGGGTATCCCGACCTTCGAGGGAGCAATTGAGATTATGAGTTTGTCCACCACGAGCGTTCGCGCGAACCTGCCTTACCTCCGGCGCTTCGCGCGGGCGGTGTCGGGATCGCAGGCGAGCGGCGACGCGCTGGTGCAGGCGACGCTGGAAGCGATGATCGCGGACAGCAGCGTCCTGCCCAAGGCGTCAGACGACCGCATCGCGCTCTATAAGCTGTTCTCGCGCATGTTCACGTCCATCGGGATCAAGGTTCCGCGCGAAGTGCCCGCCTCCGCCTTCGAGCAGCGCGCCGCGGCGAACCTGACGGCCATTGCGCCGCGGCCCCGGCAGGCCTTTCTGCTGGTGGCGGTGGAAGGCTTCGACGAGAAGGAAGCGGCCGAGGTCCTGGATACCAGCGACGACGAGTTCTCGAAGCTCCTCGGCGAGGCCAGCGAGGAGATCGCGCGGCAGGTGGCGACCGACATCCTGATCATCGAGGACGAGCCGCTGATCGCCATGGACATCGAGGAGATGGTGGAAAGCCTGGGGCACCGGGTCGTCGGCACGGCCCGCACGCACAAGGAAGCCACGGCGCTGTTCCAAAGCACCAACCCCAAGATGGTGCTGGCCGACATCCAGCTGGCGGACGGCTCCTCAGGCATCGATGCGGTGAACGAGATCCTGGCTTCCACGCCGGTGCCGGTGATCTTCATCACCGCCTTTCCTGAGCGCCTGCTGACCGGCGAGCGCCCGGAGCCCGCCTTTCTCGTGACCAAGCCGTTCAACCCGGACATGGTCAAGGCGCTGATCAGCCAGGCGCTGTTCTTCGACCGTTCCGCGAAGGCCGCGGCCTGAGCCGGCTGACAACCGGGAGCACGCGCCGGAGGGGAGCTGCGCCTCTCCGGCAAACGGGCTCACAAAGCCGGCTGCCATTCAGCGGCCATTCAGCTTGCGCGCCGTAATCTTATCCTCGTTTCTGAGCCTTTCCTGAAGGAGCAGCCGCCGCTTCCCCGATGAAGCGGCGCGGGCGCCTGTGCGCGGTTTCCCGGCAAAGGAACAAAGTTCCGCAACCGCCGTTTTCCCGGCGAGTAGCTCATCCGTGTATAAGGAGTATGCCATGCTTTACTGGGCTCTGGTTTTTCTCGTGGTCGCCGTTATCGCAGGGGCTTTGGGTTTGGGCGGAATCGCCGGAACCTCTGCCGGGATCGCGCAGATGCTGCTGTTTATCTTCCTGGCTTTCCTGGTGATTTCGCTGCTGGCCGGCCTGTTCCGGCGCGTGCAGGGCTGAAGGCGGCGCAGTCCTTTTTTAAGACCCCGTTTCATAAAAGCGGTTAAGGGCGAGACGGGGTGAGCGACAGGCGG
>CAXTCF010000190.1:0-7235 GCA_964242945.1 uncultured Rhizobiaceae bacterium | reverse complement strand
GGCGATGACCATCTCGAAGGACCAAGGCATCACACGGCGGGACTGGATGAAGCTTGCCGCCTCGGTGCTGGCCGGCGCGGCCCTGGTTCCCGCGGCGCCCGTCCTGGCCGGCTCGCTGGACGCCGGCGCCATCGTTGACGCGCTTCTGCCCGCCCGAAGCGGGCCGGTGACGCGCTCCATGACGCGCGCCGCCACCCGCGGCATCAGCATCGAGGGCGAATTGCCGCCGGAACTCGACCTGCCGAAGGTCAGCCTCACCATCAATTTCGAGTTTGACTCGTGGCGCCTCACCAATGACGGGATGCTGACGCTGCGCACTCTGGCCAAGGCGCTGGAGGACAAGCGGCTCGCCGGGATGCAGTTCCAGATCGCCGGGCATACCGACGATGTCGGCACCCCCGAATACAACCAGAATCTTTCGGAACAGCGCGCGAAGACCGTCGTAACCCATTTGATCACTTTCTACGGGATCGCTCCCGACCGCCTCAAGCCCGTCGGCTACGGCAGAAGCCGGCTTGCTGACCCAAGCAATCCAAAGAGTCCGGCGAACCGCCGGGTCGAGATTATCAATCTGGCGCCTTTGTCGTCCTGATCGAGCAGAAGAGGGAGATCTCCATGTTCCGGAAAATGCTGGCCGCGGCAGCGCTTTGGGCGATCTGCCTCGTTTTCGCGGCGGCGGACACAGCCACCGCGGCCACGCCCAAGCGCGTCGCGCTCGTGGTCGGCAACAGCGCCTATCGCAACGCGGTGGCGCTGGCCAACCCGGAGCAGGACGCAAGGGCGGTCGCCGCCAAGCTGCGCGGCCTCGGCTTCGTGGTCATCGAAGGCTACGATCTCGACCACGACGGCCTGGAGGATGTCGTCAAGGACTTCTCAAAAGCGGTGCGCGGCGCCGACATCGGCATGTTCTTCTATGCCGGGCACGGCATGCAGGTGAACGGGCGCAACTACCTCGTGCCGGTGGATGCTGCCTTCAAGGACATCAGCGCCCTCGACTTCGAGGCGGTGCCGATGGACCTCGTCATGCGGCAGATGCAGAACGACGTGGCGGTGCGGCTGGTTGTTCTCGACGCCTGCCGCGACAACCCCTTGTCCAAGGTGCTCTCCCGTTCGATGGCCGGCGCGAGTCGCTCGACCGCCGTCGCCGAAGGTCTCGCGGCGATCAAGCCGGAGGAGTCGGGCAAGGGAACCGCGATCATCTTCGCAACGGCCCCCGACCAGGTGGCACTCGACGGCGAGGGCATCCATTCGCCGTTTACCACCGCGCTGCTCGGCCACATCGGCGACCCGGACACAGACGTCCAGGTGATGATGACACGCGTCACGGGCGAGGTCGATGCCGCCACCAAGCAGCAGCAGCGCCCGTGGCTCAACGCGTCGCTGACGGGGGAGGTGATCCTCAATCCGCAGGAGAAGCCTGCCGCGGAGGAAGCCACGCCTGCCACCGCAGCACCGGTTGCGGCAGCAGCGCCCGCGCAGGACACGCTTCAGAAGGAAACGGTCCTCTACAACCTCGCGCGCGAATCCGGCCTCAAGGAGGACTACCAGGCCTATCTCGAAACCTTCCCGAACGGCCTCTTCGCCGCCAACGCCCGAAAGCAGATCGAGCGGCTGGAGCAGAGCGGCACGGCAGTGGCAAGCCTGGCCCCGCCAGCAATGCCCCTTGCTCCGCCAGTGGGCGAGAGGTCGGTTGCGACCCCGGAGGCGCCGCTTGATCTGCCGATCACCGATGCGGTCCGTGCCTTGCCCGCCGACGCTTCCACGGAGCAAGGATTGCAACTCGGCAAGCCCAAGCGCGCGGAGATTCAGGTGAGGCTGGCGCTTGCCGGCTTCCCGCCGGGGTCGCATGACGGCTCGTTCGGCGCGAGAACGCGCCGCTCGCTCGGCGCCTGGCAGGGCTCCCGCGGCCTGACCGCCTCCGGCTACCTTAACCAGCCGCAGTTCGAGATCCTGATGCAGCAGACGGAGCAGGCCTTTTCCACTGCTCCGCCGGTGCAGCCGGCCGTACGCTCGGTGAGCGCGCCGCAAGCGGCCGCGCCGCCTCGCGCTCGGCCAGCCCGGACGAAGCAGGCAGCCGCCAAGGCGGGCCGCCCGTCCCGCCGCTCTAACACGGTCGTTGTCAGGCGGCGCGGCGGCGGTAACTCGGAAGAGGTGGGGCGCTTCTTCGGCGGTCTCGTTCGGGGTGCCTTGCGGTTCTGAACCCAAACCGATCTGCGGTGTGGCGCCACCTTACTCCGCCGCGCCCGGCAGCGCATCCAACCCACCGCCGAACTGGAGCCGGGCGAGCCGGGCATAGGTGCCGTTCTGGCGGATGAGTGCTGCGTGGGTGCCTTCCTCCACGATGCGGCCGCCTTCCAGGACAAGGATGCGGTCGGCCTTCAGCACGGTGGCGAGGCGGTGGGCGATGACGAGCGTGGTGCGGCCTTCCACCAGCCGGTCGAGCGCGGCCTGCACCAGCCGCTCGCTTTCGGCGTCAAGCGCGGAGGTGGCTTCGTCGAGCAAGAGGATCGGCGCGTTCTTGAGCACGGCGCGCGCGATCGCGATCCGCTGACGCTGGCCGCCCGACAGCGTCACGCCGCGCTCCCCGATCTCCGTCGCGAACTTTTCAGGCAAACGCTCGATGAAGCCTTCCGCCTGCGCCGCCCTTGCGGCCGCGCGGATCGCAGGCTCGCCCGCGTCGGGCTGGCCGAAAGCGATGTTCTCGGCGACGCTGGCCGCGAAGATCGAGACATCCTGCGGCACGAGGGCGATGCGCGCGCGCAGTCCCGCGGGATCGGCCTGGCGCACGTCCACACCGTCCACCAGCACTGCGCCGGAGGCCGTGTCGTAGAAGCGCAGCAGAAGCTGGAACACCGTGGTCTTGCCGGCTCCCGACGCCCCGACCAGCGCCACGGTCTCTCCCGGACGCACGGAAAAGCTGAGGTCGTGCAGCGCGGAGATATCGGGCCGCGCGGGGTAGGCGAAGGACACGCCCCGGAACTCCACCGCGCCGGGAAAGGGACCGGGCACTGCGGTAGGGCGGGCCGGCGCGGTGATGGCGGGCTTTTCCGCCAGCAGTTCGGCCAAGCGCTCGGCGGCGCCGGCGGCCTGGGCGAATTCGCTCCACACTTCCGACAGGGCGCCGAGCGACCCCGCCGCGATCACGGCATAGACCAGGAACTGCGACAGCGTGCCGGGCGATAGGGTGCCGGCCAGCACGTCGCGCGAGCCGATCCAGAGCACCGCCACGACGGAGGAGAAGATGATGAAGATCGCAAAGAAGGTGAGCAGTGCGCGGGAAAACACGGACTCCCGCGCCGCGTGAAAGGCGTCTTCCACGGCGGAGGCGAAGCGCGCGCTCACCCGCGCCTCGTTGTTGAAGGCCTGGAGCGTGCGCACGGCGGAGATCTGCTCGCCGGCATAGGCCGTGGCGGCGGCCAGCCTGTCCTGCGCCAGACGGGCGCGGCGGCGCACGGTGCGGCCGAAGGCGACGAGCGGCAGCACGACAAGCGGGATTGCCGCAATCACCAGCGCGGACAGCTTCGGGCTCGTGCCCACCATCATCACCAGCGCGCCGAGCCCCATGACGATGTTGCGCAACGCGATGGAGGCGGTGGCGCCCACCACGCCTTTCACCTGGGTGGTGTCGGCGGAAAGCCGCGACACGATCTCGCCCGACTGCGCCGTGTCGAAGAAGCCCGGCGACAGCCGCGCCACATGGGCAAAGACGTCGCGGCGCAGGTCCGCCACCACGCGCTCGCCGAGCGTGATGACGTAGTAGTAGCGGCACGCAGACGCCGCTGCGAGGATGGCGGCGATCACCAGCAGCATGGCGAAATAGCTGGCGATGAAGCGGGAATTGGCCTGGGTAAAGCCATGGTCGATCATGCGCCTGAGCGCCAGCGGCAGGGTCAGCGTGGTCGCCGCGGCAAGGAACAGGAACACGCCGGCCAGAACGGCCGTGCGGCGGTATCGCTTGAGATAAGGCAGGAGGTGGCGCAGCGGTTTCAGCTTCGCCGCGTTGCGCTTGCCCGTTTCGGGCAGGCCCTCGGATGCCGAAAAATCGGAAATGGCTTGTCTCCTTAGCCCTTGTGGGCGCAGGCCGGCGCTTGCCGCAGGGCCGACGCTGATGTATAGGCCCCGCGATCGTTTTTGAAGCCGCGGCATGTTGGTGCTGCGGCTTCTGTTTTGACAGTTCGCGCGCAATCAGGACCATTCGCCATGAAGACCGGCATCCACCCCGACTACCACACCATCAAGATCGTCATGACCGACGGCACGGAATACACGACCCGTTCGACCTGGGGCAGCGAGGGCGATACGATGAACCTCGACATCGACCCGACCACGCACCCGGCCTGGACCGGCGGCACGCAGTCGCTGATGGACCGCGGCGGCCGCGTATCCAAGTTCAAGAAGCGCTACGAGGGCCTGGGCATCTGACTTGAGTTTTCCCGAAGCCAGGAAGCCCGCTTGCCAAGGCGGGCTTTTTTGTTGCCGGCTGCAACCTTGATGCCCTTCAATTGTGGCGGTGCAGCGCGTCTTCCAAGAAGGAAAGCACGGCCGAAACGGGAACGTTCTTCGCCACGAATGCCTGACCGACTCCGTGCGTCAGGATGAACGTAAGCGCCCCGCGCTCCACCTTCTTGTCCTGCGCCATGAAGCCCATCAGCGCCTCGGCGGCAGGCGGCTCCCCGGGGATATCGGATAGTCTCGTGGGCAGGCCGACCGCGCTCAGGTGCGCTTCGACGCGCGCGGCATCGTCGGGTGAGCAGAGGTTCATCCGGACGGAAAAGCGGTGCGCCAGCGCCATGCCGATCGCCACGCCTTCGCCGTGGACTAGCCGCGCGCCGTCATAAGCGCAAAAACCTTCCAGCGCGTGGCCGAAGGTGTGGCCGAGGTTCAGAAGTGCCCGGTCGCCGCGTTCGAACTCGTCGCGCGCCACCACGTCGGCCTTGGCGCGGCAGGATTCGGCGATGGCGTGGATGCGCGCGGGGCCGCCGGCAAAAATCTCCGCCCAATTCGCTTCCAGCCAGGCGAAAAAATCCGGGCGGTCGATCAGCCCGTATTTCGCGACCTCCGCATAGCCCGCACGGAACTCGCGGGCGGGAAGCGTATCGAGTGCCGCGGTGTCCGCCAGTACGAGGCGGGGCTGGTGGAACACGCCGACGAGGTTCTTGCCGTGCGGGGAGTTGATGCCGGTCTTGCCGCCGACGGAAGAGTCCACCTGCGCCAGGAGCGATGTCGGCACCTGCACGAGGGGCATGCCGCGGCGCACGATCCCGGCGGCAAAACCCGCGAGGTCGCCGATCACGCCGCCGCCCAACGCCACCACGGCGTCGTTGCGCTCCAGTTTTTCGCGCAAAAGGAAGTCCACGACGGATTGCAGCGCGTCGAAGCTCTTGGTCTTCTCGCCAGGCGGCAGCGCAAGGGCGGCCGACGCGATCCCGCCTGCGGAAAGGCCGGCTTGCAGAGCGGCGAGATGGGCGGCTGCCACGTTCTCGTCCGTCACGATCCCTGCGCGCACCGAACCCAGCCGCTCGGCGATGGGACGTCCGGCTTCTGGAAGCAGGCCAGGGCCGATCAGGATGGCGTAGGCGCGCGCGCCCAAGCCGACCTCGACGCGCTCCTGCGTGATATCTTCGGTCACGGCAGCGCCTCCATCGAGGCTTCCGCGGCAGCCGGCGCGAGCTTCAGATCGCCTCTGCCGAGATGGTGCGCCAAGGCAGAGGCCACTTCCGCCGCGATCACTTCCTTCTTCTCGTCGCGCGTTTCGACCGTGATGTCGGCCAGCGCATAGGTCGGGTGGCGCTCCCCCATCAGCCGCGCGAGGATCGCGCGGGGATCGCCGGTCTTGAGCAGCGGGCGGTTGTCCTTGCGCCTTACCCGTTCCAGCAGCACGTCGAGGTCGGCCTTCAGCCAGACCGCAATGCCGTTCTCGCGGATGGCCGCGCGCGTCGCCTCGTTCATGAAGGCGCCGCCCCCGGTCGAAAGCACCTGCGGCCCGCCTTCGAGCAGCCGCGCGATGACGCGGGTTTCCAGCGAGCGGAATTCCGGCTCGCCGTAGCGCTCGAAGATTTCCGGCACGCTCATGCGCGCGGCTTCCTCGATGGCGTGGTCGCTGTCGGCAAAGGGCAGGCCGAGGGTCGTGGAAAGCTTGCGGCCGATCGCGGTCTTGCCGGCGCCCATCAGGCCGACGAAGATGACGGAGCGCCGGCCGAGCGCTTCCACCAGAGGAAGCGTCCTCTTCGCGTCTCCATCTCCCCCTGCCATCGCGATGCCGCTCTCTTTCATGACGTATCTTGCAAGCGTAAAAGCGCCGCGGCGTCAAGCAAGGCGGCAAGCCTTCCGTGTTAACCAGAGCGGGAGAGGATATAGCTTGCAAGAGGGGAGTCGGGCATGAAGGGCGGCGCGCAGGTCGAGGCGTTTCTGGAGATGATGAGCGCGGAGCGGGGCGCCAGCCTCAACACGCTCGCCGCCTATCGCCGCGACCTGGAAGACGCAGCCTCCGCCATTTCCGGCGACCTGGGCAAGGCCGACGGAGAGGCGGTGCGCGCCTATCTCGACCGCGTCGCAAGCCAAGGCTTTGCAGCCACCACGCAGGCGCGGAAACTCTCGGTGCTGCGGCAGTTCTTCCGTTTCCTCTACGCGGAAAACCTGCGCCCCGACGACCCGACAGGCCCGCTTGCCAGCCCGAAAAAGGACCGGCCGCTGCCCAAGATCATGAGCGAGGCGGAAACCGGACGCCTGCTCGACCGAGCGAGCGCGGAAGCAGCCGACTCGTCCCAGGCGCCGGGCGGGAAAAGCGCCGCGCTGCGCCTCCACACGCTGGTGGAGGTGCTCTACGCCACGGGCCTGCGCGTTTCCGAACTGGTCGGCCTGCCTGTAAGCGTGGCGGCGCGCGACGAGCGCTTCTTCGTCGTGCGGGGCAAGGGCAACAAGGAGCGTTTGGTGCCGCTTTCGCCAAAAGCCCGCGCCGCGATGAAAGCTTGGCTGGCCGAACGCAAGCTCGATCCTTCCGCCGCGAAGAGCCGGTTCCTGTTTCCCGCCGCCTCCGACACCGGCTTCCTCGCGCGGCAGGTTTTTGCGCGCGACCTGAAAGGGCTCGCGGCGCGGGCAGGCATCGCGTCGGCGAAAGTGTCGCCGCATGTGATCCGCCACGCCTTCGCCAGCCACCTTCTGCAAAACGGCGCCGACCTGCGCGTCGTGCAGCAGCTGCTAGGCCATGCCGACATCTCGACCACGCAGATCTACAC
>CAXTCF010000189.1:0-7263 GCA_964242945.1 uncultured Rhizobiaceae bacterium | reverse complement strand
GACAGCAAGCCCAAACGCCACTGCCGAGTCCAATTTCATGTCCGATGCTCTAGCCTGCATCCCACCCCCAACCACCAGCCTGCATCCGATTAACCATCCGATGCTCTAGCATCTCACGACCCCTTCCCTTCGATGGTGAAGACGGTGCGTTCGCCGCTGTCAGGTGCCCCCCACGCCTGTTCGACTTCGGACAGTGGAACCGCATCCGCCGCGATCCTGAACCCGGAAGGCACGGCCGCGTGGAGCACGCCGGCGATGGCCTTGACTAAGGCGATCGACGGGAACGCTGCCGATCCGCTGCCCATCATCTGGACGGCGGAGGATCGCAGCGCGGCTTCCGCGCCGGCCTTGGCGGCCGCGATCAGAATCCGCTCGGCGCTCAGTCCCCACAGGTAGTCGATGAGGACGTCGACGCCTCGGGCGAACTGCTCCGCGAAGCTGCCTTCCAGCGCCCTCCGCCCCTCGACGAGCAGGATCGTGGTGTCGGCGCCGAGCGCGGCGACCTCGCGCAACGCGTCCGCGTTGCGGCCCGTCGCGATGACCGTCCCGGCACCCAGATGCTTGGCGATCTGCACGGCTAGGCGGCCCGAGGCCCCTGTCGCGCCATTGACCAGGACTGTCTCGCCCGCCTTGAGACGGGCGCGCTCCGTGAGCGCCGCCCAGGAAGACATGCCTGGGATGGCGACGGCGGCGGCCGTCACGTCGTTGAGGTCGTACGGCAACGGAACGCACTGCTCGCGGGCGATTCGCGTCTCCTCGGCCATGCTGCCGAACGGCACGCGCGGCATGACGAAATAGACCCGCGTGCCGTCCGCAAGCCGGCCGACGCCGTCGATCCCGGGAACGAAGGGGAGCTGCGCGGACGCGCTGTAATGCGTTCCGGATGCCCTGCTTCTCGTGACGTGGCTCAGGGCCGCGCCCGTGACCGAGACGTCGATCTCGTCCATCTCGAGCGTGGACCTGGCGAAATCCCCGTAGACGGGGAGCGCTCCCTCTTCCCATATCACCGCAGCCTTCATGACGCCGGCCTTTATAAGTGTAAGATACACTGTTAAAGAGGATTGGCTACATTGTCAATATAAGTGCATCATACACTCTATCGGTTCACTGGGCCCTTTCCAGGGCGAAAAGAGTCGTCAGGCGACGCGAGGTTCAGGTCTCCGGTCGGGGAAAGGAGCGCTCCAACATCCAGCCGATCGCGCACGAAGCGTGCCGCGAAGCGCGCGAACTGCGATGGCTGAAGAGCTGCGGAAGGGCTCGCACTGCTGCACCTTCGCGGCCAAGTGCCGGGACGACGAAGGCATCAGGCTGGTGCTTACGGTGACGGGCCGCCGCAGGTCCCTGACACGCCGGTGGCGCCTCGCCACCTCCTTGGCCGCCCGGCCGGTCCCGTCGTCCCGCGGCTGAGACGAAGCTGGGGTCGTCTTGGACCGGTTAAGCCTTCTTGAGAAGTCGAGGGTCGCAATCTCGATCAGGGTTTACCCTAGCACTACAGTTGCGGTTTCCCGGAGAGCCGTGTTCAGCTCTGATGAAGGGCAGCAAATAGCGGGATTCCGGCGGCCGACAGCCGGCCGGAAGTCGATTGTGGGACGTGAACATGGACTTGTCGCGAGGCGCCGGGACGAACCGCAACTGTAGTGCTAGGTATCCGCTTCGGTCGCAAGGATGCGCAGTCCCATGTGCACGTCGAGCGACGCCATAGCGGGTGCAGGCGCCTCCTTGTCCGGCGCGGCGTGGTTCAGCGACACGTCGAAGCCGTCGCCGCGGGCCCTGACCGTAGCGGAGGCGATCGCGGCACCCTTCTGCTGGTCGAGGTTTTTGCAACGCGGGAGCGGTAGGTTCGGCTTGGCGAAATGGGTGACGGCGCCGGCCACGGCGGATCGACAGTGGAAGGAACGACGCCTTAACCGCCTTTCCGCACGCGTGGGGCGTCGTCTGCTGTGCGGCCATCCCACCCGAGCCGATGAACCGATCCGACCTGCGCACGTACGTCAGGCGCGCCGCCATCTCGGTGTAGGAGACGGACGTTGCCAACGCTGCATGTGCCGCCTGCAAGGCGAGGAAGTTGTTCCACACGGCGCGTTGGCGAGCGCATTCGAGACACCACGCCTTCTCAGCCTCGACGCCCGCGTTGAAGGCGACGCGGCGTCGACCGTGGCACAACCAGCCATTGAAAGCCGCTCCACCTTGAACCTGGCCACGAGCAGCCGCCTGAAAAGCCGCAGCCACCTGCGTCAACGTTATGAACGACATCGCGAGTCGGCAAGCGGCGGACTCCGAAGAGCCGCTCGGTTAGCCATTGGCTATGGGCCTCGACGTCGATCATCGTCACCGTTCCGCTAAACTGAAGCTGGATGACGAGTTCGAAGAGGAACGGGACCGCTGGCTTATTCCCGGTCTCGAAGCGATGGCCGGACGTTGCTGCGATAGCAACGATGACTCTTGGTCGGCAACCGAATTCTGCTCCGACAGAGGCGAGCTGGCGTAAGATGAACCTGCTGCCGAACAAGACTGGACCGAGGAGTCTCTCGGCAAAGATGTTTGGAAAACCACGCGACAGGCCAAGGATCGCCGATCACTGACACCAATCGCTGCATCTGTCCGGCAGCGCTGGGAGACCGGATAATTCTGACGACTTCAAGTCTGGACGGCCTGTGTGCCGCCCATACTTTTCTGGATCAACGAATTCGTCGCTAGCCAGCGAGATCGAAAACCTCGCGGTTCTCCTCGCGGATCCGCTCGGCCCGCCTCTGAACCATGCGATCGACCGCAGCCGCGGCGGAGACCCTGGTGTCAAGGACGCCTGCCAAGCTGTCTTCCAGCTTGGAACGCGCGTTCCTAGCAGCCTCGATCTGGACCTCAACCCGCCTCTTGTCGGCAACAGCCGTCATGTCCATTCTCCTAAACCAAGCAACGCATATAGTGCGGTCTAAGAGGCCAAAAAAGCCTTAAGACCGCTCCAGTCAACGGGCCGAAAGCCGCAATGTTCCCCTGCGCGGCTTCATGCCCTCGACTGCCACGCCCGCTCCAAGTATACCCGCTCGCCTTTCATTGCAACGAGTTTGGTTGAGATGCCCCTCTGCGTCGGCGACGTTGTCGCTCGTCTATTTGTGAACCTGAAGACCCAGACCATCTTTCAGGAGGAGACGACGGAGGGGTGGCCGCCGCCTCCCGATTTTCCACCCGACCTATTCGCGGCCGCGGCCTATCTCCTGGAAACGGCCGGGGCCTATCAGCATTCCATCCCAGGCGACGAGACGGCGGGCTGGCCGACCAGCACGGCGTTCCCGATCGGCGAGCGAGGCGCGCAGGAACTCGTGGACGCGGGCGCGGCGTGGAGCAGGACGCCGCAGATCCCGGATGTCGTCCGTTCGTTGTGGAAAGAGCTCGGTCTATCGCGGGGCCAACCCGTTTACGCCGAGCACAGGATCGGTGCGGCCACTCCGACATGGTGGCTGCTCGCTTTGAAGCTCATGGTGATCGCGGACGAGGCCTGCGCCGATGTCGGCTATGGAACCACGCGACAGTTCGCCACCGGTCACGAACCGTTGGAAGAGCCGACCTGGATCGCCCAGGCCGCGCTCGCTCCGTTCGACAGCCTGCTGCGCGAGCTGGCCGAGCGCAACATCGCGAAGAGCGGCACGGGCCATCTCACCTTCGTGCCGCAGGAGTCCTCGATCTGCCAGCAAGTGGATCCGGACGTCGCATGCGTGCAACCGAAGTCCCGCACCCCTGGTGTCGGATGCACGCTGCGCACTCTCAGCCACAACCTCGCCCTCTTGCCGCCGCGTGGAACAGTGCGGGCGACATGGCAGCGGCCGCCGTGGCCCCTTACCCACGACGATCAGGCGCCGCTGAACCTGCTCCTGATTCCTTACCCCTTCCATGTATCGGCGACCGCCTTCCGGGCGGACTACAGGGTGTCGCCGACCGATGCGAAGAAGGAACGCCAGACGCCATGGGGCTGGTTCGACCTGAAGCAGCAATGGTTGCTTGGCGATGTCCAAGGGGAGGAGGCCACGGAGCGCGAGCGCCAGAGGAGAGTCGAGGCGCTCGCCACCTTCACGATAGGCCTTGTCGCGGCCGCGAAGCGGGATGTCGGCTCGGTCCACGGCGTCGTCTTCCCCGAGTACTCTTTGGATTGGGACTGCTACGAACTGCTCGTGGAACGGATTCGCGGGGCTGTGCCGGAGATCGAGTTCCTGGTCGCCGGATCAAGCAGCAACTGTCGTCGCGAAAAGGGCAACATGGCGCTGTCGACGGCCTTCGAGATCGACGTCGCGAGCGGCGAGACCAAGCGCATGGCGATCTCCACGAGCCGCACCAAGCACCATCGTTGGCGGCTGGAGAGCACGCAGGTGAGCGGATACGCCCTGGCCTCCGCGTTGGACCCGCGCGCGATATGGTGGGAGCGCGCGCCGCTGCTCAAGCGGGAGATCCACGTGAATGCTTTCCGAGGATCGTCCACCTTCGTCACGATGATCTGCGAAGACCTCGCCAGGATGGATCCCTGCCACGCCGTTCTCAGGTCGGTGGCACCGAGTCTCGTCTTCGTGCTTCTGATGGATGGACCGCAACTCGCCAACAGATGGCCGACACGTTATGCGACGACTTTGGCCGACGATCCCGGCTCGTCGGTCCTCACGTTCACCTCCTTCGCCCTGATCGACCGCAGCAATCGTACGCGCCAGTTTCCCGAGTGCCGGAACGTTGCGCTGTGGAAGGACGACACCGGAGTCACTGTTCCGATCCCGCTCGACCATGGCGCCCAGGGCATCCTTCTCACGCTCTCGGGACACAGGACATCGGAAGCGACCATGGACGGTCGGCTCAATCTCGACGGACGCGCGTGGCGTTATCACGGCCATCAGCCGGTCGTTCTCGGTGCATCCTCCGAGGAGATGAAGGAAGCTCTGACCCTTGTGATGGATTGAGACGGCACGGTCCGCCGAGCGGATTGTCCGCTCCTGCGCATGTCGCAGGATGCTCGGAGCGCACGGATGCCGACGATCCAGTCGGTTGCGTGCGCTTCAAACCGTGGCGGCTCCCAGACCTTTGACGAAGTCGATCGAAGGGACGAAGAAGTAGGCGCCGCCCGTCATCCTCACCCAAGGGCGGAAACTGAACGTAGGCTTCTTACCGGGTTCCCCGACGCCAGCGAACGCGCGATCTCCCTCACTGCTTGCCTGACCGATGACTACATCGTGGCCCGAACTAGGGTGAGCGAAGTCGGGGGCGTTGCTCCAGGCCTTCTGCACGAATTCGAACTGTTCCTCGATGTCGGCCACGTAGCACTTGAAGAGCAGGCCACGCTCGTGCAGCGTCTTGCCTTGCGCCTCCTCTTCCGGCTGCACCTCCCTGCCAAAGGGAATGCCTCGGCGCAGCATGCGATGCGTCTGGGTGAACGCTTCCGCCTTCTTCACGGCCGGTCCCTCGTCGTCGCCGGGATCGATGTCGCCGGGCACGTCGTTGCGCGGGTATGCCTTGCGGATGTGGGCCGCCCAAGGGCAGGTCAGGCCCTTGCGATCGTCGCCGAACTCGAAGTCGTTGTTCTTCTGCGGGTCGGTGCCCAGGTCCGGATCGTCGGTGCTGCTTTTCAGTACGGGAGCGCCGTTCGGCCACCGTCCTACGATCTGAGCCGCCAACAAGTCGTTCGACATGCCCTGCTGCGTCGCAGCCTGCGTTATTCCCGCATAGAACTCTGGAACGAACTGCTGCAAGCGTCGCAGCACCAGAAACGCGCCGTCCTTCATCCACGGCTGGGGAAGGTCGAGCGGCGGTCCCTTCTCGGCGAAGTCGTCTCCGGCGACCTGCGTCTCGTAGCCGAGGACGAACTCGCCCGGCCAAAGAAGATCCTGGCCGGGCAGCCCCTGGTCCGGATCGTCGGAACTCGTCTGCGTGAGGAGGATGGTTTGCGCCGCGTCGACGCAGCCGCGGATGCCGGGCTGTGAGACACCATCGAGAAAGCCGAAATGCTCGTGCCCGACAGCCCCACCCGGGCGGCTCTTGCCTCGCAGGGGCTCGAAGACCTGGATATGGCCGAACTTGCCCGCCGAGGCCTTGTCGAACTTCGAGGCGAGCACGGCGTCGAGGTCGCTGCCCTCGCTTACGGTCACAATGATCACGCCGTCGAAGTCGTCTGTCGGCTTTCCGACCATCCAGGTCGCGGGATCGGGATCGTCGAGTTCTGCCACCGCCCGGCCGCTGAGCTTCTGCGCCAGGGCTCCGAGCAGCCCCGTGCTGCCGGGATCTCGCCCAAGCGCCTGAAGGCCTGAAAGCGTGAAGGCGACGCTGAACCGGATGTCGGGCACCGCCTTGCCCGTCAGAAACGCGACGCGCTTCTTGTCCTCTGGATCGGGCCGAAAGACATCAGCCGCAGATGTCAGCGGGAGAGCGAGCAGGAAGTCCTTGAAGAGGGCATGGTCAATCAATTTGAAGAAGACGATCGCCTCTTCGCTCTTCTCATGCCCGAGAAGCAAGTCTCCCTGAATACCTGCCATGTTGAGAGGCGGCTCTTTCTCTGGATTGCGATCCTTCTCCTCCTTGCCGAACTTCATCTGCTCCTGAAGTTCGTGGAACCTCGATGTCGGAACGGGCGGCGCACGGAAGCTTCTCAGCTGAACCATTTCGTTCTCCAAAAACGGAATTGCGATCCAGCCATTCGTCAAGAACAAGGGCCGACGCCAAGCACAAGAACTCTACGGAACTTCGATCAAGATACATGCTGACTTGTTTGCCGCAAGTCCATATCTTCGCCACTCCGAAATCTGTGCGCAAGCTGATCCGGAAGAGATCGAGAGATCGAGTTGCATTTGCCGTTTGCTGCGATGCGCGATCGCGACGCTTTGGAAGTCGCAGGGTTTGAAGTAGCAAGGACGCGACAGGCTCACCGGGACGATCCGTTGCTCCCACTGGTGACAGGCGATCACATGACGGGGAGATCTGCCGATCGCTACTCCGTGCTGCTGGACACCGCTGGTGGCCCCGGGGAGATGCTGCCCGGATCCGTGGTCCGGCTGTCGACCTAGCTGATGGTGCCCGACGCGGTCCGATGCGAGGTCGGCGCCGCAAGCCTCTCGCGCTTGACCGCATGGCCTACAAGCGACGCAACAAAGAGTCGAACGAATCTTCAGCCGCTCCAGGAACTGACGGCGCATCGCGACGCGATACGATCGCCTTGCCAGAAGCCGCGTTGCACGGACGTGAATAGGTTATACCATCGGCCTTGGGGTGTGACTCGAGGGTTTTCAGGATGGGTTTTGC
>CAXTCF010000188.1:0-7352 GCA_964242945.1 uncultured Rhizobiaceae bacterium | reverse complement strand
GTCGCTCCCATCCCACAATCCAAAAATCGTAGATACAAGGGGTGTTGGACGGAGCGCGTCATCTCAAGCGTTGAGCTTATCCTGCGCCTGCGCCTCCAGGATGCGGCGCACGGCAACCACGAGTTCGCCTTCCGGCACCGTCACCTGCGCGGGCCGCGACTCGCGCCATTCCTTGTTGTCGGAAATATTCTCGGACAGGCGCTTGCCCTCGATCAGGTCCTTGATCTGCACCTCGCCCCTCGCGCGCTCGTCCGAACCCTGGATCACCACGCAAGGCGCGCTCCGGCGGTCGGCATATCTCATCTGCGCCTTCATGCCGGCGCCGCCGAGGTAGAGTTCGGCCCTGACCCCGGCTTGGCGCAGCTTCGCCACATGGGCCTGGGAGCGGCCAAGGCTTTCCGTATCCTTGTCCATGGCGAGCACCACGACCGGGCCTTGGGTTTCGAGATCGTCCAGCTTGCCGAGGTTCTTCAGCGCGGTCAGGAGGCGCGAGACGCCGATGGAAAAGCCTGTCGCCGGCACGGGCTCGCCGCGGAAGCGCGACACCAGCCCGTCATACCGCCCGCCCCCGCCGACCGAGCCGAAGCGCACGACCTCGCCGTCCTCGTTGGTAACGGGAAAGAGGAGTTCGGCTTCGTAGACGGGGCCGGTGTAGTATTCGAGGCCGCGCACGACGGAGGGATCGATGCGGATACGATCTGCGTAGCCCGCTGAACGCACTAGATCATCTATTTGGACAAGTTCCTGGATACCCGAATATGCTGTTGAATTATCACCAAAATGCTCGAAGAGGGTGTCTGTTACTCTACCCAATCTTTGATTTGGCCGATAAGGACCATCAGGGATGATTTGCGTCATCAAAGAAGCCAGGAAGAATTTGGCTACCATGTCGATCTGCTGTTCGCTGAGACCAGCACCTTTTGTGAAGTCTCCGCTTTCATCCTCACGCCCGTCTCCGAGCAACTCGGCGACACCGCCCATCCCAAATTTATCAAACTTATCTATCGCACGCAGCACCGTTAGCCGCCGACCTCCGTTCTCTTCTCCACCGAGCCCGATCGCTTCCAACACTCCGTCCAGCACCTTCCGGTTGTTCACTTTAATAATGTAGCCCTTACGAGGTATCCCCAACGAGGCCATCACGTCGGCCATCATCATCGCCATTTCGGCGTCGGCTGCGACGCCTGGCGTGCCTACCGTGTCGGCGTCGAACTGCATGAACTGCCGAAACCTTCCGGGACCGGGCTTTTCGTTTCGAAAAACCCAGCCGGAACGGTAGGAGCGATAGGGTTTGGGGAGCTTCTCCCAGTTCTCAGCGACATAGCGCGCCAGCGGCGCTGTGAGGTCGTAGCGCAGCGATAGCCACTGTTCGTCGTCGTCCTGGAAGGAGAAGACGCCCTCGTTCGGCCGGTCGAGGTCGGGCAGGAATTTGCCGAGCGCGTCGGTGTATTCGACCAGGGGCGTTTCCACCGGCTCGAAGCCGTAGCGGTCATAGACCTCGCGGATCTTTTCCATCATCCGCGCGGTGGCGCGCAGGTCGTCAGGGGTGCGGTCGACAAAGCCGCGCGGCAGCCGCGCCTTCATCTTTTCCGCTGCGTTCTTCATGAAATCGTCTTGCCTGCTTGGGTCTGGGGAGATGGGGCGTGCGGCCCGCGATGAAAGCGCCTCCCGTAAAGCAATTCGCGCTGCAATAAAATCACGGCAGCTATGCAAAATCGGCTGGAACGGCGGGATTTCTCCTTTGTTTTCTATGGGACCGCAGCGCAGCGTCCGGATGCTGCCGCGCGGCATCCGCTTCCGATCGAAACACGGACACTTTTCCGAAACATCCTCTCGTTACCGAAGGGGCGCAGACAGCATTTTGTCCGAGTGAAAGTTACCCGTCATGAACAACAAAACACAAATCGGTGAAAAGCCGGAACCCGCAGGCCCCTTCGCGCTTCTTAAAGCCGCCGTGTCCGCGATGCTGCCGCTTGCCCTCGTCGTCGCGACGCTGGCGGCCCTCATGCCGGCCATGGCCGCTTCCTGATCAAGAGTTAGTTTTTCCATGCGCAGCCCCCTCAAGCTCATCGCTCTTGCTGCCGCCATTCTGGCGGCGACAGGCGGCGTGACGGCAGGCGTCGCTTCCAGCGGCGCGTGCCAGGGCGGGGATGCGGCGCTTGTCGGCCGCTATCAGGTCAGGGGGCTGCTCGGCGTCGCCTCGACGCTTCAGCTGAAGCGCGACGGCACCTACAAGTACACTCTCACCTACGGCGCGCTGAATCAGGCGGCGACGGGATGCTGGATGCAGCACGGCCGCAACATTGCCCTGCTGCCGGAAGGCGGAAGCGAGATCACGGACGTCCAGACGCTCGGCAATACCGACTTCCGCGGCATGGAACTGGAACCGCGCGACGACGGCGCGCTGATCTGGGACATCGCCAACAGCGGCCGCAAGGCCGTGTATCGGAAGCGCTAAGCTTTTGCGCCGGGCCGTTCGAACGCGGCCCTCGCCTCTTCGACAAGGGGTCGGCAGAAGCAGCCTTCCAGGTGGTCGTTGACCAGCCCCATCGCTTGGGCAAACGCATAGGCCGTGGTCGGGCCGACAAAGGTCCAGCCCCGCTTTTTCAAAGCCCTCGACAGCCGCACGGAAGCCGGCGTGGTCGGGTTGGCCCGCAGCGTCGCGAGGTTTAGGCGGGGCGGCAGTTCCTCTGCGGGCGGCTCGAAGCGCCAGAAGAAGGCGGCGAGCGAGCCGAATTCTTGTTCCATCTCGACGGCGCGCCGCGCGTTGTTGATCGTGGAAACGATCTTGCCGCGGTGGCGGATGATGCCGGGATCGCCCATCAGGCCCTCTACGTCCACTTCGCCGAACTTCGCGACCTCATGGAAGTCGAACCCGGCGAAGGCCGTGCGAAAGCTCTCGCGCTTGCGCAGGATCGTCAGCCAGGAAAGGCCGGACTGGAATCCCTCCAGGCAGATCTTCTCGAACAGCCTGAAATCGTCGGAGACCGGAAAACCCCATTCCGTGTCGTGATAGCGGATGTAGTCCGGCAGGGTTCCCGGCCAAAAGCAGCGGGTTTTGCCATCCTCGCCCCGGATCAGGCCGCTTTCCATCCCACCTCCCGCGATTCACCAGTGTTTTACCAAACTCCTGAACCCGCGAATAACCGTAACAGAAGCTTGTCGCGGCACTTCGCATGGGAATGAACGCGGATTCACCATTCGGTTGGAGGCACGGCACAGGATGGGTTCATGCCCGGCCGGACAACGCCGGGATAGTGTCCGATTTTCAGTTCGTTGAGTGCGTCCCGCGATGAAGTTCCTTCTATCCGTCAGTCTTGCCGCCCTGTTGGGGCTGGGCAGCGTCTTCCCCGCCCATGCCGGCGACCGCTACCGCGAGCGCCCGCCGGTGATGGTCAGCCCCGACCTTTCCGCGCCCTGGGTGATGCAGCTGAGCGGCATGCCTGAAGGCGGGATGCAGCGCCGCGTGCCGATGCGCCGCCTCGCTTTGCCGCCGCAGGCAGCCCAGCCGGAAGGCGTGCGTGTGGCCGGCTACGCCGCGCCGGGGGTGGGGGCGGGCGGCGCGGGTGGGATGGGCGGCGATGGGGAAAACAAGTTTGCGGCGCTGCACCCCATCTATCTGCCGCAGGAAGTCGCCTATTCCGGCGGGGAAAAACCCGGCACGATCGTCATCGATACCCGCGAAAACTTCCTGTACCTCGTGGAAGCGGGTGCCCAAGCGCGGCGCTACGGCGTCGGCACGGGCAAGCCGGGCTTCGAGTGGTCGGGCACGCATGCGATCTCGCGCAAGCAGGTCTGGCCGGACTGGCGCCCGCCGGCGGAGATGGTGGTGCGCGAGCGCGCCAAGGGCAAGAACCTGCCAGAATACATGCCGGGCGGCCCCGCCAACCCGCTCGGCGCCCGCGCGCTCTACCTCGGCTCGACGCTCTACCGCATCCACGGCACCAACCAGCCCTGGACGATCGGCGGGTCGGTCTCGTCGGGCTGCATCCGCATGCGCAACGAGGATGTGGTGGACCTTTACGGCCGCGTGAACGTCGGGACCAGGGTCGTCGTGATGTAGGAAACGCCTGAACGGAGGCGGCCGGTTGAAAAGAGCCGGCGGAAAGGGCACCCCGGGGCACCACCGCGCGGGCCGGTAATAAAATAAGCCGGTGGGGGGAGAGTGAGGCGGGGTTCGGCCCGCCATAGGCCCAGTCCAGCAGTTCCACCGTGTGCACCACCGGCAGCTTCGTGCCGGAGCCGATCTGGGTCATGCAGCCGATATTGCCGGTGGCGACGACCGCGGCGCCCGTCGCTTCGATGTTCTTCACCTTGCGGTCGCGCAGCCTCAGGGCGATGTCGGGCTGCGTGATGTTGTAGGTACCCGCCGAGCCGCAGCACAGATGCCCCTCGCGCGGCTCCTTCACGGTGAAGCCGGCCTTTGCCAGCAGCGCCTTCGGCTCGCGCGTCACCTTCTGGCCATGCTGCATGGAGCAGGCGGAATGATAGGCGACGACGGCGCCCGCCGGCTGTTCCGCCGCCGGCAGGTCGAGCGCCGCCAGGTATTCCGTGATGTCGAGGGCAAGGCCTGAAACACGCTTGGCCTTTTCCGCATAGGCCGGGTCCAGGCGCAGCATGAAGCCGTAATCCTTGATGACGGTGCCGCAGCCGGAGGCCGTGACGAGGACGGCGTCCAGGCCCTTGTCGATCAGCCTGGTCCAGGCGTCCACGTTTCTGCGGGCGAAAGCGAGCGCCTCGTCCTCGCGGCCGAGATGATGCGTCAGCGCACCGCAGCAGCCCTCGCCCGGCGCAGCTAAGACCTCAACGCCGAAGCGGGCGAGCAGCCGCTCGGCCGCCGCGTTGATGCCGGGGTCGAGCACGGCTTGGGCGCAGCCGCGCAGGATCGCCACTTTGCCTTTCGCTTTGGCCTGTGTTTTTGAAGCTGTGCCTTGCGACGCTTGCGGCAGTTTCACGGGCGCGAGCTTCAGCATCGCGCCGAGCGGCTTGGTGGCGGCGAATTTTTCCAGCCAGGGCGCTGCCGGGCGGCCGAGCTTCGCCAGCGCGAGGGCAGCCCGGAACCGGCGGGGATAGGGCAGGATGCGGGCGAGGCTCGCACGCAGCAGCCGGTCGGGCAGCGGCCGGCGATAGGTCTTCTCGATATGGGCGCGGGCGTGGTCCACCAGATGCATGTAGTGGACGCCCGACGGGCAGGTCGTCATGCAGGCCAGGCAGGACAGGCAGCGGTCGATGTGCTGGACAGTCTTCTCGTCCGCCGCCCGGCCGGACTCCAGCATGTCCTTGATGAGGTAGATTCTTCCGCGCGGGGAATCCAGTTCGTTGCCGAGCGTCACATAGGTCGGGCACGTCGCCGTGCAGAAGCCGCAATGCACGCAGGCGCGCAGGATCTTTTCGGACTCCGCGATGTGCGGGTCGGCAAGCTGGGCGGGGGAAAAGGTGGTTTGCATCAGGCTGGGGGCTGCGTCGTGACTGTGCCGTCGAGGCCTATGCTCAACACGGCGCCAGGAACCGCCTGCTCCATAGCTCTTGAAATAGCGGGAACCAAGGGTGCAAGGTCCTCAAAACGTTGGCGCGGCAGGACGATCAAGGCAATGCCTGCTTTTGCAATGCTCTGCTGATGTTGCATGTTCTTATCGCAGGCAATGAGGCAGCGGACGCCAGCCTCACGCAAACGACTCAGCAGGGCTCCGTTCTCCAGTCCTTTCCACTCGTTCGGGAAACGCAAGGCACGGGAGCCGGCTTCTGCAAGAACCCTGGCCAACCGGACCGGCGCACCTTCATCGAGAAATGCGATCAAGCGGCCTTCGCTGCGACCAAGCGCTCCAGGTCCGCTCGGGCGATGCGCACGACAGCTTCGGCTTGGCGCCGCTCGACGCTCGGAAAATCCAACAGGAACTCGGCCAGAGCGTCGCCTGCCTCAAGATACTCGAACAGGGCCGAGACAGGTACCCGCGTCCCCTTGAAGACCACTGCCCCCGAAACGATCCGCGGGTCGGAAACCAACACGTCGTCAACTGTTTCCATCGCCAATCCTCCTGTCCGCCCGATCCTACCCCATCCGTCCCGGATTGAGAATGTTTTTGGGGTCGAACTGCTCCTTCAGCCGCCGCGACAAAGCCGCGAGTGCGGGCGGCTGCGGCTCGAAGGGCGCAACGCTGGCGCGGACGGCGGGCGCGGCGCGGATCAGCGTAGCGTGACCGCCGCCGTGCTGCCGAATGAGAGCGCGCAGGAGATCCGCTTCCGGCTCGGCTTCCATGCGCAGCCAGACCAACCCGCCCCCCCAGTCGTAGAAGGCGTCGGCGCCTGCTTCCAGGCGCAAGGCGGCGACCACCTTCCACCCCTCGGAGGGCGCAACCGAAATGCGCCAGACCGGCCGCTCGGTTCCATCGGCGAAAGGCAGGCAGTCGCGGATACCGCGCCAAGCCGCGCGCGAAGCCTCGGCTTCCAGGAACTCCATCGGACCGGCTGCGCCAAGCAAAGTTCGCAAGCGGGCGGAGCGCTCGGCGACGGAGGGGCCGAACCCTTCCAGCCGGATCAGCGTGGCGGGGTCCGGCAGGAAATCGGTGTCCTCTCCCAATCGGCTCGGCACGCCATAGGGCAGGTGCGCGGCACCCGACACGTCCGCGGGGGAGCCGAGCGACAGCGACAGGGCGGCGAGCGCCTGCTCGTCGTCCAACCCGCGTAAAACCAACGTCGCCTCGGTTTCGCCTGCGGGAAGCACCTTGAAGGTCAGGTCGGTGACGACGGCGAGCGTCCCCCAGGAGCCCGCCAAGCCCTTGGAGAGGTCATAACCCGTGACGTTCTTGACCACGCGCCCGCCCGCCTTGAACGCCTCGCCGCGGCCGGAAACCGCGTGGACGCCGAGGATATGGTCGCGCGCGGCGCCCGCCTTGATCCGCCGCGGGCCGGAAGCGTTGGCGCCAAGCACGCCGCCGATCGTGCCGCTTCCCCGCTTCAGGCCGAACAGCGCAGAAAAATCCATCGGTTCGAAGGCGAGTTCCTGGTTATGCTCCCGCAGCAGCGCCTCGATTTCGGCGAGTGGGGTGCCGGCGCGGGCGGAGAGCACGAGTTCGGCCGGTTCGTAGAGCGTGACGCCGGAAAGCCTGGAAAGGTCGAGCGTTTGCCCGGCTTGGACGGGACGGCCTACCCCGCGCTTGCTGCCATGGCCGATGATTGCGACCGGCATCCCGTCGGCAGCCGCCTGCGCAACCGCCGAGAGTACCTCGGCAGGGGTCGTGGGAGCGAGCAGGGTCATGAAGCCGGTGCGGCGTGCCGGGCCGGCAACCCTATGGCGTTGAGCCGCGCAACGGCCTTGCGGTCGAACGACACGAAGACCTCGCCCCCCATCGTGC
>CAXTCF010000187.1:0-7466 GCA_964242945.1 uncultured Rhizobiaceae bacterium | reverse complement strand
CCGCCTGTCGCTCACCCCGTCTCGCCCTTAACCGCTTTTATGAAACGGGGTCTTACAGATCGCGGTCCACTTCCGCTTCGTCGACGCACTGTAGTCGAGCAGGATCTTGAGGGCGTGTTCCTTGACGAAGGAATCGAACGCCCGCTGGGCAGGCGGGGGCGGCCGGTTCTGTTTTGCATCTGTTTGCACCCAGTCCTGCCGAACCTGTGCCATGTGAGAAGCCGTTTCCTTTATGGACTACGGCTTTGGCACATCGCAACACTCGCACGCACTGCAATGTTTCTTCGGCACTGCCGCGCACCCCTAGCGCACCGAAGCGCCCCGCGAGCAGGAGCGTCACCGCCGCGCTGTTCGACCAGGCCGATCGTCACGAGCAAACGCTGGTCGAATTCGTTGCACAGCCGAATTCGCTCACCGTCATGCCGACCGCCGAGGCCTACGGTCACTGGCAGGCGAATTACAGCTTCTACAATGCCAGGCTGTTCGGCGGCAAGCTGCCCAATGCTCTCATCACCCTGACGCGCCACCACGGCGTGCTCGGCTATTTCTGTGAAGGCGCGTTCGCAGACCGCAGCGGCCACATCGCCCACGAAATCTCGCTGAACCCGTCCTACTTCGGCTCGCGCGGAGACATGGCGAGCGACGCCACGCTCGTACACGAGATGGCGCATCTCTGCCGCTCCGTTTTCGGCCGGCCGAACCGCAAGGGCGGCAAGGGTATCGGCGGATATCACGACGCCGAATGGGCCGGCATCATGGAGACAGTTGGCCTGATGCCGTCCGACACAGGCGGCCCCGGCGGCAAGCGGACCGGCTATCACATGACTCATTACGTCATCAAGGGCGGCTCGTTCGACGCCGCGTGCGCAGAGCTTCTCGCCGACGGGCATACCGTCAACTGGCGCGACACGGTTGCCGCGCAAAGCGCCGGCGGCGGGTCGAGGGGCACGGACGATCCGCCCGTTGAGGGGGGCGAAGCCCGCAAGCCGCGCAACACGCGCACCCGTTTCGTCTGCGCGATCTGCGATCTGCGCGCGTGGTCGCGTGCCTCGCCGAGACTACGGGCCTGCCGTGGGAAGCGGACGAGACGAAGCCGACCGCCAAACATGCGCCGAAGCCCGAGAACCGCCGCGTAAAGCTCACGCCGCATGTGGTAGGGGCGTTCCGCTTGCTCCTCCTCACGGGCGCGAGGTTGCGCGAAATACTGCATCTGGAATGGCGGCACGTCGATTGGGAGCGGGGGTTGTTGCGCCTGCCTGACTCGAAGACCGGGAAGAAGGTGATCGTGCTCGGCGGGGCGGCGCTCGCCGTGCTGGAGGGGCTACCGAGGCTCGGCAGCTATGTGATCGCCAGCGAGTCGGCCGGCACGAAGGACGAAGCGCCTAGGCGCGACCTGAATCGCCCCTGGCGAGCCGTCCGGCAGGCAGCGGGGTTGCCCGACCTCCACATCCACGACTTGCGTCATCTGTTCGGCGGAACTGGCGCTGACAGCGGATTGAGCCTCCACCAGATCGGCGGGCTTCTCGGGCATACGCAAACCCGCACCACGATGCGCTATGCCACACTGGCCGCGGACCCGCAGCGCCGCGCGGCCGACTTGATCGGCGACCGGCTGGCATCGGCGATCGGCCTGCCTGGCGCACCTGTGATCGACATGGCGGAAGAAAGGAAGCGGCGGGCATGAGCGAAGAGGAGCCGGAGCGCAACCGGCAGGACGGAGCCGATGCAGGAACGTAGCGCCGTGCGCGCGCCCGATCAAGGAAGCAGTCTTTCCGCGCTCGCCACCGTGTCGCGTTGGGTTCCTTGGCGCGAGGAATTGCGCGGGCCGAAGCAGAAGCCGACCAAGGTCCCCTACGACTCCCGGACGCTGCGGGGAGCCAAGGCCGACAATCCCGCGACGTGGGGAACGCGCGCCGAGGCCCTAGCCGCCGCCAAGCGCCTGCCGCCCAGCCCTGGCCTGAAAGGCGGCATCGGCATCATGCTCGGCGACCTCGGCCAAGGCTGGACGCTGGCGGGCGTGGACCTCGACTCGTGCCTTGACCCCGCAACCGGCGAGTTTGCCGCGTGGGCTGCCGATGTAATCAACCGTTTAGACGGATATGCGGAAACGTCCCCGAGTGGGCGCGGCGTCAAGGTGCTGTTCCGCCTGCCGACCGGCGAGGTTCCCGCCCTGCGGGCCGCCCTTGGCTCGAATGCAGAGGGAAAGCTAAAGCACGGGCGCGCCTGGACACGGGGCGACCACCTGGAAATCGCGCTGCATCTCGGCCACCGCTATTTCGCCGTGACCGGCCGCAAGCTCGGCGAAGACCCGGACGTTTGCGAGCTGATCGGCGTGGATGATTCCTTACCCGAGGTGGCAAGCGCCGACGTGCTTTGGCTTATCAGGGAAGCCGGTCCCGCCTTCGTGGGATTGCGGGGCGACGCGACGGGTGCTCCGGCGAAGGGCGCGGCCCTCGATATGTCGGGCAGCGGCTACGGCTACCGCTTCATGGCGCGCTGCGCGGCGACCGGCGCGAACTTCGATGCCGCGATTGCTGCGATCCTAGAGGATGAAGGAGCGGCGGGCGAATGGGCGAACCGCTCTTGCGAGCGGCAGTTGCGGCGCGCTTGGAAGAAGGCCGTCGCCTATGTGGGAGCCTCCCGCGCCGACGCGCTTGCATTGATCGAAACCGATTCCGGCGACGCCGAGGTTCTGGATGAAGGTGCGATGCCCGCCGCCGTGGAGCCGGGCTTGTCGCCCCTCCGGCAGGCCGCCGACCGTCTCACCCCCTTCGGCGACGTATCGAACGGTGCACGCCACGCCGACCGCCTGCGCGGCCAGCGGCTCTATGTGTCCACGGAACAGCGTTGGTTGACGTGGACCGGGCAGAGTTGGGCGGCACAAAGCCCAGAGGAGGTCGCGGCCGACACGAAGGAGACAAGCGCCGCCCTTCTAGCGGAGGCGGCCAAGGCGGCGGCGGAAGAACCGGGCGGGCAGAATCAGCATCGCCTTGTGCTCGCCGGGCGGCTTCACGCCAGCGCCCCGGCGCTCGGGCGCATGGAGCAGTTGGCGCGCTCGGAACCCGGAATGTCCGTCCACACACCGGCCGACTTCGACACGAACCCCTTCGCCCTCACGGCGCTGAACGGCATCCTGGACCTTCGGACGGGGGAATTGCGGCTGGCGCGCCCCGATGATCGCGTGTCGAAGCTCGCGGGCACAGCGTTCGACGCGAACGCGAAAGCGCCGCTGTTTCTTGCCTTCCTCGCCAAGATCATGCCGGACCCCGCCCATCGCGCCTTTATGCAGCGCGTCGCGGGCTACCTGCTTACCGGCAGCGTGGAGGAAGAAAGGTTCTTCGTCGCCTATGGCAATGGCGCGAACGGGAAAAGTGTCCTGGCGAACGTGCTGGCCGCCGTGCTCGGCGAATACGCCGGGAGCTTCGGGGCGGCCCTTGTGACGCGCGGCGCGGCGGAGAACGAAGCGGAGCGGATGAAGGCCCGCCTGCCGGGCAAGCGGCTGGCGCTTGTGAATGAAACCGCCGTGGGCGACCTGTGGGATAGTCAGCGCATCAAGGAGTTGGCTTCGCGCGAGCGCATCGCCGCGCGCCTGCTTTACCGCGAGGCTTTCGACTTCTGGCCAACGCACAAGCTGTTCATCCGCACCAATCATCTGCCGGGCAGCTTGGACGCGGGCGACGGTTTTTGGCGGCGTTGCGTCCCCATTCCCTTCACGGAACAGATTGCGGAAGCCGAGCGCATTCCCGCCCTGGACCGGCTTATCATCGAAACGGAGTTGCCGGGGGTGCTGAACTGGATGCTGGCGGGTGCGCTCGCGTGGCGGCGAGACGGGCTGGCGGTGCCTGCGAAGATCATGGCGGAGGTCGCCGGCTACCGCGAGGATACCGACCTTCTCGGGCAATGGCTCACGGAATGCACGGAACAGGATACTTCCGCGCGGCTGGCCGTGGGAGAGGCGTTCAATAGCTACGCGGACTTCTGCCGGTCGCTCGGCGCGCATTCGGGCACGGCGATGACGTTCTTCCGAGCCATGACGGCGAAGGGCTTCGCGCGCGACCCGAGCCGCAAGGGCGGCCGGCGCTTCGTCGGCATCCGGCTCCGCGAAGCCAAGTTCCCCGACGATGACGGTGCGCTACTATGATGCCCAAAAAGGAAGTCGGGCCGGTGACAAAGGCTGCGGGGGACGCAAGGGGACGCATTTCGGCCGTTTGTAAATTGCTGAGGAAATCCCTCCCTCATGGGGACTTTTGGGAAGAAAGGTTGAATGCGTCCCCTTGCGTCCCCCACGCCCGCGTTGCCGCAAAAGATGCACCCCGGCAGATTCTGAAAAGAGTCGCAATCCACGGCTCCGCGCACCCCCCGGCTCAACAACCCGTTGCAGAAGGACCCGGAGCGACCCGACCGCCCCCCCGTCTTGGGCAACTGCAACAATCCATTGCTACGGCAGCCGCGCAGCTCGGCAGCCCTCAGCTTCACCAAATAGGAGAATTGCGATGCGTGATGATGACCTTGGCCCTGATGACCTAGACCCGGAACGCGCGCTTCGATTTGCGAGCTTCAACCCGGCCCGGTCCCGTGCCCGCGCCACCCCTGTCCGGGCTGATCGGCAACGGGACGGCGCAGCCCCGCAACCGGAAGGTTCCCTCAAGCGGAGCCCGGTCACTGCCGAGCTTGCGGCCCTTACGGCGATCGTGGCCGAGCTGCAAAATCAGGTGGGGGCAACGGCGGCACTAAAAGCAGAGACCGGCGAACTTCGATCCGAGGTTGTTGCGCTCCGGGTGGAGCTTGCCGCTGCCCGTGAAGCTCGGGAGCGCGAAGAAGCCCGAAGGCGAGCCGCTGCTTGGCCGGGCTTCGGTTTTACCGTTATCCCGCCGGATGAGCCACAGGCGTAGCCGCGCCAGGGTTCGCTTGCTCCGGGCGCTTCCCGCCGGCCGCGTCATCTACTCCGCGCCGACTTTCCGAAGATGGGAAAGGGCTTCGGCCGCGTCGAAGCCGAGGATGTCGGCGAGGGTCAGAAGCTCCACAACATCAACCCGCCGCTGGCCGCTTTCCAGCCGGGCGACAAAGGACTGATATTCGCCGAGCCGTTCGGCAAGCTCGGTTTGCGTGATGCCGACAGCCTCCCGCTTAGCGGTGAGGAAAGCAACCAAGGCTCTTTGCCGCGCCGAACCAAGCGTTTTCGCCAACCGTCCCCGCCTTCCGCATGATGCGGGGACTTCCGGTAATCTGCTTTTCAGATTATCTTAAAAACAGATACATGCCTGTGAGGTGGAAACCTCTTGACCTGGACGCTCTATCTAGTTGCGCTTGTGCCGATGGTAGTCGGGATCGGATGGGAGATCGTGGAGGGCTCTGTTCTCCCACGCCTGATCCCTCGCGCTGAAATCGAACGATTGGTCGAGGAAATTTTCGCGCGCTTTCCTATGGACCCGGAGGAGGCCGCATTCGCTGAGGAGCACGCCGCATGGTGCCGCTCTAACAGTCTAGAGCAAGGGAAATGGAAACGCGTCCGAAAAATTATCCGAAGACGGCTCACGCGCCTTCCTTCCTAATCGGCTGCGCTCACTCTTGGCTATAAGTGTCTGTAAACCTTTGCATCGGTAAACTCCTGATCGACAGGGGGTCGAGCGGCAAAGCGGAACACCCCACCATTTTCAAGCGCTGGGTGGCACATCGAAGTGTGCTGGCTAACGTTTCGTGTTGGACGGTAAAATGAAACTCAGCCCGTCCCTAAAGCAGCAGTTAGACACTGCTAACCATCCATGGCATCTCGTCTGTTGGACTAAAATGCAGGCCGAATCGGGTCAGCAACTTAATCAGATCGTCCGTCGCAAAGAGATTGAGCGTCAAGCCACTGGAGGTGTGTTCTTTTGGGGTGTTGGTAATGCTCCCAATCGCGCAACCCGTGAGTTGGCACTGACAGAAACTAAGGTGCCGGTAATATTCTCTGTAATGAAATCAGCGCCAAGGCAGCATGACGCCCATCCCGATTGTCTGATCGTCTGGAAGAAGTATATTAATCGTTATGGCGATGTTCGAGAACTGCCAGAAGCCTGCCTCGTGACAAGTCGTGCTCGGAAAGGAATAAGCCAAGTCCATTATGCGCTAGTTTGCGAGTCAACAACGCCATTGGGCCTCAGCGATGTAGGGCCATTCGACCATCGCAGTTACGTGAATTTTGGGGCGAATGGGAAAAAGATTGCTGGTTCGCAGGTGACTGCTCTCGTGATCAGGTCGCAAGTGGCGGAGGTCGAGGTTTCCTATCGTGCAAATATGGTTGCGAACCTCACTGGCGATTACTGGGTTAAGTTGCTAGACCCCGTCACAGTTAGTGGTAGGAGGCAGGCTGAACTTTTGGATCAGATTGCGCTGACGGTGCGCACGCCTGAAGAATGGCGGACGCTGGTTAAAGGGCTTCGCAATTTGCCCAGTGAGGGGCATCTAAGGTGCTCTGAACCAGCTTTACCGCTTGATTCCGCTGGAGCGATTCTGCCGCCACTTTGTCAAGTCTGATGCCAAAACGTGAAGAAAAGGCATCCTCGCGACGCTTGAAAGCTGAATTGCGAAAAGCGGGCTTGAGCAATGAGGCCATTCAAGCTGCTTGGCCTTCATGGTGGTCGCAGAATGCAGAGGGCTCGCCTTCTGCTCAGGCAGAACTACGCTTTGCGTTGGCGCGAAAGCTAGGCCTGTCCGCTCCAGGGTTGCTGAGCAATGAGGTAAGCTTCGTCTGGAATGAAGAAGCTAAATTTAAGCACCAGCATCCAGATGATGAAAGTACCAACGCGCCGCTAGCATCATTTGCAATTGCAGTAGGACAACTTCTTTCAAGCGCTTCCATTGCTGTAGTCAATAAACAAAATTTGGATGCGGTTACGATACGTCGTAGTATATTAAATGTAAGACAATATGTCGATCTTCAGGGTTTGCTCGTTGTTTGCTGGTCTATAGGTGTGCCAGTCATCCATCTGCGTGTATTTCCACTAAACATAAAGGGAATGCACGCGGTCGCGGTTAGAGCGGGTGTTGGATACGCAATTTTGCTTGGTCGCGACGCTTCATATCCGGCACCGGTTGCGTTTGATCTTGCGCATGAACTGGGTCATATCGCGCGAGGGCACTTGTCAAATGCTACCGCAATGATTGATGCTGATGATCCCATCTCTCAAATTCGAGACCGGGACAGGGAAGAGACTGAAGCTGACCAATTCGCGCTGATGCTACTTACTGGCCAAGCCGAGCCCGATATCCGCTCTAATATCACGCAGTACACCGCTAGGCAGCTCGCAAGGGCCGCGATGGCCTCAGGTCAAGCTCGACGGATTGAGCCCGGAACGCTGGCGCTGTGTGCGGCCCATCGAACCGCCGCATGGCAAACAGCATTCGGTGCAATGAAGCAGATTTATGATTCCCCGTAAGCGCTGTTTTCAGGCCACGGCCTTGAGGGGCGCGGGCACGTAGGCCCAGGG
>CAXTCF010000186.1:0-7471 GCA_964242945.1 uncultured Rhizobiaceae bacterium | reverse complement strand
GCTGCCACTTCATCGGAAAAGCCAAAACCGGAACTCCTCCAGCGTAGAGGTATATTATCCGCTCCGATCAACCGAAAGCCGTATCAGTCGGCTCTCCGTCACTCCGTGCCCATCACCAGACCTTCGATGTCGTGCTTCTGCGTCGGGGGTATGAGGTCGTCCACCACGCGGCAGACCAGATGGTCGCGGACCTGCGCCGGAAGCGCGTCGAAAAAGGCGCGCGTCACCATCATGTCGTGCAGCGCGTCGTGGCCGGCGCCCGGCGCATCGACGCCGATCACCAGGACGGGGCGGGCGACCGGCGAAGGATGCGCCGTGCCGCGGTGCATCGTCAGCGCCGAGCGGCAGGAGATGTCGCCCATCTGCGGGTACTTCTTCAC
Organism: uncultured Rhizobiaceae bacterium; assembly: GCA_964242945.1. Classification (GTDB taxonomy): domain Bacteria; phylum Pseudomonadota; class Alphaproteobacteria; order Rhizobiales; family Rhizobiaceae; genus Mesorhizobium_B. The sequence continues at coordinate 7,091 of CAXTCF010000186.1, read as the reverse complement.
GCCCTTCTCGGCGAACTGCGGCCAGAGGCTCTTGTCCGGGAACATCTCGTGCTTCCATTCCCGCCCGTCGAGGAACTGCGTGCCGGGCGCGATCTCGAACGGTCCCATGTCGGCGGTCACGTCCACGCCCGTCAGGTTGAAGGCAAGCGAGGTGATGCGCCCCTCCTCGTAGGAGTCGGGCGGCGAAGGGAAATCGCGGTGCCAGGGCTGGTTCTTGGCGCCCTGGAAGGGCGTGTCGAAGCCGATCTCCACGATCTTGTAGTCCGGCCCCAGAACCTCCGTGGACATCTTCACGAACCAGGGATGGTTTGTCAGTTCGACGAAGCCGCCGAAATTTTCCGGGTGAATCTCGACATACCAGCGCCTTGGGCCCCGTCCGACGGCGCCGCCCGGCCGCTGGATGGCCGCCCAGAATGCGGTCATCATATCTTCGCGCATGCTTTCCGCGAATTCCCGCGAGAAGGCGCCTTTCTTGCCCACGATGCCGTCGCGATAAAGGGTCGCGACATCCTCGTCGGCAAAAGTCTTCGGATCGGCGGCAATGTTCATGATGGTTCCTCCCGTATTCACCCGGTTTTGCGCGCGCCGGCAAGCTTCGCCTGAAGAACCACGACGACCAGCAGGAACAGGCCGCGGATCACAGGCTGCCAGGACGAGGACAACGAAATCCAGCCCTTGCCGTTCTCGAAATTGATGACGTTGAAGACGAGGCCGAGCAGCAGCGCGCCGGCAAGCGTGGCGCCGACCGAGCCGACGCCGCCGGAAAGCAGCGTGCCGCCGACCACCACGGAGGCGATCGCAATCAGTTCCCAGCCCACGCCTTCCGTCGGCTGGCCGGCGAAGGACGAGGAGGCCAGGATCACGCCCGCCGTGCCTGCCATGAGGCCGGAAAACAGATAAACGCCGAGCAGCGTGCGCTCGACATGCAGGCCCATCAGCTTGGCCGTCGCCTCGCCGTCGCCGATGGCAAGCACGCGCCGGCCAAGCGGGAGCCGCTCCAGCGCCAGCCAGCCGCCGAGATAGACGAGGGCGACGATCCAGGCGGGAATCGGCAGCCCCAGAAAGTTGTTTAGCCCAATCACCATGAACCAGTTGTCGGTGCCGATCGACACGGACTGGTTGTTGGCAAGCAGCAGCGCCGAGCCGTTCGCGGCCAACATGGTGGCAAGCGTCGCGATGAAGGGCTGGATGCGCAGGCGCGTGATGACGACCCCGTTGACCAGGCCGACGGCGAGGCCCGTGCCCAAGCCCCCGGCGATGCCCGCCAGGGCGCCGTGCTGCGACAGAAGTGCCGCCGCAACACTGGCCAGCGCGGCGCAGGCGCCCACCGACAGGTCGATGCCGCCCGTCATGATCACGAAGGCCATGCCGAGCGCGATCAGCGCGAACATCGAATTGTATTTGAGGAAGGTCAGCACGTTGAAGAGCGAAGCGAACCCGTCATAGCGCAGCGATCCGAACACGATCAGCGCCGCCAGCGCCAGGGTGACGCCGAGCCGCGCCAGCGCGAGGTTGGTGCGCGGCGCAAAGCCGGTGAAAAGCCGAGGGCTTGCCTCTTCGGAGGCGGCTACGGACATGCGATGTCCCCTCTTCCGCCTCGTCCGGTTGGCTTCACGCCCCCCTCTGGCCTGCCGGCCATCTCCCCCACAAGGAGGGAGATCGGCAGCCTCAGCCTTGCCGCTGTTTCTGCGCCGGCGATCCGCGAAAGCGGCGGCAACAGCCGATCTCCCTCCTTGTGGGGGAGATGGCCGGCAGGCCAGAGGGGGGTATGGCGCGAAGCTTGCAAGTCCAGCCTCAAACCCGCTCGGCGCGGCTTTGCAGCCAAACCGCGGCCACGATCAGCGCGGCCTTGACCACGAGGGCTGCGGCGTCCGGGACGCCGTTGGCGAGCAGCGTGGTGCGCACGAGTTGCAGCACCAGCGCGCCGAGCACCGTGCCGACGACGTTGGCCCGCCCGCCGGTGAGCAGCGTGCCGCCGACCGCCACGGCGGCGATCGCGTCGAGTTCCATCAATGTGCCGACGCGCGCCGCATCGCTCGCATTGTTGATGGCCACCACGATCAGCCCCGCCATGCCCGCCAGCACGCCGCTGATCACATAGACCAGGCGCTTGACGCCCGCCGCATCGATGCCGGCCAGCCGCGCCGCCCGCTCGTTGCCGCCCACCGCCAGGATCTGGCGGCCCTTGGCGGTGCTGCGCACGAGGAACAGCGTCGCCAGCACAACCAGGATCATGACGACCACCTGAACGGGGACGCCTGCGACCGCACCCTTGCCGATGAACTGGAAGGACGGCTCGTTGAAAGTCTGCAACTGGCTGTTGGTGAAGGTCTGCGCGATACCGCGCCCGGCGATGAAGAGCACCAGTGTCGCTACAATCGGCTGGATGCGGTAGCGCGTGATCAGGAAGCCGTTGAACCAGCCGCAAAGGGCTGCGGCCAGCAGCGGCAGCGTGAGCGACAGCGCGATGGCGAGCGCATGGTTCGGGATCGGCAAGACCGAGCCCAAGAAAATCAAGGGCGCCAGGGCTCCGGCGATCGCCATGATCGAGCCGACGGACAGGTCGATGCCGCCGGTCGCGATCACCAGCGTCATGCCCATGGCGACGATGATCACCGTGGCGACCTGCGTCAGGTTCAGGAGAGCCGTGTTCCAGGCCAAAAAATTCGGGGTGAAGGCGACATTGAAGAGGAGCAGCAGGCACAACACGAGAGCCGTGCCGTAGCGCCCAAGGAAGTGGATTAGCGGGCGGCGCGGGCGTTCGGCCGGCGCCGGGGAGGTGGCCGCATGGCTAAGGCTGGGCGCGGGCTGGCCGACGGCGTCCGTCATGCCGCGCGCGCCCCCTCGGTCCCCGGTTCATCCTGGTGCGCCATGGCGCGCATCAGATTCTCCTCGCTCAACTCTGAGGCCGGAAGGTCAACCACCGACGTGCCGTCGCTCAAAACGGTGACGTGGTCGGCCGCGGCGATCAATTCCTCCAGTTCCGACGAGATCATGAGCACCGAAAGCCCCTCGTCGGCAAGCCGGCGTAAAAGCTTCAGGATTTCGGCCTTGGCGCCGACATCGATGCCGCGCGTCGGCTCGTCCACGATCAGCAGGCTCGGTTCCGTGCAGAGCCAGCGCGCGAGCAGCACCTTCTGCTGGTTGCCGCCGGAAAGCTCGCGGATCGCCTGCTCCGCGCTGGCGCATTTGACGCCAAGCGCCTTGATGAAGCGCTCGACGATCTCGCCCTGCCGCTTGGCGTCCACGATGCCGGCCTTCTTCAGGCGCGGCAGGATGGCGAGCGTCATGTTCTCGCGCACGCTCATCTCCGGGATGATGCCCTCCACCTTGCGGTCCTCGGACACGAAGCCGATGCGGTCGCGGATGGCGTCGGCCGGCTCGGAATAGTTCGTCTCGCGCCCCTCCACGCGCACGGTCCCGCCGTCGCGCCTGTCGGCGGCAAAGATCAGCCGCGCGGTTTCCGTGCGGCCGGCGCCGAGCAGGCCGGCAAGGCCGGCGATCTCGCCCTTGCGCAGCTTGAGCGACACGTCGCGCACCCGCGTGCCGCTTCGAAGCGCGTCCGCCTGGAGAAACACCTGGGACGGGCTGCTCTCGTCGCGCTCGCGCGCAACGGCCGAAAAGGCCGCCAGCTCGCGCCCCAGCATGGCGCGCACCAGTTCGATGCGCGAGATCGCGGCCATGTCGCTGCTAGCTACCGTGCGCCCGTCGCGCATGATCGTCACGCGGTCGCAGATGGCGTAAAGCTCCGACAGGCGATGGCTGATGAAGATCGTGGCGACGCCGTCGCGTTTAAGCGTGCGCATCGTCTCGAACAGCACGCCGACTTCGCGCTCGTCCAGCGAAGAGGTCGGCTCGTCCAGGATGAGCAGCCGGGCGTTCTGCATCACGCCCCGCGCGATGGCCACCATCTGGCGCGTCGCTGCGCCGAAATCCTCGATGGGGCGCTCCACATCGACGTCGAGGTTGAAGCGGCGCAGCACGCGGTGCGCCTCGGCGCGCATGCGTTTGCGATCGACAAAACCCCATCTGCGGGGCTCGCGCATGAGAAAAATGTTTTCCGCCACCGAGCGGTGCGGCGCGAGGTTCAGTTCCTGATAGACCGTCGCAATGCCGGCCGCCTGGCTCTCGGCCGGCGCGGCGAAGTTCACAGCCTTGCCGTCGAAGCGGATCGCGCCGGCGTCGCGGCGGTAGGCGCCGGTCAGGATCTTTATCATCGTGGACTTGCCGGCGCCGTTCTGGCCGACAAGCGCCATCACCTCACCCGCCTGCATCTCCAGCGATGCGTTTTCGAGCACGCGCACGCCGGCAAAGCTCTTGGTGATGTCCTTCATGGAAAGGAGCATCGCGCCTCCTGAAGATGCGGAACGGGGCAAAGGCTCGGCAAACGGTGCGGCCGGCATCTGCGACAACTGCCCTGACATACCAAGCGGCAAGAAAAAGAAAAAAGCCGGCCGAGTCCCAGAAGAGCCCGGCCGGCAGGGAGGAGCTTTTTAGTAGGCGTTCGCCACTTCGTCCTTGGCGTTCTTGGGATCGTAGAACTTGTCGATGTTCTTCACCCAGGGCTCGATCTGCTCGCCCTTGGCGTAGCGGGCCAGCGTCTCGAAGGCTTTCGGCCCGAAACGCGGGTTGCACTCCACCACGGCCGCGATCTTGCCGTCCACCACCGCCTGCACGGCTTCCTTGCCGCCGTCGATGGAAAGCACGAGCACGTCCTTGCCGGGCGTCTTGCCGGCGGCTTCGAGCGCCGCGATCGCGCCCATCGCCATCTCGTCGTTGTGGGCGTAGATCACGTCCGCATCCGGGTGCGCCTGAATGAGCGCTTCCGCCACCTGGCGGCCCTTGTCGCGGGCGAAGTCGCCGGACTGGGAGGCGACGACCGTGTAGCCTTCCTTCAGGGCGTCATCAAAGCCCTTCTTGCGGTCGTTGGCGGGCGAGGAGCCCGTGGTGCCTTCGAGCTCGATGATCTTGGCGCCGCCCGGCTTGTTGGCCTGGAGCCACTCGGCGACGCGCTGGCCTTCCTGGATGAAGTCCGAGCCGATGAAGGTGACATAGTCCTCGCCGGGCTTGGCGAGGCTCTCGTCCACGCGGCGGTCGAGCAGCACCACCGGGATGCCGGCGGCCTTGGCGGCCATCACGGCGGGGATCAGCGGCTTTTCCTCGCGCGGGGCGAGGAAGATCACGTCCACCTTCTGCGCGATCATGGAATTGACGTCGGCGACCTGCTTGGCGGCGGAGCCGGCAGCGTCGGTATAAACGAGCTGGTAGCCCAGCTTCTTGGCCTCGTCCTGCATGGACTGGGTCTGCGCGATGCGCCAGGGGTTGTTGGACTCGGTCTGCGCGAAGCCGACCTTGTAGGTGTCCTTCTGGGCCAGCTTTGGCGACTCTGCCCAGGCGAGGCCGGCCGAGATGCCGATGGCGGCAACGGCGCTGGCCGCTGCCACGAAGGCACGGCGTGTGAATTGCGGCATGGGGTTGTTTCCTCTTCCCTGGTGTGACGCCGTGATGGCGATCCTGTGCTTGAAGCGTCCTCTTCCCACTTCAATTGCGCGATTTGTTGCGCTAATATTATTAGCAGTCAAGCGGAAAAGCAGCGGCGGCTCTTGAAGCCAGCGAAAGCGCCGTCGCCGGGGGGATCGGTGGATAGGGAGCAAAGCCGCACGGAGCGGCGGGAAGCGGATGCTTCTGACGCCGGGAGCGCGCCCGCACGCAGCGCCAGGGAAGGCCGGCGCGGCCGCCCCACGATGACCGACGTGGCGCGGATCGCCGGCGTGTCGCAGTCCTCCGTGTCGCTGGTGCTGAACGGCATGACGGGCGCGCGGCTGTCAACCGAAACCAGGGCGCGTGTTCTGGATGCAGCGAGAACGATCGGCTATGCCCTGCCCGCCATCCGCCGCGAGGCTGCCTTCGGCGCGGAGCGCCGCACCATCGCCTATCTCGTGGACGAGATCTCCACGAGCCCGCACCCGGTGGTCAACCTCGACGGAGCGCGCGATTTCGCTTTCGGACGCGACATCCTCGTCGCCGCGCATGTGACGCGCTCCAACCCGGAACTCGAAGCGGCGACGGTTGAGGCGATCCGGCGCGACCGCTCGGTGCTGGGCGTCATCTATTCCACGATCTTCACCCGCCGCGTGACCCTGCCGCCGGGCCTCGAAGGGCTGCCGACGGTCCTGCTCAACTGCTACACCGAAGGGCGCCAGCACGTTTCGGTCCTGCCCGACGAGGTCAGCGGGGGTTTTCGCGCCGCCGAGCACCTCCTCGCGCTCGGCCACCGCCGCATCGCCTTCATCAACGGCGAACCCTGGATGGACGCGGCGGTCGATCGGCTGAAAGGTTTTCGCCAGGCGCTGAACTCCGCCGGCCTGCCCTTCGACAAAAACCTCGTGCGCAACGGCGACTGGCTGCCCTTGCGCGGCTACAGCCATGCGATGGAGCTTCTGCGCCTGCCCGACCCGCCTTCCGCCATCCTGTGCGGCAACGACCTGCTGGCGATCGGCGCCCTGGAAGCCGCGAGCGAGTTGCGGATCGCAGTGCCGGAAACCGTGTCCATCATGGGCTACGACGACCAGGAACTGGCCCGCTACACCCATCCGCCGCTTTCGACGCTGGTGCTGCCGAACTACGAGATGGGCGCCAAAGCCGCGGAAGCGCTGATCGCGCTGGCAGGCGGCGCCAGACCGCCGCGCTCCCGCGCCCTGATGATCGACGGCGTCCTGGTGCCGCGCGGTTCCACCGCAGGCGTTTCAGGGGCAAAGCCGAGGGCTGGCGCGACAGGTTCTGAAGGGCATTCCCCGTAGAAAGCGTTCGGCCTCCGCAGGACGAGCGCGGAACGCGGCGGGGGCGTATGCCCCTAAGCATCAGCGATGCCAGGCACCAGAAAGGCTTTCGCCCATGGCTTTGGCGCGGCGCGGACGACCCCTCCCCCTTGTGGGGAGGGATACAGGGTGGGGGTACAACACCGCTCAAGTCGGACGAAACAATCGCCAGAAATCCAAGTCAGCCGCGGCTTCGCCGTTCTCACCCCCACTCTCTAGAGCATAGGACGGTTTATCGGATGCAGGCTGGTGGTTGGGGGTGGGATGGAGGGT
>CAXTCF010000185.1:0-7491 GCA_964242945.1 uncultured Rhizobiaceae bacterium | reverse complement strand
CTATGGCGCCACGCGCCATCCGCTCGACCCCTCGCTGACTCCCGGCGGCTCATCGGGCGGCGCGGCGGCGGCCGTAGGGGGCGGGCTCGTGCCGCTTGCGCTTGCAAGCGACGGCGGCGGCTCGGTGCGCAGGCCGTCCGCGCATGTGGGCGCCGTGGGCTTCAAGCCTTCGGCCGGCGCCGTGGCCGACCCGCGCGCCTTCACCCACACGGGCACATTCGGCGGCATCGCCGGAACCGTGGCGGACGCCCGGCTCCTGTTTCGGGCCATCGCCGGCCCCGATCCGCGCGACCCGCTGAGCCTCGCCTTGCCGGAAACAAAGGAACGCCCAGACAGGCTGCACGCCGCCTGGTCGCCTCGGCTCGGCCTCGACGCTCCGGTGGACGCGGATGTGTCGGCTGCGCTCGAGCGCGCGGTGGACACCCTGCGGCGGGCGGGCCTGCGCATCGATCGCGCCGACCCGGCCTGGCCGCCGGGAGCGGGCGAGGAGGCGCTGATGCCGCTTCAGCACGCCGCGCTGGCTGCGGAGTTCGGCGCGATCTGGCGCAGCGACCCCGACCTGTTCGATCCCGACATCGCCATTCAGATCGAGCGGGGGCTCGCGCTTTTTGGCGCCGCCGTCGCAACCGCCCAGGCGATGAGCCTGTCAATCGCGCGGGCGGCGGCCGCCTTCTTCGCCGGCGGCTTCGATCTCGTCTTGTCTCCCACCACGCCTTGCACGGCCTGGCCGGTCGAACGGCTCGGGCCAGAGCGCATCGGCGGCGTTTCCGTCGGCCCTCGGGCGCACGCTGTCTTCACGCCCTTCTTCAACCATGCGTTCTGCCCCGCGATCTCGCTCCCCGCCGGCGCGGGGCGCGACGGGCTGCCGGTCGGACTGCAGATCGCCGGACCGCGGTTCACCGACTTTCGCGTGCTCGCCTTCGCCGAACGGGCCGAGGCGATCCTGGCGGGGGACGGGGCGTGAAGGAGGGAATCGTCCGCTCGCGCGTCATGATCACGCGGGCGCTCGATCGGCATACTTGTGAAACGATCGCCGACGGGGCCTTCCGCCACAAGGACGGCGTGATCGAAGACGTCTCCACCTTCGAGCAACTCGGCCGGCGTTTTCCCGCGCTCCCGGTGACCGGCTCAAGCGAGGACCTGCTCATCCCCGGCCTCGTCAACGCCCACCACCACGTCGGCCTGACGCCGTTCCAGCTCGGTGCGCCGGACCTGCCTCTGGAACTTTGGGCTGTGGCGCGCTCGGGGGCGCGCGATATCGACCCCTATCTCGACACGCTGGTGTCCGCTTTCGAATTGATCGCCTCCGGCGTCACGGCCGTGCAGCATATCCACGATGCCGTGGAGGGGGACGCGGATGCGGTGGCCGCGCGGCTTGAGGCAGTGATCCGCGCCTACGAACATGTCGGAATGCGGGCCTCAGTTTCCTACGGCGTGGCCGAGCAGAATTTCTTCGCCCATGATGACGAAGCGTTTCTCGCCACGTTGCCGGCCGATCTCGCCGCCGCCGCGCGGGCGAGCATCGATGCGGTGAAGGTCGGCGCCGACGAAGCGATCGCCATCTTCCGCGATCTTCACGCCCGCTTTCGCGCCAGCCGCCGCATCCGCGTCCAGCTCGCGCCGGCCAACCTGCACTGGTGTTCCGATGCGGCCCTCGTCAGGCTCGCGGAGGCCTCCGAGCGGTTCGACGTGCCGCTGCACATCCACTTGGCCGAAACGCCTTTCCAACGTGCCTACGCCTTCAAGCGCTGGGGTGTGAGCGCCTTCCGCCACCTTGCGGATCTCGGCCTGCCGAGCTCGCGGCTCACTCTCGGCCACGGTGTCTGGCTTGAGCCAGAAGATATCGGCGCCTTGGCGGAGAGCGGCACCTCGATCTGCCACAACTGCTCGTCCAACATGCGGCTTCGAAGCGGGCGCGCGCCGCTGATGGCCTTCGAAGCCTCCGGCGTCAATCTCGCGATCGGGATCGACGAGGCCGGACTGAACGACGATCGGGATATGCTCCAGGAGATGCGGCTCGTGCTGCATTCGCACCGTGTTCCGGGGCTGGGCGACGATGTGCCGGGGGTCGGCCAGATTTTCAGAATGGCGACCACCGGAGGAGCGCGCACCCTCCCCTTCGGCGACCTGCTTGGAGAGCTCGCGCCCGGTCGGGCCGCCGACGCCGTGCTGCTCGACTGGAGCGCCATCACGTCTCCCCATACGACGGCCGATCTTCGTGCGGAGGCTGTCTTGCTTCACCGGGCCAAGACCAAACACGTTCAAACGGTGTTGTGCGATGGCGAAGTGATCTATGCCGATGGGAGATTTACCCGCATCGACGCCCACGACATCCTCAAGGAAGTGCAAGAAGCGATGATGCGATCTCCACGACCGGAGGAGCAGGCGCGCCACCAGCATGCCGAACGACTTATCACTTATGTTCAGGCGTTTTGGAGCTCTTGAGCCGGACATGATGTTTGAGTTCGCAAGACACTGATCGCTTGTTTGCCAGTGCAAGCTGGACGGTTTTATCAACGCTGACGGAGGAGGCGATTTAGCGTCTTGAGCGCTGGTTGGCGTTTCGGCAGCGCAGCTTTCCCTGGCTTTCAGCCTCGACTGCATGCCCATGATGCTGTCGGTCTTTCCAGGTGCTGCTATGCGATTGCGGCTCGCTGCAGGAAGATCAGCCGCTTGATGTTGTAGGTCAGGTTGGCCAGGCCGATCTTGGTTGTGGGATTGCCCCGGTTTTGTGGGTGGTTAGGGGGCTTGGCTGAGCAAGGTTTTGGTTGCCGATGCTTGCTGGGCTTCTTGTTCGTAGGCGACGGGCGAGCGGTAGTCGAGGGCCGAGTGTCGACGCAGCGGATTGTAGAAGCCCTCGATGTAGCTGAAGACTGCCATCCGCGCCTCTGCCTGCGAACGGAAACGGCGGCGGGCGAGCAGTTCGCATTCGAGAGTGGAGAAGAAGCTCTCGGCCATGGCGTTGTCGTAGCAGTTTCCCTTTCCTGACATAGAAACCAAGATGCCATGCTTTTTCAGCGCGGCCTGGTAGTCGGCCGAGCAGTATTGGCTGCCGCGGTCGGCATGGTGGATCAGCCCCGTTGGTGGGCGCCGCACGGCGATGGCGCGACGCAGCGCCGACAGGGCCAGTTCCTTGTGCAGCCGGTCGCTTGTTGCCCAGGCACTAGCTCTAGGACAACATGTGGGATACGAGCAACGCCCCATTTATTGCAAACAAGTTAAGAAAGCCCAGCATCATCCATCTGCGTATAACGACGCTTTCCTGACGTCATTGCTCTGAAACGGCCGCCCGGTGTTCCCGAAGCTTCGGACTGCCTCTATCTTCACTGACCCTGGACATGTGCTTTCTCTGCGGATTTTTCGGTTAAGCCGTATCAAGCCGGTGCTCGACCCGATCTCAAGGCTCGAAGCATGAGACAGTATTCATCCCGCCATAGTGTATCGAGAGGGTGCGGGGGCTTTTGTCATAGCCTCCGCTTAGGAATTTCGAGTCTCGATTTGGTTCGCCTGATCGAAGGACGGAATGCTGCATCAGCGGCAGTCGCGGCGGGGCGCTCATCGCGGCGGGGCTGCCCTCGGTGAAAGGTGGGAGCGGTCGATGACGGGTGACGCTCAGCTGCGGGACGGCGCGCTTCATGGCCGCTCGGAGTGTAAGCTCGCGCTCGGTGCGACAGGCATCGTCTTCGGCGATATCGGCACCAGCCCGCTCTATGCGTTCCGCGAAAGCTTCATCGGCCACCATCGCCTGCCCATCGACGCGTTCCATGTGCTGGGCGTCCTCTCGCTGCTCGTCTGGGCGCTCATCCTGGTGGTCACGGTCAAATACGTGCTGGTGACGATGCGGGTCGACAACCGGGGCGAAGGCGGCAGCTTCGCGCTTCTGGCGCTCGCGGGACGGGTGGCGCCGCGCTCGCCGGCGCTCAAATGGATCGCCGGGGCGGCGCTGCTCGCGGCGGCGCTCTTCTACGGCGACGCCGTGATCACGCCGGCCATCTCCATCCTGTCGGCCGTCGAGGGCCTGACGCTCCTGGAAGCCTCGCTCGGTTCCTTCGTCCTGCCTATCACTCTGGCGCTGATCGTCGCCCTTTTCGCAGTGCAGCGCTTCGGCACGGACCTGATCGGCGAGGCCTTCGGCCCGGTGATGATCCTCTGGTTCATCACGATCGGAGTGCTCGGCATCGTCAATGTCGTGGACGAGCCCGGCGTGCTGGCGGCGGTCAATCCGGTCTACGCGCTGCGCTTCTTCCTGTCGGATCCCGTGCGCGCCTTCTTCACGCTTGGCACGGTCGTGCTCGCCATCACCGGCGCGGAGGCGCTCTATGCCGACATGGGCCACTTCGGCCGCAGACCCATCTCGCGTGCCTGGCTCTGGCTGGTGCTGCCGGCGCTTCTGCTCTGCTACGCCGGACAGTCGGCGCTGGTCTTGCGCGATCCCGCAGCGATGCCGGGGTCGGCCCAATGTCCGCCGCAGGCTCGCGCCGCGGCGAGACTGCCGCTAGGCCGATGCAGAGCCAGAAGCCCGCGATTCACTATAGAATCTTTATACAATGCCTTGCTCACCCATCTCGAATCTTAACGGCCGTACGAGGCATATCAGCGACACGGCCCGCGCCGGCTCAACCCTTCCTTTTAAGGGCCGAGGGCGGCAACGGACTCAGTCATTTCAACGTCAGCGCGTTCTTCGAGAGGCAGGCATGGACATCATTCTGGTTGTTCTCGGCATCGGTCTGTTCGCGATCACCGTCGTCTACGCGACCGCCTGCGACGCGCTTTAACGCCGGAGGTCCCATGCTCATCGACTACGTTCTCAGCGGCGGCGTGTCGCTGTTTCTGCTTGTTTACCTCACCTACGCCCTTCTTCGCCCTGAGCGCTTCTGAGCGCCCGGCCACCGGAAAGTCCTGTCCATGACCCTGAATGGCTGGTTGCAGATCCTCGCGTTCTGCGTTGTTGTCATCCTCATCGTGAAGCCGCTTGGCGCCTATCTGACCGCGGTTCTTACCGGTGGGCGCACTTGGCTCTCGCCCATTTTCGGCCCGGTTGAGCGCGGGCTTTACCGCCTGGCGGGCACGAACGAGGCCGAGGAGCAGCACTGGACGGCCTATGCCGCGGCAATGATCGCGGTGAACGGAGCCGGTTTTCTTCTCCTCTATTTCCTGCAGCGCCTGCAGGGGGTGCTGCCCTTCAATCCCGCGGGCATGGGCGCGGTGCCGCCGGAACTCGCGTTCAACACGGCCGTCAGCTTCGTCACCAACACCAACTGGCAGAACTACGGCGGCGAAAGCACGATGTCGTACTTCACGCAGATGGCGGGGCTCACCGTGCAGAACTTCCTGTCGGCCGCAACCGGCATCGCCATCGCCATCGCCTTGATCCGCGCCTTCTCTCGTAAGTCGGCACGCACGCTGGGCAATTTCTGGGTCGATCTGACCCGCTCCACCCTCTACGTGCTGCTCCCCATCTGCATCGTGCTGACGCTGGTCTTCGTGGCGCTCGGCATGCCGCAGACGCTCGGACCCTACGTCACCGCGACCACGCTTGAGGGCGCGCAGCAGACGATCGCGGTCGGTCCCGTCGCCTCGCAGATCGCCATCAAGATGCTGGGCACCAACGGCGGCGGCTTCTTCAACGCCAACGCCGCGCACCCCTTCGAGAATCCGGATGCGATCTCCAACTTCATCCAGATGGTCGCGATCTTTGCGATCGGCGCGGCGCTCACCAACGTGTTCGGCCGGATGGTCGGTAACCAGCGCCAGGGCTGGGCGATCCTCGGCGCGATGGGGGTGCTATTCATCGCGGGCGTTGCCGTCTGCTACTGGGCTGAGGCCGCGGGCAACCCGCTCGTCCAGGCGCTCGGCGTTCCCGGCGGCAACATGGAGGGCAAGGAGGTGCGCTTCGGCATTGCGCTTTCCGCGCTCTTCGCCGTCATCACCACCGCCGCCTCCTGCGGCGCGGTCAACGCCATGCACGATAGCTTCACCGCGCTCGGCGGCATGATCCCGCTGATCAACATGGAGCTTGGCGAGGTGATCGTCGGCGGCGTCGGCGCCGGCTTCTACGGCATCCTGCTCTTTGTCGTCGTGTCGATCTTCGTGGCCGGCCTGATGGTCGGGCGCACGCCCGAATATCTCGGCAAGAAGATCGAGGCCAAGGAGGTCAAGATGGCGATGCTGGCCATCCTCGTCCTGCCGCTGTTCATGCTGGGCTTCACGGCGGTCTCGGTCGTGCTGCCGTCGGCGGTGGCATCCATCGCCAACGCCGGCCCGCGCGGCTTCTCCGAGATCCTCTACGCCTACACCTCGGCTGCCGCCAACAACGGCTCGGCCTTTGGCGGGCTCACCGGCAACACGCCTTGGTACAACGTGACGCTTGGGATCGTCATGTGGGCGGGACGCTTTCTCGTCATCATCCCGGCCCTGGCGCTGGCCGGCTCGCTCGCCGCCAAGAAGACCGTTCCGGCCTCCTCTGGCACCTTCCCGACCGACGGCCCGCTGTTCGTCGGCCTCCTCGTCGGCGTGATCCTGATCGTCGGGGGTCTGACCTTCTTCCCGGCGCTGGCCGTCGGTCCGATCGTCGAGCACTTCGCGACGATCGCCGGCCAGACGTTCTGACGCAGGCCAATCATGCCCCGTAGCTTCTCCGTCATCCGTCGGAGCATCCATCCTCGCGCCTACCTGCAGGCGCAGGGGGTAGAGAGCCTGCGAGCCTCGGATGTCATTCTTGGCACGGTAGCCGCGTTGGCCGCGGTCCTAATGGCCGCGATGCTTCTTTCCCAGTTATTTGCCTCGGCCTGAAGGCCAAGCGCAGCTGCTTCCTTCCGCTTTCGGAGCCTTCCATGAGTTCCTCAAGACCCACGACAAGCATTCTCGACTCGAAGATCCTGCTGCCCGCCGTCGGCGGCGCGTTCCGCAAGCTCGACCCGCGCAGCTTGGCGAAGAACCCCGTCATGTTCGTGGTGGCGGTCGTTTCCGCGCTCACCACCGTGCTGTTCCTCAAGGACGTCGCCACCGGCGCCGGGGACCTGGGTTTCTCCTTCCAGATCATCCTCTGGCTCTGGTTCACGGTTCTCTTCGCCAACTTCGCCGAAGCGGTGGCGGAAGGGCGCGGCAAAGCGCAGGCCGACAGCCTGCGCCGCGCCCGCACCGAGACGCAGGCGAAGCTTCTGACGGGCGATGCGTCGAAGCCCTTCACGCTGGTGCCCGGCACCAGCCTCAAGGTCGGCGACCTCGTGCTGGTGGAGGCCGGCGACATCATCCCGTCCGACGGCGAGGTGGTGGAAGGCGTCGCGTCCGTCAACGAGGCGGCGATCACCGGCGAGTCCGCGCCGGTGATCCGCGAGTCCGGCGGCGACCGCTCGGCGGTGACGGGCGGCACGCAGGTGCTTTCCGACTGGATCAAGGTCCGCATCACGGCCGCCGCCGGTTCCACCTTCCTCGACCGCATGATCGGCCTGGTGGAAGGCGCCGAGCGGCAGAAGACGCCGAACGAGATCG
>CAXTCF010000184.1:0-7525 GCA_964242945.1 uncultured Rhizobiaceae bacterium | reverse complement strand
CACCGGCGGCGGAGCCGGCCCGCAGCTCACCTACATCAAACGCAAGATCCCGCTCTACGAGGTTTTGAACGAGGAGGGGCTGACCCTCATCGAGAACAACGCCGACACCGTGCTGGAGGAAACCGGCATCGAGTTCCGCGACGATCCGGAAGCGCTCCAGCTTTGGAAGGACGCGGGCGCCGACGTGAAGGGCAGCCGCGTGCACTTCCCGCGCGGTTTGCCGCGCTCGGTGCTGAAGACCGCGCCCAGCCAATACATCCAGCATGCGCGCAATCCCGCGCGCTCCGTGCAGATCGGCGGCAACGCGACCGTGTTCGCGCCGGTCTATGGCCCGCCCTTCGTGCGCGACCTCGACGGCAACAGGCGCTATGCCACCATCGAGGACTTCCGCAACTTCGTGAAGCTTGCCTACATGGCGCCTTCGATCCACCATTCCGGCGGCACGGTGTGCGAGCCGGTCGATGTGCCCGTCAACAAGCGGCACCTCGACATGGTGTTCTCCCACATGAAGTATTCGGACAAGCCGTTCATGGGCTCCGTCACCGCGCCGGAGCGCGCGGAGGACACGGTCGCCATGTGCCGCATCCTGTTCGGCGAAGACTTCCTCGACCAGAACACGGTTCTGACCTCGCTGATCAACGCGAACTCGCCGATGGTGTTCGACGACACGATGCTCGGCGCGCTGAAAGTCTATGCCCGCAACAACCAGGCCTGCATCGTCACGCCCTTCATCCTGGCCGGAGCCATGAGCCCGGTGACGGTGGCCGGCACCCTGACGCAGGTCCTGGCGGAAGTTCTTGCCGGCGCCGCGCTGACGCAACTCGTGCGGCCCGGCGCGCCGGTTCTGTTCGGCACCTTCGCCTCCTCCATCTCCATGCAGTCGGGCGCGCCGACCTTCGGCACGCCGGAGCCCTCGCTCGTCTCCTACGGCGCGGCGCAGCTGGCGCGCCGCCTCGGCCTGCCCTTCCGCACCGGCGGCTCGCTTTGCGCGTCCAAGGTCCCCGATGCGCAGGCGGCTTACGAGAGCGCCAACACGCTGAACTCGACGGTGCTCTGCGGCGCCAACTTCGTGCTGCACTCCGCCGGCTGGCTCGAAGGCGGGCTGGCCTCCTGCTATGAAAAGTTCATGATGGACGTGGACCAGCTCGGCATGCAGCAGAAGTTTTCGGAAGGCGTGGACTTGTCCGAGAACGGCCAGGCGATGGACGCCATCCGCCAGGTCGGCCCCGGCAGCCACTATCTCGGCTGCGACCACACGCAGGCGAACTTCCAGACCGCCTTCTACCGCTCGGCGATCGCCGACAACAACTCGTTCGAGCAGTGGGACGCGGAAGGGCGCAAGACGGCGCCGCAGCGCGCCAACGAACTGGCCCGGCGCTGGCTGGAGGCCTACGAGGCGCCGCCGCTCGACCCAGGCATAGAGGAAGGGCTGAACGATTTCATCGCCAAAAAGAAGGAAGGAATGCCCGACGCCTTCACGTGAAGCGAGCCCGAAAACGGCCGGGCTAAAGTGGCCGACATCATCCACAAGGAAGTCTGGCGCACGGCTTTCTCCGGGCCGCGCTGACCGCGATGGCCGGCGCTCCTGATCTCGCCTGGATTGCTCGAAAGCTGGCGGAGCACGGTCTTTCGCTGCGCTCAGGCTTCAACTTCGACGCTGGCGAGGACGCGCCGGCAAGGGCCGTGATCCTTGTCGGCCATGCCGGTGCCGCCTACTGGCCGCACTTTCAGACATGGCTTGCGGAACAGTCCACGACCCTCGCCGATCCGCTGGACACGTGGTCTCGCGCCGTTATCGGTGGCGTCGCAGCCCAAGTCGGCGCGCGGGCGGTGTCGCCATCCGACAGGCCCTATCAGCCCTTCCAGCGATGGGCGATGCGCGCCGAAGGGCTGAAGCCGTCGCCGCTCGGCATCCTCATGCACCCCGAATACGGCCTCTGGCACGCCTACCGCGGCGCCCTCTTGTTTGATTGCGAATTGCCGTTCCCGCCATCCGCCACGCCGCCGCACCTCTGCGATACATGCGAAAGCAAGGCCTGTCTTCACGCCTGCCCGGTCGGCGCCTATTCGACTGATGGCTTCGCCTACGACGCCTGTCTCTCTCACGTGAGAAGCGGGGCGGAGAGGGGAAACCACTTGGCCACAAGCAAATTCCCTACAGGAATCGAAGCAGGCGAAGTAGTCTGCGCGACAGCGGGCTGCCTTGACCGCAACGCCTGCCCGGTCGGCGCCGCCTATCGTTACCCCGCCGCCGTGCAGGCCTTCCACATGGCGGCGTTCGCGCGGATCTGAGAGAGCCGGATGGGCGCAGCCCGCGCGGCACCTATGTCCCCGCATCAGGAGGTCGCGGCGCAGATGGACGATCCCTTCCAGCTGTCCCGTTTCGTGAACGCGCAGAATCCCGTTTTCCCGCGCGTGCTCGGCGAGTTGCGGGCAGGGCGCAAGACGAGCCACTGGATGTGGTTCGTGTTTCCGCAGATCGCGGGGCTCGGCTTCAGTTCGATGTCGCAGCGCTTTGCGATCACATCACCCGACGAAGCGCGCGCCTTTCTGGACCACCCCGTGCTGGGACCGCGCCTGCGCGACTGCATCGCTATCCTGCTTGGGATCAACGGCCGTTCGGCGCATCAGATCTTCGGCAGCCCCGACGATGCCAAGCTGCGCTCCTGCCTGACGCTGTTCGCCAGGGCCGCTCCGGAAGAAGACATCTTCGCGCAGGCGCTCGAAAAGTACTACGCCGGGCAGCCCGACCCCGAAACGCTTGCGCGGCTGGGCGTCTTGTGAGGGCGATGCATCCATTCGGGCGCTGCCGCGTTCTTTCGGGCCTTACGTTCAAAAGGAGTGGATCATGGCCGGCGTGGAAGCAATCAAGGAACATATGGAAGTGATCGGCGCGGATGGCGTGCATGTCGGCACGGTGGATCGCGTCGAAGGCGGCCGCATCAAGCTGACCAAGAAGGATAGCGGCGAAGGCAGCCACGAAGGCCATCACCACTTTATCTCGACCGGCCTCGTGGCCGATGTGGAAGGCGACAAGGTTCGCCTGTCCGCCAACGGCGACGTCGCCGCGGAGATGTTCGAGGAAGAGCAGTAAGCGTCCTTTTCGGGCCAAGGTCCGCGCCGCAGCGCGAACCGTGCCGAAGCCAATTCTAACCGATGACGAGCGGGCCCCTGCGGCCCGCTTTTTCTTTGCGCGCAACAATTTTTGCCGAACAGCCCAAGGAAAAGCTATGAGCCGACGCCTTAAAGGCGGATGCTTGCGGTGGCGGAAGAACAGCGGGAGGCGACGGACGGCGCGCTGGCAGCCAGTGCTGCGGCCGGCGACCGCCGGGCGTTCGCGCAGCTTGTCGCGCGCCACTACGATTTCGTGTTCCGCATCGCGTTCCGCTGGTGCGGGCGCAAGGCCGACGCCGAGGACATCGCCCAGGACGTCTGCATACGGCTGGGCAGCGCGATCGCAGGATTTCGCGGCGGCAGCGCCTTCACGACCTGGCTTTATGCAATCGCGCTGAACGTGGCAAAGGACTGGGGCCGCAAACGGGCCCGCGAGGGCGCCAAGGTGCAAAACTTCGCCGCGCAGGCCCTCGCCGAAGACGCCCACGTTGCACCGGATTTGCCGGACGACCCCGCCGAGCGCTTATGGGCAGCCGTGCGCCTGCTGCCGGGCAAGCAGCGCGAAGCCGTCACCCTTATCTACGGCGAGGGTTTTAGCCACGCCGCCGCCGCCGACCTGATGGGCTGCGCCGAGGCGACCGTGTCCTGGCATGTGCATGAAGCAAAGAAGCGGCTGCGCGTTGCAATGCGCGACGCCGACGAGGAGGCCTGAAGCATGGCCGCAGATGATCCCGACGAACTCGACATCCTCCGCCGCGCGCCCCTTCCGCGCGCCAGCGACACGGTGCGTGTCCAGGCCCTTGCCGCGGCGCTTGCCGCCTTCGATGAAAATTCTGCGCATTCACCCCAAGGAACGAAGAAGCACCCGCGTCTGACGGATCGAGCAATCAATCTGTGGAGAGGGTTCATGCAAAAGAAATTCGTGGCGGTGCCTGGCCTTGCCGCGCTGGTCGGGCTGCCGCTCGCCGGCTTGGTCGCGTTCGAAATGGCACGGCAGCCGTCCCGTCTGGACGCACCGGAGCCGACCGTGCGCGAGGCCGCGAAGCCGGAGGTTCCCCGCGGCGCGCCGGCGAAACCCGCGGCAATTCCGCAGCAGCAGGCCGCACGCGACGCCGTGCAGCCCGCATCGGAGGCGGAGGTCTCGCGCGAAGCGTTCGCGGAGCCCCCGCCCGTGCCGGCAGCGTCGGTTGCGGCTGCGCCGGCGGATGCCGACTCGTCAGGCTCGCTGATGGGATCGGGGCGGTCCCGCGCGGTGCCGGCAAGCCCCAAGCTGATGCAGGAAGCGGCCCCCGCCGGGGTCGTGGCCGCCGACATGCCGATGCCGCAGGAAGAAAACCGCGACCGCTTCCAGGATTTCTCGACCAACCCGATCCACGTCACGCGCGAAGACCCCGTTTCGACCTTCTCGCTCGACGTGGACACCGCCTCCTATTCCTTCGTGCGCCGCTCGCTGAAGGAAGGTTTCCTGCCCCAGCCGGACACGGTGCGGGTGGAGGAGTTGATCAACTACTTCCCCTATGACTGGAAGGGTCCGGCCGGCAAAGAAGAGCCCTTCGCCACGACCGTCACCGTGATGCCGTCGCCCTGGAACGCCGGCACGCGCCTGATGCATGTCGCGGTCAAAGGCTATGACGTGCAGCCGGCGGCGCGCCCACACGCCAACCTCGTCTTTCTTCTCGACGTGTCCGGCTCCATGGACGAACCGGACAAGCTGCCGCTGCTGCAATCGGCGTTCCGCCTCTTGGTCGGCACCCTGGCGCCGGAAGATACCGTGTCGATCGTCACCTATGCCGGCGAGGCCGGCACGGTGCTGGAGCCGACGAAAGCCGCCGACAAGGCGAAGATCCTGGAGGCCATCGACAAGCTCCAGCCCGGCGGCAGCACGGCCGGCAGCGCCGGCATCGACGAGGCCTACCGGCTGGCCCAGAAATCCTTTGTGACCGGGGGCATCAACCGCGTGATGCTCGCCACCGACGGCGACTTCAACGTCGGCCAGACCGATGACGACCAGTTGAAGCGGCTTGTCGAGGAAAAGCGCCAAAGCGGTGTTTTCCTGTCCGTTTTTGGTTTTGGCCGCGGCAACCTCAACGACGGGATGATGCAGGTGCTGGCGCAGAACGGCAACGGCACCGCCGCCTACATCGACACGCTGGCCGAAGCCGAAAAGGTCTTGGTGCAGGACGCTACGTCCACGCTCTTCCCGATCGCCAAGGACGTGAAGATCCAGGTCGAGTTCAACCCGGAAAAGGTCTCGGAATACCGGCTGATCGGCTACGAAACCCGTGCGCTCAAGCGCGAGGATTTCAACAACGACCGCGTGGACGCAGGTGAGGTCGGCTCCGGCTCAAGCGTCACTGCGATCTACGAAATCACGCCGAAAGGCAGCCCGTCGGAGTCGGTCGATGCCCTGCGCTACGGCGAGGCGACGGCGAACAACGCTTCCGGCGTGGCGCATGGCGACGAGTACGCCTTCGTGAAGATCCGCTACAAGCTGCCGGATGCGGACACGTCGAAGCTGACGACGGTGCCCGTAACGGACGGCGATGCGGTCTCCTCCTTCGACGCTGCGGGCGTGGACCAGCGCTTCTCCGTGGCCGTGGCCGCGTTCGGGCAAAAGCTGCGAAACGAGGACGCCACCGCGAAGCTGAATTTTCAGCGGATTGCGGAACTCGCCTCCGCCGCCAGGGGAAACGATCCGTTCGGCTACCGGTCCGAGTTTCTTTCCCTTCTCCGCCTTGCCGCTGCGCTGGAGCAATCCAAGCCCTAGCGGCGCGGGCCGGGTGCTTCGCCTGCGCGCGGGGGCGGCAGGCCGGCACCCGGCCCGAACAGCTGAAAGACAGCGAATCCGATGGGCCGGCGCGGATCAAACCGCGCCGGTTTCGATTTTCCTGGAACGCTCTTGTAAACGATATATCGTTGAATAGATAATCGGCATGATCAACACGAAAGGAGAAACGATCATGCACACGGAAAATCACTGCGGCGGCCCGTTCGCCGGCAGGGGCGGATGGGGCCGCGCGCATCGCGGGGAAGCCAAGTGGGGCGGCCCGTTCGGCCGGCATCGCGGCGGGCCGTTCGGTGGCCGCCGCGGGGCGCGGATGTTCGACCAGGGCGCGCTGCGGCTCGTAGTGCTCGGCCTGATCGCCGATGAGCCGCGGCATGGCTACGACATCATCAAGGCCCTGGAAGAGAAGTTCGCCGGCGCCTACAGCCCCAGCCCCGGCTCGATCTATCCCATGCTCCAGATGCTGGAAGAGGCCGATCTGGTTTCGTCCGAGACGTCGGGCAACAAGCGCCTGTTCTCGCTCACGGAAGCCGGCCGCGCCTACCTCAAGGAGAACGAGGCCGATCTCCGCCGCATCAACGAGCAGATGGAAGAATCCTCCGGCCTTGCCGGCATGGCCTCGCTGGGACTGGAGCTAAAGGAACTCACCCGCTCCCTGTTCGGCCGCCTGCGCGAGGGTTCCCTCACCGCCGAGCAGGCGGAAAAGGCGCGCGCCATCCTGGCCAAGGCAAGGCAGGACTTGGACGCGCTCTGACGCAACCCAAGAGCCCGCCTCGATGCGGGACGGGCTCCCGACCTAGTTACTGATGCCAAGCGTATAACGTCCGCGCCGGCAGCATTGGAAGCGAACACCTCACCATCCGATCCCGCGAAACAACTCGTGCCACTCCGGATTGGTTTTCTCGATCAGTTCGATCTTCCACTGCCGCGGCCACCGCTTCAACGAGGTCTCTCGCTGAATGGCATCACGGATGTCAAAATGCTCCTCATACCAGACAAGCCGCTGCACGCCGTATCGCGCGGTGAAGCGCGGACCTGTCCCGCTCTTGTGCTCAGGCAGTCGACGGGCAAGATCATTGGTGACGCCGATGTAGATGGTGCCGCGCTTTTGGCTGGCGGTCATATAGACGAAGCCGGTCATCGCGGACAGGATGAGTGCGAGACGGCGGCAGGGCTAGCCGGATGGTTTGTAAAGGTTGGCGGCGTTCTGCCACGGCTGGTTCTGCACCGCTGGCATCGGTGGGAGGGTCACGGCATGGCTTCCCGCCTCAAGGGCGAGAATGACGAAGGCAGGGAGGTTTGTGGCAAGTCGCCGACGTTGAAGGCTGGCATCTCACCCCCTGCATTCGTCATTCCTGGGCTTGACCCAGGAATCCATGCCGTGACCCTCCCGCCGCCGGCGGTGCAGAAACAAGCCTGAGCCCGCCGTAGCCGGCACCTCGTGTCAGGTGAACCAAACTCTTGTGCTTTTCTGCACCCAAGCCGCTCGCACGCCTTGCGATTGCTGCGCTGAAGCGAGCCCCGCAGAAAAGTTGATCCACACCCTTTGCTCCCTCGGCTACCTTCCGCTGGCTTCTTCCATGCGGGACGCGGTTCGCGACGGCGCTCAACGGGAAGAAGACGGTG
>CAXTCF010000183.1:0-7534 GCA_964242945.1 uncultured Rhizobiaceae bacterium | reverse complement strand
CTGCGCCCGCCCCCGGCCGGCAGACTGCGTGCGATTAACCGTCCGATGCTCTAAGCGTAATCGTCATGCACGAAGTCCCCACCGTCCCCGATCCCCAGAGCCAGCGGCTGCGGCTGAACACGCTGATCCGCCTGCGCTGGATGGCGGTGGCAGGCCAAAGCATCACCGTGATGTTCGTTGCCTATGTGCTGAAGTTCAGCCTGCCCGTTTCCGCCTGCTTCGCCCTGATCGCGATGTCCGCCTGGCTGAACCTGTTTCTGGCGTTCCGCTTTCCCGCCGCCTACCGGCTGACGCCGCTTGCCGCCTTCGCCATCCTCGCCTTCGACGCGGTGCAGCTTTCGGGCCTGCTGTTCATGACGGGCGGGCTCACCAACCCGTTCGCCATCCTGCTTACCGTGCCGGTGGTCGTGTCGGCGACGCTCCTGCCGCTGCGCTTCACCGTCCTGCTCGGCGCAGTCGCGGTGCTCTTGTCGAGCTTCCTTGCCTTCTTCGGCCGGCCGCTGCCCTGGCCGGAAGGCGAGATGCTGCACATGCCCTTCGTCTATGTCGCGGGCATCTGGGTGGCGCTCGTATCCACCATCCTGTTCACCTCGATCTATGCCTGGCGCGTGGCGGAGGAAGCGCGCCAGCTCGCCAACGCTCTGGCCGCGACCGAGCTCGTGCTCCAGCGCGAGCAGCACCTGACCGCGCTGGACGGGCTGGCAGCCGCCGCCGCCCACGAGCTCGGCACGCCGCTCGCCACCATCCAGGTCGTGTCGCGCGAGATGGAGCGCAGCTTGGGCGGCGACCCGCGCTTTGCCGAGGACGTGACGCTGCTGCGCACCCAGACCGAGCGCTGCCGCTCCATCCTCAAGCGCCTGTCCAACCTTTCCACGGTCAGCGAGGACTATCTCCAGCGCATGCCCTTCTCCTCGCTGATCGAGGAGATCACCGCGCCGCACCGCGACTTCGGCATCGCGATTCAGACGGCGTCCGCCGCGTCGCGCGGGCCGGAGCCGGTCGGCCGGCGCAATCCCGGCATGATCTACGGGTTGGGTAACCTCGTGGAAAACGCCGTGGACTTCGCGCGCGGCAGTGTCGAGCTGCGCTGGAGCTGGGACGAGAACCGGGCTGTCATCACCATCCTGGACGACGGACCCGGCTTTCCGCCCGAAGTGCTGGACCGGATCGGCGAGCCCTACATCTCCACGCGCGAAGGGGCGGAACCCGGCGGCGGTCTGGGCCTCGGCCTGTTCATCGCCAAGACGCTGCTGGAGCGCTCCGGCGCGAGCCTCGCCTTCAAGAACTCCAACCAGCCGAGCAAAGGCGCCTGCGTGGAAATTTCCTGGCCGCGCTCCGCCTTCATGGAGCCGCCGGCCGCCGACGCGGCGCTGCTGCCGGAAGCGGTGTGAGGTCAGGCGTCCGCGTCCCGCCCTTCATACGCGAACCAGTCGTAACAGGCAGGTTGTGCCGCCCCGCTCGTGTCGAAGGCCGCCATGCCGACAAAGGCCCCGGTGAACGAGCCGTGCTCGTTGCGCGTGCCGCCCTCGTCGGAGATCACGCTGGCATCCAGCACCGGCCCGACCGGCCGCCACACGCCATCCAACTCGGCTGAGAATTGCAGCGAAGCGAAGTTCACTTCGGCGCGCAGGCGCACCGGCCCCTCGCCCGGCAAGGCGATGGGCTCTCGGAGGGGAAACACCAACTTGCCGTCCGGAAAGTCGCCGGGGCAGGAAAGGATCGTCAGCACCCGGCCGAGCGACGCATCGAAACCCACGGCAAGGAAGTGGAACTTGTAGCGGTTATAGTAATGGAGGAGTCCCGCCGCCTGCTGGATGGTTTCCGGCTGGAACGAGAGTTCCGTTTCAGCCCGGAACGAAAAGTGCTCCTGCCGCCGCGCGACCAGCGCCTGCTCGAACCACGAGCCGATCGACTCCCGCCCCCACAGCAACAGCGATCCCGGCTTCTCCGTCAGCGAGAAGATGCGCTCAGGGTACGGCGTGCGCAGCCATTGGAACTCCGGCGGCAGTTTTTCATCGTCGAAGTCACGGCGGCCGGCCGCCTGCCCAATCCGCTTCGTTGCCTCGACACCCTGCGGCGCCGGCACGGAAACCCGCGGCACCGGCCCGCCTCCGGAAAGGCGCAGCCAGCCGTCGGCACCCCACTCGCATTTTTGGATCGCGGTTTCGCGACCGAGCGGCGAACGGCGCGTGCCCGGCAGAGGGCGTGAGCAGAGATGCGTGTGATAGACCTCGCCGCCCGGTGTTTCCACGATCTGCCCGTGCCCTGCGCGCTGCAAGGGTGCCTCTGGCGCGTCCTTGGAGGTGATGACGTGGGTGTCCGGGTGAAGCTCGTAAGGGCCTTCTATGTGCCGGGAGCGCGCCATCGTCACCGCGTGCTGGTAGCCCGTGCCGCCTTCGGCCGTGGTGAGGTAGTACCAGCCATCGCGCTTGAAGAGGTGCGGCCCCTCCACCAGCCCCAGCGGGCTGCCCCTGAAAATGTTCGTCACCAGGCCGACGAGCTTTCCCGCCGCCGCATCGAATTCCTGGAGCAGGATGCCGGCAAAGGCAGGGTGCTTCGGCGCGCCTTTGATGCCGTGCGAGTTGTGGCTCCACAGCATGTTGAGGAACCACCTTTTCCCATCGTCATCGTGGAAGAGCGACGGATCGAAGCCGCTTGAATTGACGTAAACCGGGTCGGACCACGGCCCTTCGATGCTCGGCGCGGTAACGATGTAATTGTGCGCGTCCTTGAACGAGCCGTCGAGCCGCTTCACGTCGGTATAGACCAGCCAGAATTTTCCGTCGGCATGCGAAAGGCACGGCGCCCAGATGCCGCCCGAATCCGGGTTGCCGCGCATGTCGAGCTGCGATGCCCGGTCCAGGGGCCGCGTGACCAGGCGCCAGTTCACCAGATCGGTGGAGTGGTGGATCTGCACGCCGGGATACCACTCGAAGGTGGAGGTCGCGATGAAATAGTCGCGCCCGACCCGGCAGATCGACGGGTCGGGGTTGAAGCCGGGCAGGATCGGATTGCGGATCATTCTTTTTTCTCCTCCGAGCCCTCCAACGTAGTCGCCGGCAACCCCCACCCTCTATCCCTCCCCACAAGGGGGAGGGGGACATCCGCGTTGCTCTGCCGCCTTCAAGCTGAGTGCTTGCTTAAAACTGTTTGCGCGAGAGGCTCACGTCCCCCTCCCCCTCGTGAGGAGGGATAGAGGGTGGGGGTGCGCCTCAGACACATCCTGCAGGATGTCACTTCCGTGCCGGCCCTTCCCGCTCGGCCGACTTCGCCCAAAGGTTGATGTCGCCCTCGCGCGCGAACTGGTCGATCTCGGCGAGTTCCGCGTCCGAGAAGGCCAGGTTCCTCAGTGCCCCGACCGCATCCTCCACCTGTTCCGGCCGGCTGGCGCCGATCAGGGCGGAGGTCACGTGCCCGCCCCGCAACACCCAGGCCAGCGCCATCTGCGCCAGCGTCTGACCGCGCTTTTCCGCGATGCCGTTCAGCGCGCGGATGTTCTCCAGCGTCCGCTCGTTCAGGAAGGATGTTTTAAGCGACTTGCCCTGCGCCGCGCGGCTGTCTTCCGGAATGCCCTGAAGATACTTGTCCGTCAGCATGCCCTGGGCCAGCGGCGAGAAGACGATGGAGCCGATGCCGAGTTCTTCCAGGGTGGAAAGCAGCCCGTCCTCCTCCACCCAGCGGTTGATCATGGAATAGGAGGGCTGGTGGATCAGGCAGGGCGTGCCGAGGTCCTTCAGGATGGCGGCGGCTTCCCGCGTGCGCTGCGCGTTGTAGGAGGAGATGCCGGCATAGAGCGCACGGCCGGAGCGCACGGCCTGGTCGAGCGCGCCCATCGTCTCCTCCAGCGGCGTGTCCGGGTCGAAGCGGTGGGAGTAGAAGATATCGACATAAGGGATGCCCATCCGCTTCAGGCTCTGGTCGAGCGACGCCAGCACGTATTTGCGGCTGCCCCACTCGCCATACGGCCCCGGCCACATCTCGTAGCCGGCCTTGGACGAGATGATCAGTTCGTCGCGCAAGCCCGCAAAGTCGGTGCGCAGGATCTCGCCGAACGCTTCCTCCGCCGAGCCGGGCGGCGGGCCGTAATTGTTGGCGAGGTCGAAATGCGTGATGCCGAGGTCGAAGGCGCGGCGGCAGATTTCGCGCTTGATGGCGTGCGGCTTGTCGTGCCCGAAATTGTGCCACAGTCCCAGCGAGATCGCCGGCAGCTTCAGCCCGGACCGGCCGCAGCGGGTGTATTGCATGGATTCATAGCGGTTCTCGGCGGGGTGCCAGGCCATGGGTGTTTCCTCGTTCGCGTATGGTTTTGGACGGGCGGTTCGGAACCGCCGGCTGACTTCCCGGATGGTACGGCATGGATTCTCTGCTCAAGGCCAAGAATCCATGCCGTACCGATGACGCTGCCGCCAGCGGTGTAGAAGAGCGCAGATCGGCAGAAGAACCCTTACGCCGCCTTCTTCTTAGCCGGCGCAGCAGCCTTGGCCGGCGCCAGCAGCGCCTTGGCCTCCTTGGGGCCGAGCGCGGCCGGCCGTTCGCAGGTCGTCTGCATCTCGACGAAAGCACCGCTCTCGCCCGAACGCAGGATGCCCGTCATCACGTCGATGGCGTGCAGCGCCAGTTCCAGCGAGCAGCGGTGCGGACGCCCCTCCCCAATGGCGATCGCCATGTCGGCAAGACCCGCCGTGCGGTAGTTTGCTTGGCGGCCGATCGCGTGCTCCTGGTTCGGCACGCCGAAGGCGTGATCCCATTTCGGCAGCGTTTTGGAAGGCTTGTCGCGCTTGGTATAGCTGACGGTGCCGCCGAAGAAGTTGGGGTCGGGCAGAGCCAGGTTTCCCTCCTCGCCATAGAGTTCCATGCCGTGGTGGTCGCCGTATTTCCGCCAGACGTCCCAGGTCGCGTTGAAGGTGACGGCCGCGCCGTTCTCGAAATCGAGCAGCGCGGAGAGCGTCGTCGGCGTGGCCACCGGGATCTTTTCCCCATAGCGCGGCTTCGACGTGATGGTGCGCTCCTTGGCGGGGATCGAGGCCAGCGCGACCACCCGCTTCACCGGCCCGATCAGTTGGAGGAGGTTGGTGATGTAGTAGGGGCCGAGGTCGAGGACCGGCCCGCCGCCCGGCTGGAAGAAGAAGTCGGGGTTGGGGTGCCAGTGCTCCATGCCGTGGCTCATCACGTGAGCTGAGCCCGACGTGATGCGGCCGATCTTGCCGGAATCGATCAGCGAGCGGGCAAGCTGGTGCGCGCCGCCCAAAAACGTGTCTGGCGCGGAGCCGACGCGCAGGGATTTCTCCTCGGCGCGGCGCTTCAGGTCGAGGCCGTCCTCCACGGAAAGCACGAAGGGTTTTTCGGAATAGACGTGCTTGCCGGCGTCGAGCGCCGACTTCGACACCTCATAGTGCGCGTTGGGCACCGTCAGGTTCACCACGATGTCGATGTCGTCCGCACGGAGCAGCCCGTCCACGTTCTCCGCCCGCACGCCGTATTCCCTCGCCCGCGCGTCGGCCGCGGCGCGGTTCACGTCGGCGCAGGCCCGGACCTCGATCCCTTTGAACAGGGGGGCGAACTTGAAATAGGTGGTCGAGATGTTGCCGCAGCCGATCACCCCGACGCCGAGAGTATTAGCCATGCCGTAGCCTTTGTTTGCGCATCAGATTTTCCGAAAACCGCTTCGCACTTTTCGGTCCGATGCTTCAGCCTTCGATTGCGCTGACGGTTTCCAGCGAACGGCGCGCGAACCGCTCGAAATCGTTGGGGTTGTCCTGTTCCATGATGAAGTAGTTCGCCGCCGTCTTCCTGCGCAGCAGCGGGATCAGGCTCGCCCAATCCACCGTGCCGTGGCCGACATCGGCCCAGCCGTCCTCGTCGGCCCCCTCGCCCGGCTTTGCCATGTCCTTGACGTGAACCGCCTTGATGCGGTCGAAGTATTTCTCGATCCACATTTCGGCGCTGCCGCCGCCCTTGATCACCCAGGCGACGTCGATCTCCCATCCGGTATGCGGGGCGGCTTCGAGGATGTGCGTCATCGGCAACGAGCCGTCCGGCAGCGCCTGGAACTCGAAATCGTGGTTGTGCCAGGCGAAGTCGAAGCCTTCGCCCACCGCCTTCTCTCCGATAGCTTCCAGCCGCCGGCCGAAATCGCGCCAGCCCTCCGCGTCGG
Organism: uncultured Rhizobiaceae bacterium; assembly: GCA_964242945.1. Classification (GTDB taxonomy): domain Bacteria; phylum Pseudomonadota; class Alphaproteobacteria; order Rhizobiales; family Rhizobiaceae; genus Mesorhizobium_B. The sequence continues at coordinate 1,380 of CAXTCF010000183.1, read as the reverse complement.
TCGGACGCTCGGCGGCATCGAGATAGGGGCAGGCGATCAGCCGGATGCCCAGCGTCTTGCCCGTCTTGGCCGCATTGGCGAAGTCGTTTTCCAGCAGGTCGAAGGCGAAGTGGCCGCTCGGCATGGAAAGGCCTTGTCTGTCGAGTTCGGCGCGGAAATGCTCGGGGTTGCCGTAAACGCCGCCATAGCCTTCGACCCGCTTGTAGCCCAGCTCGCCAAGCGTTTTAAGCACCCGCTCCCACGGCTCGAATTTGCGCGCGCTGTAAAGCTGAAACGACCAGTCCATGAACTCTCTCCGAAAAAAGCGGATGCGTCTTCGTGCGTTATAGGCGGGCGCCGCCGGAAGTCTCGAAGAGCGAGGCGCGGGCCGGGTCGAAGCCGATGGTAACGCGGTCGCCCACCGAAACCGGCTTCTCGGCCGCGACGCGGAAGGCAAAGTTCTGCCCGCCGAGCTTCGACCAGACCAGCGTGTCCGAGCCCATCGGCTCGACGATTTCCACGGCGGCCTCCTGGGAGAACGGCTGGTCGCCGGCTTGCCCGCCGACCACCACATGCTCCGGGCGGATGCCGAGCGTCGCGGGCGCTGCCGGCGCCGCCTGGCCGGCAAAGGTATAGCGGGCAAGCGGCACGGTAAGGTTCTGCAACCGAAACGCCGGCTCCGCGCCGCGCTCCAGCGTGCCCTCCAGAAAATTCATGCCGGGCGAGCCCAGGAAGCCCGCGACGAAGCGGTTGACCGGCTTGTTGTAGATCACCTGCGGGCTGTCCAGCTGCTGGATCAGCCCGCCGCGCATCACCGCGATGCGGTCGGCCAGCGTCATCGCCTCGATCTGGTCGTGCGTGACGTAGATCATCGTGTTGGCAAGCCGCTGGTGCAGCCGCTTGATCTCGACGCGCAGTTCCGAGCGCAGCTTGGCGTCGAGGTTGGACAGGGGTTCGTCGAACAGGAACACATCGACGTCCCGGACAAGGGCACGGCCGATGGCGACGCGCTGGCGCTGGCCGCCGGAGAGCTGGCTCGGCTTGCGCTCCAGCAATGGCCCGATCTGGAGGATCTCGGCCGCCTGCGCGATGCGCTTTTCCACCTCCGGCTTCGGCACGCCGGCATTCCTCAGGCCGAAGGACAGGTTCCCCTTCACCGACATCTGGGGGTAGAGCGCATAGGACTGGAACACCATGCCGATGCCGCGGTCCTTGGGCTCCTCCCAGGTGACGTTCTTGCCCTTGATGAAGATCTGCCCATCGGTGATCTCCAGCAGGCCGGCGATGCAGTTGAGCAGCGTGGACTTGCCGCAGCCGGACGGGCCCAGCAGGACCAGAAACTCGCCCTCGGCGATGTCGAGGTCCAGGTTCTTGAGGACGGAGACCTGCCCGTATTCGAGC
>CAXTCF010000182.1:0-7684 GCA_964242945.1 uncultured Rhizobiaceae bacterium | reverse complement strand
ACCGCCCCCCGATCAGGAGCATCCTACCAGATCAACGCGTTTCCACACAGCCTGGGCCCAAATTCGACATTCCGACACCTTCGCGGCAACGACCGCTTTTGGCGCAAGTCTACAACCTCGGGCCAAGCACAATCCGGTTCGATGCTTGCTTTATGATTTTTGCTCGGCGACGCGAAAGGAAACGGCGGACAGGTCCACCAACAGTTTCCCGGCGGGGAATGTACCGGTTCGAGGCTGGCTATAGGAGGCGCCGCGCTACAAGAGGATCAATGCTCGGCTTTCCTTCGGCCTGAACGGACGTTCGGACGAATGCCGGGCAGATGCTGACCTTCATCCGGCTTGGCGACAAGCTCAGGTTTTTGCTTCCTCTAATTCACTCCGTGTCCTTCGATGCCGGTGGGCATGCCTTGGCGGGGATCATTTCATGCGTCGGACCAAGCCGCCGGTCACCTGTTCAAAACTTGAGCGCTTGGGTTGCTTGACAAAGAAAAAGGCAGAGCCAACAACTTCTCCTCGTTGAGCGTCCCCGCGAGGGACATTCTTGCTTTGCATGAAGGGGATGGCGGATGACGCATCATGGAACAATAGGGCGGCGCGGTTTCTTGGTGGGTGGCGCTTCGCTCAGCGTCGCGCTGGCGATACGGCAAGCCTGGGGCCAGGCCCCGCTGAAAGTCGCGGGCATCCACGCCTCGCCAGTGGAGAATGCCTGGAACTCCTGCCTGCACGCCGCGCTGCAGGCAGCGGCCCAGGAAGGCAAGATCGAGTATGTGTTCTCCGAGGGGGTGTCGGGAACCGACTACCCCCGCGCCATGCGCGAATATGCGGAAGGCGGCGCCAAGCTGATCGTCGGCGAGGCCTATGCGGTGGAGAACGAGGCGCGCCAGGTGGCGGCGGACTATCCCGACACGCGCTTCCTACTCGGCTCTTCCGGCGGTCCGGCGGGTGACAATTTCGGCACGTTCGGCACTTGGAACCACGAAGGCGCCTATCTCGCCGGCATGCTAGCGGGCAAGATGAGCAAATCCGGCGTCTTCGGCGCGGTGGGCGCGATCCCGATCCCTGAGGTCAACATGCTGATCAACGGGTTCCGCGCTGGCGTGAATGCCGTGCGGCCCGATGCAAAACACCTGATCGGCTTCATCGGCACCTTTTTCGACCCGCCCAAGGCGCGCGAGGCGGGCTTGGCGCAGATCGATGCCGGTGCCGACATCCTGTTCGGCGAGCGCATCGGTACGGCGGACGCCGCCAAGGAGCGCAACATCAAGGCTGTCGGCTCGCTGATCGACTACACGCCGCGCTATCCTGGCATTGTATTCGCGAATGCCATCTGGAGCTTCCGCCCGATCCTCGACGGGGCCATCGCCGACACGGTGGCCGGCGCACCGACCGGCAAGGACTACACGCCGCTGAATCTCATGAAGACCGGCGGCAATGACGTCGTCTACGTCAAGGATGCTGCCCCTGCCGCCGCGGTCGAAGCAATGGAGGCTCGCCGCGCCGAGATCAAGGCAGGGAAATTCGAGGTGCCGATCGACACCAAAGAGCCGGCCTGAGTTCCTCCCAGTCCCTCCGTGGAGGAGTGCGCAGGTGACGCCACCGCGCTCGCCGCGGCGGTCCGTGGTGGGCGCCTGCGGGCGGTCGAAGCGATGAGCGCGGCACTTTTCGCGGTTGGGGAACGGGATGCGCTTGGCGCGGTGAGTTTCCTCGACGCCGAGGGCGGCCGGGCGCGGGCAGAAGCGTTTGACCGCATTTTTTCCCGTGACCCGAAGGCGGTGCAGTCGATGCCCTTTGCCGGCGTGCCCTTCCTCGCGAAGGATCTCGGCGGCCCGTTCGCCGGGCTGCCGGTGCGCGCAGGCTCGGCGGCGTTGGTAAGCCATGCCGATCCCATGGCCGACAGCGCGCTGGCCGGGCGGTTTCGCGGTGCGGGGGTGATCCCGTTCGGGCTGACCACGGTGCCTGAGTTCGGCCTGTCGCTTGAGAGCGAGCCCGCTTCGGGCAAGCCGGCGCGCAACCCCCTCGATCCCACCCGCACCGCAGGCGGCTCCTCAGGCGGCGCGGCCGAGGCTGTGGCGAGTGGGGTCGTAGCACTCGCCCATGCGACGGATGCCGGCGGCTCGATCCGCGTACCGGCCGCCTGCTGCGGCCTTGTCGGCCTGAAGCCGACGCGGGGTGCGGTGCCGCAGGGGCCGGGGTTCGGCAACCATTTCGGCGGGCTGGCAGGGGAATTGGTGGTGGCGCGTTCGGTGCGGGATGTTTCGGGGGCGCTAGACGCCGTGGCGGGCGCCGCGGAGGGCACAGTGCCGGACCCAGTGCTCGCCGCTGTCGGTTCGGTCAGAGGGCTGCGCGTTGCGCTGGTCGCCGACTTCGGTGACGGCTTCCCTCTCGATCCGCGCCGGCGCGATGCCGTGCTCGCGGCGGCGCGTTTCCTCGAGGGGCAGGGCTGTCACGTCGAGCCGCTGCCCTTCGAGCGCCTTGCTCCGCTGGCCGAAGCGGCACAGCTGGCCTTCGACCGCATTGTTTCCGCCAATCTCACCCAGCTTTTCGCGTTGCTCGCGATCGGCGACGAGGAAGTCGAACCGCTGTCGGCGGCCGTCGCGCGGCGCGGGCGGGAGCTCTCAGCAGTCGAGTTATGGGAGGCGGAACATGCGGCGGTGCGGGCGGCTTATGCCATGTGGTTGGTATTTCGCGATTGGGACGCTGTGCTCTGTCCCATGCTGGCCACTGCGCCGCCCTTACTCGGCAGCTTCCCGACGGATCATGATGATGTAGACGCGCACTGGCACCGTATGGCCGCCTTCGCACCACTGGCAGTGCTCGTCAATGCCGCCGGCACGCCGGCATTGACGCTGCCTTTTGGCGCAGACGAGGACGGATTGCCGACGCCGGTGCAATTGATCGGGCCGATGGGATCGGATCGCCGCCTGCTTGCGCTGGCCGACAGGCTGGCGCGGGAAAGGCCGTTCGCGCACCGTTTTCCGGTCGTCGGCCTCGCAGCCAATACAGGGATGGCCGAGGCCGTGTTTTGAGGCCGGTGCTGCGCCTCGAAAACATCTCCAAGCGCTTCGGCAAGGCCCTGGCGAACGATGACGTGACGCTGGAGCTCAACCGCGGCGAGCTTCTGGCGCTGCTCGGCGAGAATGGCGCGGGCAAGACGACGCTGATGAACATCCTGTTCGGCCACTATGTGCCGGATGCAGGTCGCGTCATCGTTGAGGGTCGGGAACTGCCGCAGGGTAGCCCGCGCGCGGCGATCGCGGCGGGGCTCGGCATGGTGCACCAGCATTTCACGCTGGCCGGCAACCTCTCGGTGCTGGAGAACGTCATGGCCGGCACCGAGAGCCTGCTTTCGCCGCGCTCACGGCGTGGCGCGGCACGGCGCAAGCTTGAAGGGTTGGCAGCGCGCTTCGGCCTTGCCGTCGACCCGGAGGCGCGGGTCGGCGACCTTTCGGTCGGCGAGCGCCAGCGCGTGGAAATCCTCAAGGCGCTCTTCAACGATGCGAAGATTCTGATCCTCGACGAGCCGACGGCCGTGCTGACGGCGGGCGAGGCGGAGACGCTTTTTGCCACGCTGCGGACCATGGCGGCCGAGGGCCTGTCGCTGATCTTCATCTCGCACAAGCTGCACGAGGTGATGGCGGCAGCCGATCGGATCGTGGTGCTGCGAGGCGGGCGCGTGGTGGCCGAGCGCGAGGCGCAAGGGACGTCCAGGGACAAGCTCGCCGAACTGATCGTCGGGCGGCGCATCGCGCGTCCCGTGCGCGCGGCAGCCCAGTCCGGCGCGCTGGTGGTGGAGGCGGAAGACGTTGACCTCTCCATCGGCGGCGTCAAGCGGCTGAGGAACGTCACTTTTCACGTCCGTGCCGGCGAGACGCTGGGTATCATCGGCGTCTCCGGCAACGGGCAGACGGCACTCGCACATCTGCTTTCGGGTTTGGCGCGGCCCGAGCGGGGAACGCTGCGCATCGCCGGGCGGCCTTGCGAGGCGGCGGACGCCCGCGCGCTAGTGAAACTCGGCGTCGGTCGCATCCCGGAGGACCGCCAGGCGGAAGGCACGGTCGGCGACCTCACGCTTTGGGAGAACGCCGTGCTAGAGCGGGTGCGCGGGCCTCGTTTCTCGCGTGCCGGCTTCGTGCGGCGTACGGCGGCAAGGAGTTTCACGAAAGACATCATCGCGCGCTTTGATCTGCGCGGCGGCGGTCCGGATACGCGTGCGCGGCTGCTGTCGGGCGGCAACATGCAGAAGCTGATCCTCGGTCGCAACCTTGCGGAAAGTCCCAGGGTGGTGCTTGCGGCGCAGCCGACGCGCGGGCTGGACGAAGGGGCGATCGCCGCGGTGCAGGCCGAAATTCTCGCCGCTCGCGCGGCCGGCGCGGCGGTGGTGCTGATCTCGGAGGACCTCGACGAGGTCCTCGCGCTCGCCGACCGTGCTCAGGCGATCGTCAAGGGCCGCCTCTCGCCATCGGTACCCGCGTCAGAACTCGATGCGCGGCGTCTCGGGCTGATGATGGCAGGGGTGTGGGAGGAGGCATGATGGGCCGGCCCTCCGGAAGGGAATGGCGCTGATGCGGCTGGAGCGGCGCGATCATCGGCCTCTAGCGCTTGTGGCGCTGGCGCCCGTGGCGGCGGTGGCGGCGGCGCTGCTGCTGGCCGGTGTGCTGATCGCGCTGGCGGGTGCGTCGCCGGCCGATGCCTACCGGCGCATCGCGCTCGGCGCCTTCGGCTCTCGTCTGTCGCTGACCGAGACGCTGACGCGCGCCACGCCGCTGATCCTGACCGGGCTTGCCGCAGCGGTCGCCTTCCGCGCGAAGGTCTGGAACATCGGCGCGGAGGGCCAGTTCATGCTGGGGGCGCTTGCGGCTGCCTGGCTCGGCTCAGCGCAGGGGCTGGGCGGGTCGCTGACGGCGCCGGTGCTGATCCCACTGCTGCTGCTCGCCGGCGCGCTCGCCGGAATGGCGCTGCTGGTAGTGCCGCTGTTGCTGCGTCTGCGCTTCGGCGTCGACGAGGTGGTGACGACACTGCTCCTCAACTTCGTCGCGCTGCTCTTCGTCTCAATGATGATCGAAGGGCCGCTCAAGGATCCGCTCGCCTTTGGCTGGCCGCAGTCCGTGCCTTTGGTCGGCGACGCGCTGCTGCCGAAGCTGGTGCCACGCTCGCGCCTGCATGTGGGGTTGGCCATTGCCGTGCTCGCGGCGCTGCTGGTGGCGCTTGTCCAGGCGCGCACCGTGTTCGGGTTGGAGACGCGGGCGGTGGGACTCAACGCCCAGGCGACCCGCTTTGCCGGTGTGAAGCTGGAACCGACGCTGCTCAAGGTCGCCTGCCTGTCGGGCAGCTTGGCGGGCCTCGCCGGCGCGGTGGAGGTGGCGGGCGTCAAGGGCTACGTCACCACCGACCTTTCGCCGGGCTTCGGCTATGCGGGCATCGTGGTGGCGATGCTGGCGGCGCTTGATCCGATCGGCGTGGTGCTCGCGGCGCTCTTCGCCGCCGCCATGTTCGTCGGCGCCGACAGCATGGGTCGAGCACTCGGCGTGCCGTCCTTCATCGCCGACGTGACGGTGTCGCTCTCGTTGTTGGCGATGCTGGTCGCGGTCTTCGCCACCTCCTATCGGATCCGCCGATGAGCGCGTTGCTGGAAATCCTTGCCTCGGCCGGCCTCTGGGCGGCAGTGCTGCGCATCGCGACGCCGCTGATTTTTGGCACGCTCGGTGCACTGCTCTGCGAGCGGGCCGGGGTGCTCAATCTCGGCATCGAGGGCATCATGACCTTCGGCGCAATGATCGGCTGGCTCACCGTGTTTCATGGTGGAAGCCTGTGGCTCGGCCTGCTGGCGGCCGCTGCCGGCGGTGCCTGTTTCGGCCTGCTGCATGCGCTGATGACCGTGCAGCTCAGCCTCTCCCAGCACGTCACCGGGCTCGGCATCACGCTCTTCGCCTCCAGCCTCTCCTATTTCCTCTTCCGCCTCGTCGTGCCTCTCCAAGGGACACCGCCGACGGTTGAGCCGTTCCGGCCCGTGGACATTCCCATTCTGTCGGGCCTACCCTTTCTCGGACCGGCGCTCTTCTCGCAGACGGCGCCGACCTATCTGGCACTCTTTGCGGCCTGGGTCCTGGCTTACGTTCTCGCTTGCACGCCTCTCGGTCTCGCGATCCGGCTCACCGGCGAGAACCCGCATGCGGCCGAGACACGGGGGCTCGATCCCATCAAGATCAGGATCGGGGCGGTGGCGGCGGGCAGCGCCTTGATGGGTGTCGGCGGCTCCTTCCTGACGCTTTCGGCCTTCAACAGCTTCTTTCCAACCATGGTGCAGGGGCGCGGCTGGGTGTGCATCGCGCTCGTCGTCTTTGCCATGTGGATGCCGTGGCGGGCACTGCTTGGGGCGCTTCTCTTCGCGCTGTTCGACGCGTTCCAACTCCGCCTGCAGACGGTGACTGGCAAAGCTGTGCCCTACCAGCTCTTCCTGATGCTGCCTTATCTGCTCTCGATCGCCGCGCTGATCGTCATGGCGCGTCGCGCGCGGGTGCCCCAGGCGCTGATGCAGCCCTTTGTCCGCGGCGAGCGGTAATCCCTGAATCGGAAAGGTGCATCGCTCGGGAGCCGACCCGTTCATGCGAGGAGAGTTGCGTCACGCCTCGATCTCGTCTGATGCGGAGAAGCCAAATGGCACTTTAGAAGTGGCCTTGGATGATGGCGCGAAGCGGAAAGTCCGCTTTATGGCTTCCAGCCAAGTGTCAACTTCTGGCGCTTTCGCGACCTGGATGTCGCGCGGCTTTCAGTCTGCTCCGGCTGGAAAGGCCGGCAACTTGCCAATGTCGTCGGCGTCGTGCTGCACGACCACCTTTGTGGAGCGCAGGCCAAAGAACAATGGGCCGTTCCATCGCGTGCCGGTGATCGCGCGGGCAACAGACGACAGCGACGCATACGGCATGCCCTGCCACTCGAAGCCGCTGTCGGTGACGGTATGCTCCTCGCCCTGCCACTCGCGGATCAGCCGGGTGCCGGAAAGAAGCTTGGTCTCAGAGGCGCCGCTGCGACGTGCTGCCTTGCTGCCAGCAGCGAGATCATCGGCCAGGGCTGCAAGCCGCGCCCGTGTTTCCTGCTTCAAGCCGCCATAGGCGAGCTCTTGGATGCGGCAGGCAAGCCGGCTCTCAATGAACTTGCGGTTCATGCGAGGTGCTTCGCCATCGTTGAGATCGCGCCACAGCTTCTGCAACTCCAGCATCGCCAGAGAAGGCAGGGCGGCAAGGCGGGCAAGCACCCCGGGATGGGCATCGCGGCAGGTCGAAAGGTGGACATGCAGCGGCAGCGTCTTCGGCGGTGTTCGTTGCCGCGCAGTTCGCGTGGGCAGAGAGGCAAGGTCAGGTGAAAGGGTTGTCATGGCGACTCTCCATTGCAAGGGAGCCGACACGCGCTCTCTTCAGCCACAGCCAAGCGAACGATCTGCAGGCTGAGCAGATGTTCCGCTTGGTGGCGTACCCGCACTCGGCCAGCGCCCTCAGGCTCGCTTGACTATGCTGTATCGCTCGACGGACTGCCTCTGTCGTGCGGGCGCTCCCATGCAGAACCTGGCGCATAGTGCCTCCTTCCATCCAGCGGAAAAGATCGCACCATCAAACCCTGGGATCAAACAACTACTAGAGCATGATGGGATTATGTTTGGGCCTATCCTGCGTTGACGAGGTAGTTTGCG
>CAXTCF010000181.1:0-7745 GCA_964242945.1 uncultured Rhizobiaceae bacterium | reverse complement strand
CCGCTCGCCGGGATCTGTGCGGGGGGCGACGGGAAACCGTCGTCCCTACCGCGACAAGGACGCCGCTTGGCGTTGCGCACGAGCGCGTAGGTTCAAAGTGCCCCGGCTATTCATGTTCCGCCGGGTAATATTCCATAGTGCGCAACGATAAGGCTCCGTCGCAGCCTTGCCATGCCCTTTCACAGCAAAAACGCTTTATTTGCGTCAGCGGGATAAGCAGCCCCGCAATCTTCCGCCCTTGAGCAAATAACGACATCGGTCCAACAAACATCAAGGCGTGTCGGCCTTCGCCGACCTATCTCCATCGGATCATCGGCGCATCGATTGGAATGGCTCGCGGAGACAGAGAGACAAATCGCGCTCCCGCCTGCGGCAGGAGACATCATGCCTCGCTACTTCTTCCACACCCGCTACAAACGCTACCTTCCCGACGAAGAGGGCGTGGAGCTTCCAGACCTGAGCAGCGCCTGGAGCCAAGCCTCGCAGATGGCGGGACAGGTTTTCCGCGACTTGGACGGCGGACTGGAGCCCGGCCATGAGTGGCGGCTGGAAGTTACCGACGAGCAGGACAACCAGCTGTTCGTGTTTCGCTTCTCAGCCGAGTCCTACGACGGTTGACGCTTCCGGTTCAGGTGCAGGTAGTTCGGGTTGAACCCGGCAAAGGCTTGAAGGCGAGCCATGTCGTTCATCTGAACGATGTCGTCGCGGAAGGTGACGAGACCAGCCTCGCGCAACGCGCGCAGGCTCCTGTTGGCGTGAACCGCGGTCAGGCCGACCGTGTCGCCGAGTTCCGTCTGGGTGATCGGCAGGACGAACGATCCATCGCTCGTGAGCCCGACCGCTTTCAGCCGGGCATGCAGTTCGCAGAAGAGATGCGCGATGCGCTGCTCGGCCGGGCGCGACCCCACATTGACGATCCACTCGCGCAACACCGCTTCATCGACCAGCGAGCACCACCAGAAGGCGCGCGTCAGTGCGGGTCGGGTTTCCGTCAGCTCAAGCACCTTGCGCTTGGGGATCGTCACGACGCTGCAAGCCGAAAGCGTGGCGATGGAGTGGTCCATCTCGTCGAGCAGGGCGACGTGCAGGTCGCAGAAGTCGCCGGGCACGAGGTAGGCGAAGATCTGACGGCCGCCTTCCCACGTTGATTTGTAGCGGCAGGCCAGGCCTTCCATGATCAAAAAGACGTTCTCCGGCTCGTCGCCTTCATGGATCAGGTCGGTGTTCGCCTTGACCTTGCGCGGACTGGACGATGCGTCCCGCAGCCATGCGACATCGTCATCCCTGACAGGTTCGAAGCACTGCAGCTTGCGGATGAGAGCATCAAACATTGCGGTCCCGGCTTATTTTGCCGGAGCTTAGGAGAAGAATCGTCTCCGCAGCAAGCTATCGCATGCCACATGGCTCTTTCCTTCAGCATCATCCGCCGCGCCGCTCAAGCGGCAACCGATTCGTCATCCGCCGGCCTGAGCGACAGATAATCCGGCTTGAACCCGGCCAGAGCCCGCATACCCGGCCCATTCAGCATTGTGACCCACTTGTGGCTCAGCCTCAGCAGCCCTTCCGCGCGCAACTCCTGGAGGGAGCGATTCACATGGACGGCGGAAAGGCCGGTCGTTTCGGCAAGCCGGGCCTGCGTGACCGGCCAGGGGAACACAGGCTTGCCGCCGACATTCTGCGCCAGCCCGATCGATTGCAGCCGTTCATGCATCTCGCAAAGCAGGTGGGCGATCCTCTCCTTCGCGGAGCGCACGCTCATGTTGACGATCCACTCGCGCGTGACGGCCGCTTCGATCAAGGTGTCGCGCCAGAAGACGGCCGCCAGATGCGGGGCGCGCGCGAGGAGTTCACGCACGCTCTGGTGCGTCATGACGGCTGCCGTGACAGAGGTGAGCGTCGTGAGGGTGTGGTCCATCACCGGCACGTAGAGGCTTTGCAGGTCGGGGAAGTCGCCGGGCAGGTGGAATGCCACGATCTGCCTGGTGCCGTCGCCGGCCATCTTGGACCGGAAGGCCCATCCTTCCAGGATGATGCAGCATTGGGTCGGCCGGTCGCCTTCCCGTGCGATGTCGTGGTCGGGCTGCAGCGTTCGTATCGTGATGGGCAGGGCCCGGAGCGTGTTCCGGTCTTCTTCGGTCAGCGCGGCTATGGTGCCGAGCTTGCGCAGCAAGGGGTTCAAGGGGCTGGCTTCTCCTGCTTCCATGTGGTTTCTCCCGCCGCGCGCAAAGCTGCGTGGCAGCCGGCACGTTAACCGTCCGGCCTCAGGCCGCCTTGATGAATGTTAGTATTTACGCTTAGTTGGCTTGACCCGATCAAGAACCAACAAAGGGTCGTGAAGACTGATCTGTGTTATGTCACATAGCGGGATCACCGGCACACGACCAACGGCATGCCGGGACTGAGAGATGCGAAGCGCTCCCGCCCGAAGCCGGATGCGCAAGATGCCCCGCTACTTCTTCGATGTCCACTCGGATGGCCACAAGTATGGCGACGATGTGGGAACCGAGTTCACGACGCTGGAGGAGGTGCGCCAGGCTGCCATGCGGGTGCTGCCGGCAGTCGCCCATGAGGACATCCCCAAGGACGGCGACAAGCAGGCCTTCACCGTGCTCGTGACCGATGAGGACGGACAGCCGGTGTATTCCGCCACGCTCGCCTATGTAGGGCTTTGGCTGCTGAGATAAAGCTGGGAGACACGGAGAATGCCTTCGTGCCAATCAGGGAAAGCGCGTTTCGCGACGACGGCTGCATGACTTTGTTAGAATGCGCGGGTCAACTTCCGCTCGAACGGCCGCGGCACTTGCCAAACGCACACGGATTTGATTGATCGTCCAATCAATTATTTATCGTGGGGGCGGGAACCATGCCGAGGGCAGGAGTGGAGCCGTTGCGGCGGCGGGCGCTGATCGATGCGGCGATCGCGGCCATCGGCGACCGCGGCTCGCTCGACGTGACGATGACCGAGATCGCCGGACGTGCCGGCGTTTCTTCCGCGCTGGCGCACCACTATTTCGGCGCCAAGGACGAGCTCTTGCAGGCGACCATGCGGCACCTGCTGGCCGAGCTGGGACGCGACACGATTGCCGCGCTGCGCAAGGCGCGCACGCCGCGGGCACGGCTTTCGGCGGTGGTCGGCGTCAACTTCTCGGTCACGCAGTTCCGGCCGGAGATCATCGCGGCCTGGCTCGCCTTCTATGTCGAGGCGCAAAAATCGGTGCCGCTGCGCCGGCTGCTGCGCGTTTATGCGCGCAGGCTGCACTCCAACCTCCTGAATGGGCTTGTTCCCCTGCTGCCGCGCGACGAGGCCGAGCGGGCGGCGGAAGCGGCTGCGGCGATGATCGACGGGCTCTATATCCGCCGGGCGCTGAAGGACGGGCTGCCGAACTCGGCCTCGGCCGTGGCGCTGGTGGAGCATTTTCTGGAAGCGACGCTGGCGCAGGCAAGCACCCGCGCATGAGCGGCAAACCCAATTTCCTGATCGTGATGGTCGATCAGATGAACGGGACCTTCTTCCCGGACGGTCCGGCGCCCTTCCTGCACGCGCCGCACCTGAAGAGGCTGGCCGCGCGCGCCGCGCGGTTCCGTACCTGCTATACGGCCTCGCCGCTTTGTGCGCCGGCCCGCGCCGCCTTCATGAGCGGGCAGCTGCCTTCGCGCACGGGCGTCTATGACAACGCGGCGGAGTTCGCTTCATCCATTCCCACTTTTGCGCACCACCTGCGCAGCGCCGGCTACCGCACGTGCCTGTCGGGAAAAATGCACTTCGTCGGACCCGACCAGCTGCACGGCTTCGAGGAGCGGCTGACCACCGACATCTACCCCGCCGATTTCGGCTGGACGCCGGACTGGCGCAAGCCGGGTGAGCGGATCGACTGGTGGTATCACAATCTCGGCTCGGTGGCCGGCGCCGGCACGGCGGAGACCACCAACCAGCTGGAATACGACGACGAGGTGGGGTTTCTCGCGCAGCAAAAACTGTTCGAATTCGCCCGCGAGGGCGAGGAGCCGGCGCGGCGGCCCTGGTGCCTCACCGTGTCGTTTACGCACCCGCACGACCCCTATGTCGCACGCAAGGAGCACTGGGATAAATACTGGGACTGCCCGGCGCTCCAGCCGGAGGTCGGCTTCATCCCCTTTGAGGAGCAGGATCCGCATTCGCAGCGCCTTTACAAGGCAAGCGACTACGACAGCTTCGGCATCACCGAGGAGAACATCCGGCGCGCGCGGCGCGGCTATTTCGCTTCGATCTCCTATATCGACGACCAGGTGGGCGCGCTGCTTTCCGTGCTGGAGCGCACGGGCCAGGCCGGGAACACGGTGGTGCTGTTCTGCTCCGACCACGGCGAGATGCTGGGCGAGCGCGGGCTTTGGTTCAAGATGAGTTTTTTCGAAGGCTCGTGCCGCGTGCCGCTGCTGATCGCCGGGCCGGACATCCCGGCGGGCCGCATCGACGCGCCGGTGTCGAACCTCGACGTGCTGCCGACGCTCTGCGCGCTTGCCGGCATCGACATCGCCGCGATCGAACCTTGGACCGACGGAACCTCGCTGGTGTCGCTGCTCCACGGAAACAAGCGGGACGCGCCGGTGCTGATGGAGTATGCGGCGGAGGGCAGCCAAGCGCCCATGGTGGCGGTGCGCGGCGGCCGGTACAAGTTCACCTTCTGCGCAATCGACCCGCCGCAGCTGTTCGACCTCGAAGCGGACCCGCAGGAACGCGAAAACCTTGCCGAGGACCCCGCACATGCCGACCTCGTGGCGCGCTTCACGGCGTTTGTTCGCGAGCGCTGGGATCTCGAAAAGTTCGACAAGGACGTGCGCGAAAGCCAGGCGCGGCGTTGGGTCGTCTATCCCGCCTTGCGCAACGGTGCCTACTACCCCTGGGATTTCCAGCCGCTGCGGCAGGCATCCGAGCGCTTCATGCGCAACCACATGGACCTGAACGTGCTGGAGGAAAGCAGGCGCTTTCCCCGCGGGAGGTGACGATGCTGAGCTCTCTTGTTCCCGATCTCGCCCATCTCCAGCGCGCCTTCGCCGAAACGCGGGAGGTGACGCAGGAAACGCCGCTGCTGCGCTCGCCCGCGCTGGCGGCAGCGACGGGCGCAGCGCGTGCCTTCGTGAAGCCCGAATCGCTGCAATGGGCCGGCTCGTTCAAGGTGCGCGGCGCCTATTGGCGGCTGCGCTGCCTCTCAAAGGAGGAGGCCGCGCGGGGCGTGGTCGCCTACTCCTCCGGCAACTTCGCGCAGGGGCTGGCAGCGGCGGGGCAGCACTTAAGCATCCCCGTCACCATCGTCATGCCGGTGGATGCGCCAGCGGCCAAGCGCGATGCGACTGCCGGCTACGGCGCGCGCGTGGTGGTGACGGAGCACGGCGACCGGCCGCGCGAAGAGGTCGCCTCCGCCCGCGCCCGCGCGATTGCGGAGGAGGAAGGGCTGGTGCTGCTGCATCCCTTCGACGATCCTGAGATCGTCGCGGGCCAGGCGGGCGTCGGGCTGGAAGCGCTGGAGCAGTTGGAAGCGCGGGGCGCCAAGGCCGACATGCTGTTCTGCTCGATCGGCGGCGGCGGGCTGATCGGCGGCGTGGCGCTGGCGTTCCACTATCTTTCGCCGGAAACCAGATTGATTGGGGTCGAGCCGGAGCGCTTCGACGGCATGGGGCAGTCGTTGCGCGCCGGCGAGGCCGTGAGCGTGCCTTTGCAGGCGCCTTCGATCTGCGATGGGCTGATGTCGCGCCGCCCCGGCGTGGCACCCTTCGCGGCGGTGCGGCAGACGAACCTTTCCGGCATGACGGTGCAGGACGCGAGCGTGCGCCGCGCCATGCGCTTTGCCTTCGAAAAGCTCAAGCTGGTGCTGGAACCCTCCGGCGCCGCGCCGCTCGCGGCGCTGCTGGAAGGCGGCGTGGACGTCGCGGGCAAGACCGTGCTGGTGATCGGCACGGGCGGCAATGTTTCGCTGGCCGATTTCATGCGCCACGTTGCCGATGCTTGAAGCGGATTTCGTCATCGTCGGCTCCGGCTCGGCCGGTTCCGCGCTCGCCTATCGTTTGGGCGAGGACGGCAAGAACTCCGTGATCGTGCTGGAGTACGGCGGCACGGATTGGGGCCCGCTGATCCAGATGCCGTCCGCTTTGTCCTTTCCCATGAACATGGCGACCTACGACTGGGGCTTTTCCTCCGAGCCGGAGCCGCACCTGAACAACCGCAGGCTGGCCACCCCGCGCGGAAAAGTGCTGGGCGGTTCGTCCTCGATCAACGGCATGGTCTATGTGCGCGGGCACGCTGGCGACTACGACAACTGGGCGGAGTCGGGTGCCGCCGGCTGGCGCTTTGCCGACGTGCTCCCCTACTTCCAGCGCATGGAGCATTCTCATGGCGGCGAGGAGGGCTGGCGCGGCACCGACGGGCCGCTGCATGTGCAGCGCGGCCCGCGCAAGAACCCGCTCTACAACGCCTTCATCGAGGCCGGGCACCAGGCCGGCTTCGAGCTGACGGAGGACTACAACGGCTCCAAGCAGGAAGGCTTTGGGGCGATGGAGCAGACGATCTATGGCGGCCGGCGCTGGTCCGCAGCCAACGCCTACCTGCGGCCGGCGCTCCGGCGCGGCAACGTACGCCTGGTGAGCGGCTTGGCGCGGCGCGTGGTGATGGACGGCACGCGGGCGACCGGCGTGGAATACGAGACGCGCTCGCGCATCCAGGTGGTGACAGCCAGGCGCGAGGTGATCCTGGCGGCATCCTCCATCAACTCGCCGAAGCTTCTGATGCTGTCCGGCATCGGGCCGGCGGAGCAGCTTCGCGCGCACGGTCTCCCGGTTGTCGCCGACCGGCCGGGAGTCGGCCGGAATCTTCAGGACCATCTGGAACTCTACATCCAGCAAGAGTCGAAGCAGCCGGTCACGCTGCACTCGGTGCTCAACCCGTTTTCCAAGGCGCTGATCGGCGCGGAGTGGCTGTTCTTCAAGCGCGGGCTCGGCGCCACCAACCATTTCGAGGCGGCAGCCTTCCTGCGCTCCGCGCCGGGCGTGCCCTACCCCGACATCCAGTACCACTTCATCCCCGCCGCGGTGCGCTATGACGGCAAGGCGGTGGCAAAGGGCCATGGCTTCCAGGCGCATGTCGGGCCGATGCGCTCGAAATCGCGCGGCAGCGTTTCGCTGCGCTCGGCCGACCCGCGGGAGAAGCCGGTGATCCGTTTCAACTACATGGAGCACGCGCAAGACTGGGCCGAGTTCCGCCACTGCATCCGGCTGACCCGCGAGATCTTTGCACAAGCCGCCTTCGATCCGTATCGCGGCAGGGAACTGTCCCCCGGCGCTGATGTGCAGAGCGACGAAGCCCTGGACGCCTTCATCGCAGAGCATGCGGAGAGCGCCTATCACCCCTGCGGCACCTGCCGGATGGGCCGCGCAGATGACGCGACGAGCGTGGTCGATCCGGAGTGCCGGGTGATCGGCGTGGAGGGCTTGCGCGTGGCGGACTCGTCGATCTTTCCGAGGATCACCAACGGGAACCTGAACGGCCCTTCGATCATGACGGGCGAGAAGGCAGCGGACCATATCTTGGGGAAAACGCCCTTGCTGAGCTCCAATCTGGAGCCTTGGATTAACCCACGCTGGCAAGAATCCGACCGATAGTGCGTGGCATGGCTCGGTGTGTGATAGAGGTGATGGTATCCTTCTGACAGGATCCCCTCTGCCCCGCCACCGGCGAAGTCATCGCGACCGTCCACGCGGCCACGCCGAACATCGTG
>CAXTCF010000180.1:0-7756 GCA_964242945.1 uncultured Rhizobiaceae bacterium | reverse complement strand
TCGCGCGAAAGGTCGTTGCGCTTGATGAAGGTGTCGAAGCCCGACTCCACCAGCCGCACCTCGATGCCGCCGTCCTTGATTGCGATGACCTCGCAGGTGACGACCGCGTTCTTGCGCAGTTCGCCGCTCGTCGCACCTTCCTCGGCAGCACTTGCACGGGCAAGCTGCTTGATGCCGAGCGAGATGCGCTCCTTCTCCTCGTCCACGTCGAGAACCTGGGTGCGCACCATCTGGCCGCGCTGGTACTCTTCGATCACCTGCTCGCCCGGACGCTGCCAGTCGAGGTCGCTGAGGTGGACCATGCCGTCCACGTCGCCTTCCAGGCCGATGAACAGGCCGAACTCGGTCTTGTTCTTGACCTCGCCCTCAACCTGGCTGCCCACGGGATGGTCGCGCTTGAAGGCTTCCCACGGGTTCTCAAGCGTCTGCTTGAGGCCGAGCGAGATGCGGCGCTTGGCCGGATCCACTTCCAGCACGACGACATCGACCTGCTGCGTGGTGGACAGGATCTTGCCGGGATGCACGTTCTTCTTGGTCCACGACATCTCGGAAACGTGGATCAGGCCTTCGATGCCCGGCTCCAGTTCCACGAAGGCGCCGTAGTCCGTGATGTTGGTGACGGTGCCGGTGATCTTCTTGCCGATCGGGTACTTCGCGCCGATCGCCGACCACGGGTCGGCCTCCAGCTGCTTCATGCCGAGCGAGATGCGGTGCGTTTCCTGGTTGATGCGGATGATCTGCACCTTTACCGACTGGCCGATCTGCAGGATCTCGGTCGGATGGTTGACGCGGCGCCACGCCATGTCGGTGACGTGCAGCAGGCCGTCGATGCCGCCCAGATCGACGAACGCGCCGTAGTCGGTGATGTTCTTGACCACGCCCTCGACGACCTGTCCCTCTTCGAGGTTCTGGACGATCTCGGAGCGCTGCTCGGCGCGGGACTCTTCGAGAACCGTGCGGCGGGACACCACGATGTTGCCCCGGCGGCGGTCCATCTTGAGGATTTCGAAGGGCTGCGGCGTGTGCATGAGCGGCGTCACGTCGCGGATCGGGCGGATATCGACCTGGGAGCGCGGCAGGAACGCCACGGCGCCGTCGAGATCGACGGTGAAGCCGCCCTTGACCTGGTTGAAGATCGTGCCTTCCACGCGCTCGTTTTTGGCGAACTTCTCTTCGAGCTTGACCCAGGACTCCTCGCGGCGCGCCTTGTCGCGCGAAAGCATGGCCTCGCCCAGCGCGTTCTCGATGCGCTCGACATAGACTTCCACGGTGTCGCCGGGCTTCAGCTGGCCGTCCCTGGCCTTGGCGCCGAATTCCTTGAGGGGCACGCGCCCTTCCGTCTTCAGGCCGACATCGATGACGGCCATGTCCTTTTCGATGGCCGTAACGATGCCGCGCACGACCTGACCTTCGCCGGACTGGCCCGACGAAAACGATTCTTCCAATAGGGCCGCGAAGTCATCGCGGCTGGGATTTGCCTTGGTTACGGCAATGGTTTGCGACATTGGTTCTCCTGATGGTGGCCCTTGTGGCTTGGCTCAAAAGGGCCGGGCGCCGGCGGGGTTCGAGTGACACAAAACCTGTCCGGGCATTCCGGGCCTGCCGGGGAGCAGGACCCTGTTGGCTTCGCCTTTCTTGAAGGCGGCAGCCGGCGCAGTTAAAAAAATGCGGACAGGCGGACTTGATAAGCCTTATATGGGCCGTGCCCAGTTCCCTCGCAATCGGGAGAAGCTGGAACGCCTTTTCAGGCTTTTGCCTTCGCGACCAGGATACGCTCGACGATCGCCACGGCCGCAGAAAACGCCGCGTCTATATCCATTTCGCTGGTGTCGAGCAAGTGGGCGTCGGCTGCCGGCTTGAGCGGCGAGTCAGATCGTTCGGAGTCGCGGCTGTCGCGCATCTCGATGTCGGCCTGGATGGCAAAAAGGTCGCCGCTGCCGCCCTTCGCCTCCATTTCCGCCAGCCGGCGCGCCGCGCGCACCGCGCTGCTGGCGGTGACATAAAGCTTCACGTCGGCATCCGGGCAGACCACCGTGCCGATGTCCCGCCCGTCCAGCACCGCGCCCCCAGGCATGCGCGCGAAAGCGCGCTGCTTCTCGACCAGCACGCGGCGCACTTGGCTGAACACCGCGATGCGGGAGGCCACTTCGCCTACCGTGTGGAGCGACAGCACGTCCCGGTCTAGTTTTTGCAACTCGACCTTTCCCGCCTCCTCCGCCGCCAGCGCCTCGCTGTCCAGCGGCAGGTTCTTCGTCAGCAACTCGTGAGCGACTGCGCGATAAGTCAGACCTGTGTCCAGATGCGGCAGACCGAAATGCGCGGCAAGCTTTCGCGCCAACGTGCCCTTGCCCGATGCGGCAGGACCGTCGATGGCGATTACAATGCTTTGGGACATGAGAGCCGTTGCCGTTCTTTGCTTTGCCGGACGCGAGGCGCCGCTCCATCACGTCCGAAGATCGGGTGCAAGGGCTCCACACGCCCGACGCATTACGCCTTCCCTTCACCGTAGCGGCGCACCAGTTCCGCCATGCCGGCATGAGCGTTCGGTTCAGCAGGATCGGCAAAGCCTTGGGCGACACCCGCGCGATCGGTTTCGGGACGGTTCTGGCTTACCTTCCACTTGCCTTCCAGGCTCGTGACGAGGATTTCGACTCCGACAATTCCTCTGATCTGCGCCGCGATGAAACCCTCCGGCGCATCTTCCGGCGCCCAGGGCTTCGCACGCAGCCGCTCCTGGTCGGCCGTCAAAAGTGAAATCTGCCGGCGCAGCCAGTCCTCATCGTCGATCAGACGCGCTTGGCCGCGCGCCTGCACGATGGAGAAATTCCAGGTCGGGACGACCTTTCCCGTCTTTCGCTTGGTGGCATACCAAGACGGCGTGACGTAAGCCTCCGCCCCCTGGAAGACGACTAGCACCTCCGCTCCTTCCTTCAGATGGCGCCACTGGGCGTTGGCACGGGCAAGGTGGGCCTGAAGCGCACCTTTCTCGCCAAGCGCCGGTTCCAAATGGAATGGGATCGGATTGGCAAGCAGCCCGTCCGCACCGGCGCTGATCAGAAGGCCGAGTGGATTTTCCCGGATCAGCGCATGCTGCCGGCCGAGATCGTCCTCGCGGAAGTGTGGCGGTTGGTACATGGACGGCTTCGCTCCGGTCAGGATGCCTCGATCTCGGCCCCAAGCTCCCGCATCAGCCCCAGAAACTCCGGGAAGCTGGTGGCGATCATCGCGGTATCGTCCACCACGACCGGCTTCTCGGCGGCGAAGCCCATGACCAGAAAACTCATGGCGATGCGGTGGTCCAGATGCGTCGCGACCGTGCCGCCGCCAAGTCCTTTGCCGCCCGGCCGGCCGCGCACGATCAGCGAACTTTCTCCTTCCGTGCAATCGACGCCGTTAGCCTCCAAGCCGCGCCCCACCGCCGCCAGCCGGTCGGATTCTTTCACGCGCAATTCGTCGAGACCTTCCATGATGGTTTCGCCTTCCGCAAAGGAGGCGGCGACGGCCAGGACTGGATATTCATCGATCATGGACGGCGCCCGGTCAGCCGGCACGCGGACGCCGCGAAGCTCCGAACCGCGCACGCGCAGGTCCGCCACATCCTCGCCGCCGGCTTGGCGCGGGTTCAGGACTTCGATGTCGGCCCCCATCTCCTGCAAGGTGAGCAGAAGGCCGGTGCGCGTCGGGTTCATCAGCGCGTTGGCGATGATCACGTCCGAACCCGGCACCAGAAGCGCAGCGACCAGCGGGAACGCGGCGGAAGACGGATCGCCCGGCACGGCGATCACTTGGCCCTGGAGCGTCCCCTGCCCTTTCACGCGGATGGTGCGCACGCCAGCCGCGTCCGTGTCCACGTCGAGCTTCGCGCCGAAGCCGCGCAGCATCTTTTCCGTGTGGTCGCGTGTCATCACCGGCTCGATCACGGTGATGACGCCCGGCGTGTTGAGACCCGCGAGCAGCACCGCGGACTTCACCTGTGCCGAGGCCATCGGCACGCGGTAGGTGATGGCGGTTGCGCGTTCCGGCCCGCGCAGGCGGATCGGCATGCGGTCGCCGGGGGCGGCTTCCACCACCGTCACGCCCATCTCGCGCAGGGGGTCGAGCACCCGCTTCATCGGCCGCCGGGACAGCGAGGCGTCGCCGGTGAAGACGGTCTCGAAGGGGTAAGTGCCGGCGAGCCCCATGGTGAGGCGCGAGCCGGTGCCGGCATTGCCGAAGTCGAGTTCCCCCGTGGGTTTTTGCAGGTTGCCGTTGCCGACGCCTGATATCACCCACTCGGCATTGTCCCGCGTGATCTTGACGCCGAAGGCCTGCATGGCGTCGGCGGTGCGCAGAACATCCTCGCCTTCCAGCAGGCCGGACACGCGCGTCTCGCCGGAGGCCAAACCCCCAAACATCACGGCGCGGTGGGAGATCGACTTGTCGCCGGGCAGCCGCACGGTGCCCGAAAGCGGCTTTTCGGGGCGGCGGGCGGAAGCGGGACGGGGTGCGGATTGGTGCGCCATGAAGGGGTGTTGCTGCCGGAATGGGGAGGTGTGAAAGCGCCAGATGCGGGCGGGCGTCTAGCACGGAGGGATTTGTTTTTGACAGGGCGAAAACTCTGTGGCTATGCAATCGGTCCGATTTTCCCCGAAGGTTCCAAAGACGTGGCAGACTCCAAGCTCGGCACCAAGCGCATCGACCCGGAAACGGGCCGCAAGTTCTACGACCTGAACCGCGACCCGATCGTTTCGCCCTATTCCGGCGTCGCCTATCCCCGCTCCTACTTCGACGCAGGCGCGGTGAGCGCCCGCGAGGAGGAAGAGGAACCGGAGGAGCGCGAAGCGGAAACGGAAGAGGCTACAACCGAGACGGTTTCGCTGGAGGATGCGGACGAAGAAGCCAAGGAAGGCGGCGACCTGCCCGATCTCGGCGACGAGGAGGAAGACATCGACCTCGGCGACGATGCCGAAGACACGTTCCTGGAGGACGAGGAAGAAGAAGGCGACGACGTTTCCGGAATCCTCGGCGTTGACAACGATGACGAGGGCTGAGCCGCGCTCCGCATCGGTTCCTCGAGCGACAAAAAACTGCATCGCCGGCTTGATCTGGCATGGGAGGGCGGATAGAAGCCCAGCCCAACGGTGTGGGTTCCCAATCCTCCGCACCGGACCTCTCAGCCGGCAACGGCTCCAGCGCCTTGACGCTGGCAAGTGGGGCCATAGCTCAGTTGGGAGAGCGCTTGAATGGCATTCAAGAGGTCGTCGGTTCGATTCCGATTGGCTCCACCAAAATTTCGTATATTTTACAATAACTTATTTCTCACGCTTCTGAGCTAAGGGTTTTCACACCGCTTAGAATCGCCACCGAATCGCCACGGCGTTCAAGAATGCGTGTTCCGCATGTCAGCGGAGTCCAGCTAGCAAATTCTCGGCTTTCGGGATTTTAGAAGGCGTGTGTTGCCCCAGGTCAACATAGGGTTGTAGATAGGAGCGCACACTAGTTATCGCGGTAGCCGCGCTTCTCTATGCCAACCTTCAATCTCTCTAGCGACCTTAGACGGGCTATAAATGCCATATCGGATGTCGCCGAAAATCGGCCGCGGCCGTTACGCGATTTTGACCAAATCTATATGAAGTCAGGTGATATGTTGTAGCAAAGCGAGCTCGTCTCAAATTGGGCTGAAGGGCAAAGGGTTGCTTTCATAGGTGATGGAGACGGTATAAGCGTCGCGGTCGCGCATCTATTTCGGCTAAGATTATTAGACGTAGGCCCACAGAGTATCCGCGTCTTTGATTTTGATGAACGCATAGTAAATTCAGTAAATCGTTTCGCCGATCAGTACAGGATGGGTGATTTTCTGACTGCTGAACGATATAACTGCTTTGATCCTTTCCCCGAAGTGGGTGAATTTGATTGTTTTTATACAAATCCCCCCTGGGGACAAAGCAATGACGGTGAGAGTGTAATCGTTTTCACTGAAAGGGGAATGGAAGCTATAGGCAATGTGGGAACCGGAATGATTGTCATTGCCTCAGATCATCCAGAGATCGACTGGACAAAGCCGGTACTGAGAAATACGCAGATTTATGCCGCATCTAAAGGATTTTACGTTTCAAAGATGATGCCTAATGAACACAAGTATCATCTTCGTGACGAACATGCTGAACTGCCTTCTTGCAACTTAGTGATTTCCTCATTGCCTAGCAACTCGCGTGATTTGAGTACCGCGCCTCTCTCGGCCGAGAGACTCAACAACTTCTATGGACGCTCAAAGGAATTGCGCGTGAGATATGTCCTAGAGACGTATCGCCCGGACTATGGCAAAGCTAACGAAAATGAGTACCGCTTCGAGTTCTTGGAGGAACGCGATGAGTGAAATCATAAGGCCAGGAGCAGCTCTCCTTTTTATGAAAGTGGGCAGCCACGCGCAGGAGAGCTTGGATGTCATCCTGAAGCGGAAGAATGACGAGATCGCGGCAACAGGACGAGCAATGTGGGGATACGGCGGTAACACCTGCCATCCTCGCACCATGGTGCAGCCGTTTGCCGAAGAACAAGCAGAGAGGGGTAATCCAATCTATCTCTGTATGGAGGAAATGGAGTCAAGCCACTGGGCTGACCCCGACATTGCCGCCGAATATTCAGCCGATGGCATCACTTGGCACGAAATCGAAGACGATATTAAGGTTAAAGGATCGCGCTTCGCTCTTGTTATCAATAAACTCCATCGGGAGAATTTTCAACTTCATCTGGATCAAACGCGTGTCGCAATAGGACTTAATAAAGGGAGAATTGGCAGCAGATATATATCTGGTCGGGTTGACAAAGCGTGTCTCGAAGTTACCGATGCTCGTGAATTAAGCAATTCTCCTGATCGCAAGGAGGTAAGAATTGATCTTGTTGCTGAATTACTGCCGCCCTACGCTGTTTTCCTGAGGGGAAGTCGCTGATAGGCTGTCGTTTGCGGCCAGCATTTGCGAGGCGGTTCGCTTGATATCTGATATATAGCTGGTCAAACCTGTCAGGTACTCACTCTCATCCTTCTCTCCCGATACACAGCCGAAACAGATTGAGAGAGCAGTGTCCATCCCTGGTTCTTTACAAATCAAGGAGCGCAGTTTCGCCCCACCCATCAACCGAATCAATTCCAAAAACAGTTGTTCAACACAAACCACCTTCCCGGCGGCGCTTTCGAGCAGAGGTTGGCTCACAGTTAGGATGCCAAGGGCTGCGATCGCCCTCTTATCCCCTGTTAACAGCAACCTAGCCTTCTGCTTAACTAGGATGGCTAAAAGCTGACTTTCTCCCACATCGAAAGCGAGGCCACTTCGCTGCGCAATTAACTCTAACTCAGCAGAAAACGTAAGCTCTTCAGTTGACGGCTCAATAAGCCGAATAGATGAAAGCAGCGACTTGAAAATCGACGCGGCAGCATCGCGATCGCGAAGCTTTCCTGGCTTTTGCAGCCGCTTTGGGATTATGTACAGTGAGGCTGCCAAAGTTCCGAGTTTATGATCTTCTAAGAGTCCGCCTTTCTCCCAGATGACGAGTGAATAAGCACAAGCTTTTATTATAATATCGCTATCTAGGAGTGTTTCTTCAATCACGCACAATACCCATGACATGCGCGAGATACTCCGCTACATCGTCTCCTAGCATATCCCAACGAATTTGTGATTCGGCGATGCTGTTTACTTCTTTCCATACCGGCGTTGGGGAATCGTAAGCGCTGTTTTGGTCCCACCTTCATCGGCATGGCATGAGCGGGCAGTGTGAC
>CAXTCF010000179.1:0-7779 GCA_964242945.1 uncultured Rhizobiaceae bacterium | reverse complement strand
ACGGTGGAGATGGTGCGGCGGTCGGTGCGGCATGCCGTCCGGCAGGGCGGATCGCGCCACGCTGCCGACGGTATCCGTCATGCCGAGGAAACGGCGCGCCGCCTCATGGGCGAAGCCCTGACGCCGATCCAGCCGCCTGCCGATCGGGGGCACGATGTCGATCGGTAAGTTTCAGGAGCGCGTCACGCGCCTGCAGGACCGGCAGGCGCCGGCACCCGCCGCGCTACCGGCGGATGATCCGGCGAACCCGACCGGCTACGAGGCCGTGCGGCGCATCCGCAGCTACAGCTTCTCGGACGTCGTGTTCCGCTCCCACACCGGCGCCGCGCACGCCTTTCCGTGGTCATATCTGCGAAGCTGGCTGTGCGACGAAACAGGCACGCAGCTGACGCTGATCTGGCCGGAGATGGTGGTGTCGCTCGCCGGAACCGGCCTCGGCCAGCTCCAGGAGGACCTGAGGCGGCGGATCATCGCCGAATTCCGGCAGGCGAAGCCCGGCGAGGTCATAGCCATGGCGCCGGGCGTGCCGGTGATCCATACGATGCGGATCGAGCCGGTCGACGGCTGATCGATCAGGAGCGTCGGCGTTGCTGCTCGACCTTCAGCTCAAACGTGCCGGCGATGACCACGGCCGTCAGCTCCCCTTCAAGATTGAAGGGTGCTGGCGTCATCAACGGCATGCTTGGCCGATTATCTCATTTTTGCTATCTTTCGTTGTGATGTGGACCATTGAAACGCTGAACGAGGCTGTCGACCCGGAAATCTCCGCTTTCCTCGCCGACATGAGAGCCAGGCTCACCCGGCTTTCCATGTTGATCGAACGTCATGGGTTTCCGGCTTTGCCGGCAAGTGCCGTGAAGCATTCGGAAGACACGCTTTGGGAGCTGCGGATCAGCGGCCGCGACGGCATCGCGCGGGCGATCTACGTGACGACAACAGGAAAAAGGGTGGTGATCGTCCGGGCCTTTATCAAAAAGACCCGGAAGACGCCGGGACACGAACTGGAGTTGGCGCGGCAACGCGCGAAGGAGGTGCGATGAGCAAGGTGAGTGACCTTCACCAGGAATGGATGAAGGAGCCGGAATATCGTCAGGAATTCGAGGTGCTGGAAGAAGAGTTCCGATTGGCGGATGCCATCATCGGAGCACGCGTGAAAGCAGGACTGACCCAAGGCGAGCTGGCGTCGCGCATGGACACGAGCCAGAGCGCCATCGCCCGCCTTGAGAGCGGCCGGGCGCTGCCTTCCGGCCGCACCCTCAAACGTCTGGCCGATGCCACCGGCACGCGGCTGCGCATCAGCTTCGACTCCCCTGCTGCGGCGCCGCAGCGATGACCGAACCGCCGGTCCGGTTCGACGATGTCGACGCCTGTCTGGCCTTTATCCGCCGGCACGCGGCCGAGCTCGTTCGGATGCCTGTCGAGCTGGAAGAAGCGGAGGCGGCCTATGTGAACAGCCAAGCCGCTGCTCACGGCTGCACGGCCGACGAGATGCTTTCGGCGATCACGATCACGATCATGAGCTTGCAGCACCGCATGCTGCAGGCTGACGATGCCGGGGAGTGACCTCGCCATCATTCGCCTCGGGCCGGCGATGCAGCCTGCGGACAGCTCGGTAAAGGGTTACTCCCGACCTTCGTCGGCTCCGGAAAGAAGCTGATAGAGCGCCTTCGGCAAGGCCGACCTCATGCCGGCAAGGTCGGCGGGTGGGGATGCGTGCGGCGCCACACTGACGGCGATCTGCGGCGGTGGCAGCACGGCGGCTCGATGAGGATCGAGACCGCGCGGCACCGGCAGCATGCGCAGCAGCATCCGGCAGCTGGCGACGAACAACGCCCACAGCACCAGCAGCGGCAACGCATCCAGCGGCCGGCCATAGGCCGCCGCATAAAGGACCACGAACGCAAGGCCGCCCGCCCAGGCGATCCAGCGCTGCCCGATCAGCGCCAGCGCGCCCCAGAGGATGCGGTAAAACCCGCCCATGTCAGGATTGCCGGAACAAGGCCGGCGTCCATGTCGAGCCGGTGTAGGCGAACACGCGGCCCGCTTGAAAAATCACGGCGCCGCTGGCGCGTTCCGGCCCGCCGCCCTTGGTCAGCGTCGTGAAGTGCGATGGCTGCAGCCGGTAGTCGACGACCTGGCTGACGCCTCGGCTGGTGCCGTAGCTGCGTCCTTCGGACGTGCCGGACGTTCGGGAATGCGCCGACGGGCCGGTGCTGGCCCCTGATGTTCCGCTCGACGTGTTCGTGCCGGTCTGGAAGCTCTCGTTCTCGCCGACATTCTCGCGCCACTGGACGGCCTTGCCGATCATGTTCGCAGCCCATTCGGCGGTGCGAAAGTCGGGCTGGGCGTGGAAGATCTTGGTGGCGAGATTGCCGAGAAGGGCGTCTGTCACATCCTGGGCGCGGGCGCCGCCGATCTTGGCGTAAACGCCGGGCAGGTTCTGCGTCAGGTAGACGGTGAGCGCCCGGCAGGCACGGGCCGTCGAGGCGAATGGCTGATCGGACGGCACCAGGAAATACTGGCACTCATCGGCGAACAGGAAGCACGGCCGCGCGTCCGGCGTCTTCGGCCGGCGCTGCATCGCTTTCTGCCACATCACCTTGACGATATGCTGCGCGAAGATGCCCTCCTGCCCCCAGTCGTGGGCGGAGAGATCAAGCACGATCACCGCGCCCTCGAAGGTGAGTTCGGGCACGAAGGTCGAGTGCGTGCAGAAAAGCTTGCGCAGGTCGCCGGTCAGGAACGGGTCGAGTTGCGCGGTCAGCGTCTTCACGATGTTGCCGGCCGTGCGCTGGTCCTCGGCCATCATCTCGCTGGCGTTCGTCCAATAGCCCCAGACCTGCTCGTAGTCCTCCTCGTCGATCGGATATGCGCCGCCCTCGGACGCCAGCTCCATCGTCTGCGCCCAATAGGAACGGGCGAGCCACGCGCCGTGGGGATCGAGCTGCTCGAGCTTCAAGGGGCGCTCGCGGACGAAACGCATGAGGTCGGCGAGCGTGACGCGACCGTGGGCGGCCCACAGCGGCGCCAGGCTGCGCGACAGCAGCTCGCGCATCGAGTTTTCCCAGAAGTCGTTCCTGGCGTCGTTGCCCTGGTCGCCTGCCGCGGCTTTCAGGATTTCCAGCAAGACGTTGACGGCCTCGAACGTGCTGCCGCGGCCGACCGTCATCTGGTATTCGAGAAAGTTGAAGCGGTGGTCGAGGCTCTTGTCGACGACGATCAGCGACCGGCAGCGGCCCGTCTCGGCGCAATAGCGCCGCCAGCGGTCGACCTCGTCGATGTTGGCGCAGCAGACGACTCCGCCAAAGCCGCTTCCCAGGTAGCTTCTGGCCAACATCGCCCCCGAGCCGCTCGACTTGCCCGAGCCGATGCCGCCCGTGACGAAGACGCCTTCCGCCGCATCCCTCAACCGCCAGACGTCGACTTCGGAGAACATCAGGAGCGGCGTGTCGAGATCGTGCACGTAACCGGGCATGGTTGCCGTAGGATTTGTCGATGCGACCGCAGGTAGGCCCCTTGTCGAGCCGGTTGTCGGCGATAATACTTGCCTGTCGATCATGATCTCGTGGTGCACCGATGGCCGCGGACAGCAAGCCCAGCATGGCACAGGACAAGGAGCCGCAGAAAGAGGCGGAGAAGCCGCGGCGCAAGACTTTCATGGATTACGTCAAGAGCTATGGCTCTTACATGAAGGACTATGCGACCGGGCCGCTCGGCTATCGCTCCATCGGCCGCGAACTCGCCTATGCCGTGACCGACATCCGCCAGAAGGTTGTCGAGGCAGGCATGTACGGCAAAGTGGTGACGCCGCAGCAGGTGACGACCGACGAGCGCAGCGAGACGATCATCGAGAAGAGCCCGCCGCCGAAGGGCGATCCGCTCGGCCGTACCAGCGCTGGCGAGAGCAAGTTCAAGCAGCGCTGCCGCGAAGCGCTCGAGAAAGGCGGCAAGGGGCCGGACGGTCCCGAGCGCGGCCCGGAGCGCGGGCCCGAACGGTGAGCGTCGAGACGCTGCCCGGCGCCTCGCGGTCGCTCGCGGCCATCGTCCTTCTCGTTCTCGCCGCGTTGCTGTGGCATCTGATACTACCGGCCGCCTACTACCGCAACATCGCCGTTTACCTGGAAGGGCCGCTGCCGGCGGTCGCTGGCGCGGCGGCGGGCTTGTGGTTCCATCGCGAGGAGGATGGCGTGACGCGGCTGCTCGCGGCCTGCCTGTGGGCGATGGCGGCGAGCGCCGTGGTGATCGCCGTCGTCGGGACACTGCGTTTCGGTCCGCTTCAGGCGCTCTTCGGCTTGTGGGCTTTGGTGCGAAACGGGTTTCGCGTTCCTTTCGCCGTCATGCTGTCGGTGAGCGGCGGCTCGACGCTCTACTTGTTCTGGGCGGGCATCCGCACCCTGCTGGTGTGGGGCGCGGCCGCCTATCTGGGGCTGCTGATCCTGCATCCGGAAACGCGTGCGCGCGTCGGCATGCTGTCGGCGGGCGTGAGCGAGCGGCGCGCCTTCACCAAGGCCCAGCGCAGCCAGGCCGCCGAGTATCGCCGCATCTATCTCGAGGCGGTCAGGAAGGGCGAGACCCCGCCCGCACCGCCGCCGATCCTGACCGCGCCCGCACTCGGCGGCAGCTGGGGCGGTCGCGCGCAGATCGCTTACTGGCTGCTCAGGATCGGCTTGGCGATCGCCGGCGCCTTCGGCCTGTACGCGGTGTTCCAGGAACGCCTGGTCGACTCGTTTGCCGGCGCCCTGCTGCGCGGTTTGCTGGGAGGATAACATGAGTTACGGCTGGCTGCTTCCGGTGCTGCTCGCGGCGACGCTCGCCGCAGGCTCGGCCGAGGCGAGGCGGCGGGCGCCTGATCGCGAGTGCCCCTTCTCCTTGCCGACCGGCCAGAAGCTGCCGCGAACGGCCGAGGTAACGCACGACGGGATGCTGTCGCCTACGCTCTATCCCGATGACCGGACGCTGCCGGTCGGCTCATTGTATGCCGGCGACAGGGTGACGGTCGAGGCCGAATGCGGGGCGTGGCTCAAAATCGAGGCCGCCGGGACCAAAGCTTGGGCGCACGTAACCACCATGCTGGCCGAGCAGTTGCTGGTCGAAGCGGCGGCGACCAGGGCGTATGTCGCGCAGGGCGTCCCCGATCCCTGCCGACGCTACCTGCCGACCGGCGAGCCCCTTCCCCGGCAGACTTCCGTGCCGAAGGATGCGCCGCTCTATCTGATGCCCAACCCGGGCTACCGCGAGCGGCCGTTCGACATGCTGCGCGGCGGCACGCAGGCCACCGTCCTCAAGGAATGCGGCCGCGTGCTGAAGGTGCGCGGCGAAGACGGCATCGAAGGCTGGACCAGCGGTCGTGTCGCTCGAGAACGAGGCGAAGCTGCAGACCTTGGCGACCCGGCGCCCGATCGCCTCGCCCGACGAATGCGCCGTCCGCTTCGACGATCCGCAGGTCGTGCAACGCTGCCGGAACGAGGTCTCGGCCGAGCTGGCGCATCGCAAGGAGATGGAGGCCAGCGCGTTCCTGACGGGCGACGAGATCGGCCGGTTCGTGGCGGGCAAGACGTTCGTGCTGATCGAGCCCGGCGAGACGCTCGCCACGGCTCAGGACCCGTCCTACAACCACTTCGCGGCCGACGGCCAGTATTACCTGAAGACCGGCGTCGGCGGCGCCGGCACCAATTACCGCGGCCGCTGGACCGTCAAGGACAGCGCCCTGTGCATGCCGAATGCCTATCAACCCTGCTACCGGCTGGTGAAGACGCCGGGCGGCACGGTGCTGTGGATGGCGAATGCTCGCGGCTAGGTCACCGAATACCAAGGGATAGAGGACGCCGCCGACACGGCCAGGATCGTCGCCGAGATCGAGCGCTACTATCCCGAGACGCCCGCCGAGCTGCCGCCCGAGCAGACCGAAGGTCCGGGCATGTCGGCGCCGGCGATGGGCGACTGAAGGTGTTCTGATGTCCGCGGCGTGGGCTGTGTCATTCTCCTTGGCGCTGACATCAAACTGGTCAAGGGCGGGAGCTTGATGAGCCGAGCGCCAGGAAGTCGGTCTCGCTTTGCCCTGAAGTGGCAGCTGCTGGCGGGCGTTCGCCAGCAGCTGCTACCTCCTATTCGTCGTCCGACTTGACCGAGCGAAGGACGACCCGGCCATTGAGCGGCAGGGCCTCGAGGAGAAGGGTGCCTCCGTCGCCGTCCTCGTGAGGGAAGAAGGCGCCGATCCTGGTCCAGAAGGCCTTCGAGTTCTCGCCTTTGCCGTTGCGCACGGTGAAGGCGTGGAAGGCCGGGGTTTTCGGCTGTGGTTTCTGCGGAGCGGCGTTGCGTTTGAAGTTTCTCATCGTGTCATCTCCTTGGATGGTTGGTTGAAGTCCCGAAGGACGGTTCCCAAGAACACGGGCGGAGAGGCTGGCTTGTCCCCAACTCGGGAGCGCAGCGAATGGAGCGGGCAGGAACGGGACAAGGCGGCCGCGCACGGGTATCGGGAAAACGGCCATGCTTCGGGCGTCGGCCAGCCATCCCGGATGACCGTGGACTTCAAGCGCGACGCAGCGGATAAGCGGGTCGGACCCCTGCCTTCGGCGCATATGAGCCGGCCCTCAAAAACTGTCTAACCAGCATGCCTCGCAGATGTTCATGTTCCGTTCTTTCCGTGCTAGGCTCCGGAATTGAGAGGCGATGCCAGCATGGCTGACGGGAGCGCGATTGAGTGGACGGATGCAACGTGGAACCCTGTGACGGGCTGCACGAAGATCACGCGCGGCTGCGACAATTGCTACGCTGCTCGCTTCTCTGAGCGGTTCCGTGGCGTGCCGGGGCACCCATTCTCGACCGGGTTCGATCTGACTTTGCGCCCCGAGCGGCTCGACCAGCCGCTTAAATGGTGCCGCCCGCGCATGATCTTCGTGAACTCAATGAGCGACCTGTTCCACAAGCAGGTACCTTCGTCATTTATTGATCAGGTGTTCGAGACAATGGAGACGGCTGACTGGCACGTCTTCCAAGTGCTCACCAAGCGCAGCTCGCTGATGCGCGATTATTTACGACGCCGCTATGGCTCCGCGCGGGGACCTAAGCATATCTGGTGCGGTGTGTCGGTTGAGGACGCGCAGGCGAAAGGCCATAAACGCCGAGTCTGAATGTTCAGCGGCGTGAGGAGGCGCCAGGTGTCTGCCAAGTTGAAAGGACGCATCACAGCACGACAGTAGACACCTACATCGCGCCGATGCAATCACTACGGTTTTAAGCTGCTAAAAGCCATAAAATGGCACGCAACTAATGGTGCAGTTCAAGAGAACAACCTAGAAACCGCACCGGTCTTTTCAATCCTCGAAGAGTTGGAGAACTGGGCGGGTCAACTCAAGGCTTTGCCGGAAGTTACCCACAGACTTCGGGAGTTTGGGGTGGCGGCCCAAGGGGTGGAGAAAGCCCCGAAACCCGTTGATTTCTCCCCTGTCCGCCACAGGGGACCGCATCGGTCGGGGCCGTCGCAATGAGGGGCGCCAAGATCAACGATGCGAGGTCAAAGCCGCTCACGCGCCAGCTCGTCCTGCTGATCTGGCGGCAAAGTGCTGACGCGCTCAACGGCTTTTTTGAAAAGATCGGTCATGCCTTCCATTGTGCCCGCTTGGAGCGGTCAAAGCCAGTTTTATCGGTCAGCCCCCGCGCTCTTCGGGAATGTCGTCTGTTTTCAGGAGAACGCATTAGGATGGCGCGCCTTTCCCCGTTGCCATGTCATACCGCCTCCGGTTGATTGACTCTATGGATTCTCAATTTCGTGTTTTTGGC
>CAXTCF010000178.1:0-7881 GCA_964242945.1 uncultured Rhizobiaceae bacterium | reverse complement strand
CCCCTCTGCCCTGCCGATCTCCCCCACGAGGGGGGAGATCGGCAGCTTCGGCCTTTGCGGCTGGCTGATCTCCCTCCTCGTGGGGGAGATGCCCGGCAGGGCAGAGGGGGGCGCCAAGCGCGTCGGTCCTGACGGGAGCTTCAGGTCTAGTTCGCCAGGCTCAGCCAGCGCGTGCCGTGGACGTTCATGATGTTGTCCTGCCAGCCTGAGAGCTTCGAGGAGACCAGCGAGCCGGAGGAGTAGTACATCACGGGGATGGCCGGCAGGTCCTTGAGGAAGATTTCTTCCGCTTGCCGCAGATAGCCGGAGCGCTCCTTCAGGTTTCCCGTCACGCCGGCCTTCTTCATCAGCGCGTCGTAGTCGGCGTTCACCCAGCGGGGATAGTTGAAGCCGAGGTTCTGGCTTTCGTTCAGAAACAGGAAGTTCTGCGGGTCGGAATAGTCGCCGATCCACCCCGCACGCGCCATCTCGTAGTCGCCGTCGTTCTTGAGGTAGTCGAAGTAGCCGGTGCCCTCCATCTCGAACAGGGTCGCGGTGATGCCTATGTTCTTCAGCATGTCGGCCACGGCCGTCATCGTGTTCTTGTGGTTCTCCGACGTGTTGTAGCGCAGCTCGACGGAGAGCGTGCCGGGCTTCACGCCGGCCTCAGTCAGCAGTTTCTTCGCCTCGTCCTCGCGGTCGAGGATGTCGGTGTCCTTGTAGGGGAGATAGACGGGGTTGTCGTAGTTGGAGATGCCCGGCGGCACCAGGGAGTAGCCCGGCAGCATGCCGCCGTGCCAGATTTCCCTGGCCAGGAAGTCGCGGTCGATCGCCATCGAGATCGCCTGGCGGACGCGCACGTCCTTGAACTTGTCCTTCTTGACCTTGATCGGCAGGTAATAGACGCCGAGATAGGGCGCGATGTGGACCTGATCGCCGAGCTTGCTTTTCATGGTGTCAAGCTGCTCATAGGGCAGGTCGGAGCAGGTCTGCACCTCTTTCGCCTCGAAGCGGCGCAGGCAGGTGGAACGGTCCTCGAAGGGAATCCAGTTCACCACGTCGATCCTGACGTCCGCCGCGTCGTGGAAGCTGGGGTTCTTGCGCATCACGATCTTGTCGTTCGGCGTGAAGCTTTCCAGCATGTAGGCGCCGTTGGTCACGAGGTTGCCCGGCTTGACGAAATCGTCGCCGAACTTTTCCACGTTCGGCTGGTAGAGCGGATAGGCGATCTGGTGGGTCAGAAGCTCCAGGAAGTAAGGCGTCGGCGCGGAAAGCTTGATCTCCAGCGTGCGGTCGTCGATCGCCTTGACACCTAGCTCGTCCGGCTTCTTTTCGCCCTTGTTGATCGATTCCGCGTTGACCACGGGGAAAAGCATGTTGGCGTAGGACGCGGCGGTCTTCGCATCCTCCAGCCGCTTGAACGCGAAGACGAAATCACCCGCTTTTACAGGCTCGCCGTTCGACCATCTGCCATCGGCGCGAAGCTTGAAGGTGTAGGTCAGGCCGTCGTCGGAGATCGTCCAGCTTTCGGCGGCACCGGGAACCACTTTCGCCGTGCCGTCTTGCGTCACCAGGCCTTCATAGAGGTCGCGCATCAGGTTGCCTTCGGCGACCGTCGAGGTCTTCTGGTGGTCCAGCGTGGTCGGGTCGGTGTCGTTGCCCCTGTTATAGACCACCTCGGCCAGCGCCGTGGTGCTCATCAGAGCCGGCATCCCGGCTGCCGCCAGCGCCAAAAGGCCGGCCTTCCACGAAATCTTCGGCATGGTTCAAGCTCCCGTCTGCCGCCTAAGCCGAGGGCGGCCGCATTCCGTTGCAGCGAAGCCGGATAAGCTCCGGCCATGTGTCAGCGGCCTCTGGCGGGCCGCTCCCGATCCGGAACGTAGCACGGCGCCTGCCGCATGCAACTGCGCGGCGCTGCACCGCTGCGGCACGGCAGCCGTTGCTGCACTCGCCCGCCTGCACACAAAGGTTGCATCGCTACTTCACGGTTGGGGAGCCAGACGCAGCTTAAAGTTGCTCCATGCGCACCTCTCCTTTCCTGAGACAGCAATGGTCAGACCGCCGCGGCACTGCCGCGGTGGAGTTTGCGATCCTGGCGCCGGTCTTTCTTTTGATCATGCTCGGAATGATCGCCTACGGCATCTATTTCGGCGCCAGCCACTCGCTGGAGCAGATTGCGGCCGATGCGGCGCGCACCGCGGTTGCCGGCGCGTCCGACGCGGAGCGGCAGGCCCTGGTCGCGCAGTTCATAGCCAAGAGCGCCGGCGGCTATCCCCTGATCCAGCCGAAAAGCCTGACTGTCGAGGTTCGGGACAGCAAGGCGGACAGCACGCAGTTCGTCGTCACCATCCGCTACGATGCGGGCGGGCTGCCGATCTGGAGCCTGTTCGAAAACCTGCCCTTGCCGGGCAAGATCATCACGCGCAGTTCGACCATCCGGGCCGGGGGTGCGTGATGCCCGCCGGGCTGCGGCTACCCCGCTTCTTCGCACGCTTCGCCTGCGACCGGAGCGGCCATATAGCGGTGACGAGCGCGATCTTCCTGCCCATCGCCTGCGTGCTGGCGGCGCTCGCGGTGGACGAAGGCGCGATCTTCGCCGAGCGCCGGAACATGCAAGGCTTGACCGACCTCGCCGCGATCGCTGCGGCCTCCACGCCCGCGGATGCCGGTGAGGCTGCGCTGGACACTTTTAGGGACAACGGCATGGTCGCGGTGCTGGAGGCCGGCGGCAGGACGGCTTCGTCAAGCGACATGACGGGGACCGTGGCGAAGGTCGAAGCGGGGCGCTATGACAGCCGCAGCGGCGTTGCGATCGACCAGCGCTTCACGGCCGGCTTCCGGCCCGCCAACTCCTTCCGCGTCACGCTCACCAAAACCGCCCGGCAGTATTTCAGCGGCGGCCTCCTGCCGCCGCCCCGGATGCAGACGGTTGCGACCGCCTATTCGCCTGCCGAAGCGTCGTTCTCCGTCGGCTCGCGGCTGGCCAATCTGGACGGCGGCACTGCAAATGCCGTGCTTGGCTCCCTTTTAGGCGCGCAGGTCTCGCTGTCCGTCATGGACTACAATTCGCTGGCGAACGCGCGGGTGGACGTCCCTACCCTCCTGGGTTGGACCGCCAAGTCGCTTGATCTGAAGGCGGTGAGCTTTTCCGACCTGCTGCAAACGGATCTGCCCCTGAAAAGCTTCCTCGTCACGCTGGCCACCCTGCCCGATCTCGACAAGGCCGCAGCCGCGCCGCTACGCGCGGTTGCGAGCACAAGCTCCAAGCAGAAGCGGGTAAAGCTCGGCGACCTGTTCGACCTTGGACCGTCGGTCGGGCGACTGCCGATCGGGCAGGCGAGCGCGGGCATCGCGGCTTCCGCTGCGGCCGGCGACATCCTCGGCGCCGCGGCGGCACTCGCCAATCGCCGCAGCCAGGTGGAGGTCGGGTTGACCGGGAATTATCCCGGCATCGCGAATGCGACGCTACACCTTGCGATCGGCGAGCCGGTGCAGGCCTCCCCCTGGATCGGCTCCGGCGAAAGAGGCACCGTCGTGCGGACCGCGCAGACGAGAGCGCTCCTGGTGCTCAACCTAGGCGGTCCCGGCGGCGTGCTCGGCACGGTGATCAAGCTGCCGATCTATGCCGAAGCCGCCACGGCGGAAGCAAAGCTCGCGGGCATCCGCTGCCAGAGCGGAAAGACCCAGCCGACGAGCGTCTCGCTGGATGTGACGCCGGGTCTCGCCGAACTGCGCGTCGCCGATGTGGACTTGGCGTCGCTGAGCGATTTCAAGGCGGGGCCGCGCTACGCCCCCGCAACGCTGGTAAAGATGCCGCTGGTGAGCGCGACAGCCTCCGCCTTCACGAGCCTCTCGGACGGCTCGGCGACGCGGATCTCCTTCAGCACGCGCGAGATCGCGGAAGGAGCCGCGAAAAGCGTGGCGTCCCGCGGGTTCGTTTCCGCGCCCGTGGACTCCCTGATGGAAAGCCTCAAGCTGGATGTCAACGTGCTCGGCCTCGGCGCCGGCCTGCCCTCGGTGCTCGGCGCGACGCTCGACAAGACGCTGAACGCGGCGGCGAAGCCTGCGGACCTCCTGCTCGGCTCGGTGCTCGCCACGCTCGGCATCTCGCTTGGCCAAGCCGACGTGACCGTCACCGGCGGAGCCTGCCGCCGCGCCGTGCTGGTGCAGTAGGCGACCACTCAGCCCGGCTTCTCCTCGCAGAAGATGACCGAGCGGCCGGGGATCAGGGGGCCGGCTTGTTCCATGCGGATTTCGCCTGAGAACATCTCGGCCGCTACGCTCCACCGCCATCCCGCGCGCTTCGGCAGGTTGAACAGGACCGGCTGCCTGTCGGCGTTGAAGCACACGGCCAGGCGCCTGCGCGAACTGCCCAGCAGCATGACGAAGCGCTTGCGGTCCGGCTCCTGCCATTCCGCGCTGCCGAGGGGCAAGCCGCGGGCGGACATCCACTCGACGTCCTTGACGTTGTCCTCGCCTTGGCCGCCTTTCAGTTCCGTCGTTTCCGCGAAGGCGGGAAAGTTTGCACGCAGCCCGGCGAGCACTCCGACATAGGCTTCCAACGATGCATCGCGGTTGTCCCAGTCGAGCCAGAACTCCGCGTTGTCCTGCGCATAGGCGTTGTTGTTGCCGTGTTGCGTGCGGCCCCACTCGTCGCCGGCCGTCAGCATGATGGCGCCGCGCGAGGCAAACAGCGTGGCGAGCAGCGCGCGGACGTCGCGGGCGCGGCAGTCCCGGACCGTCGGGTTGTCGGTCGGCCCTTCGATGCCGTTGTTCCAGGAGAAATTCTCGTTGTGGCCGTCGCGGTTCTGCTCGCCGTTTGCCTCGTTGTGCTTGCGTTCGAAGGCGACGAGGTCGGCCAGCGTCATGCCGTCATGCGCCGCGATGAAGTTCAGGGTTCGGGTTTCCGCGGAGCCGGGGAAGACGTCGAAGGAGCCGGCGAGCCGCGAGGCCATCGGCCCGGCCATGCCCCGGTCGCCGCGCCAGAAGCGGCGGACGTCGTCGCGGTAGCGGTCGTTCCATTCCAGGAAAGGCTTGCCGAAATGGCTGAGCTGATAGCCGCCCGGCCCGACATCCCACGGCTCGGCGAGGAGAACGCGGCCGCCCAAAACCGGATCGGCGCGGATGGCCTGGAGCAGCGGCGCGGCCGGGTCGAAGCCATGGCTCGTGCGCCCCAGGATCGGGGCAAGGTCGAAGCGGAAGCCGTCCACGCCCGCGTGGAGGACGAAGTGGCGGAGGCTGTCCACCACCAGCGCCTGGGTGATCGGCTGGTCGCAATCCACCGTGTTGCCCGTGCCGGCATCGTTGACCATGCGGCCGTCCAGCGCGCGGCGGTAGTAGGCTGACGCGTCGAGCCCGCGCAGGGACACAGTCGGACCGCGATCGTCGCTTTCGGCGGTGTGGTTGAAGACGAGGTCGAGGATCACGCTGATGCCGGCCTCATGCAGCGCGGCGACCGTGCGGCGCAACTCCTCCAGCCCGCCCGGCGCCAGGTGCGGATCGACCGCCATGAAGTTCACGGGATTGTAGCCCCAGGCGTTGGACAGGCCGAGCGGGCCTAGGTGGCGCTCGTCCATGGTCGGCGTCACCGGCATCAGTTCCACCGCGCCGACGCCGATTTTTTTCAAGTGCTCGATGACGGCCGGCTCGGCCAGCGCCGCGACGGTGCCGCGCTTGGCCTCCGGAATGTCCTTGCGCAGCATGGAGAAGCCGCGCACCGGCACCTCGTAGATCATCCGGCCGGGGCCGAAGAGCGGCGCGGCCAGTTTTGCCGGCCGCGGCAGCGCCTTGACGATCCCCTTCGGCATCAGTGGCGCGGTATCCTCGCCCTCGCCGCGCCGGGCGCCCAGCGCGGGATCGTAGCGGTACGGCCGGTCGAGTTCGATCGCGTAGGGGTCGCTGAGCAGCTTGTCCGGGTCGAACCAGAGCCCGCGCTCCGGCCGGTAGTCGCCGTCGGCGCGCAAACCGTATCGCGCGCCCTCACCGATGCCGGGAACAAAGGCGGCAAACAGATCGGAGCGTTCGGGCAGCAGTTCCACGCGCTTGGTTTCGGCTTCGCCCTTCTCGTCGAACAGGCAGACCCAGATGCGCTTCGCCGTCGTGGAGCGCACGGAAAAGCGCGTGCCGCCCTCGGCCGGCACCGCGCCCAGCGCGTCGGCTTGCGCAACGTGGAAATTCATGCGGACCCTCCCGAACTCAACGCGAACCTAGCGCGAAAAGCTTGCGAAACCGATGCGTTCCGGGCCCCAGCGTCATGGGATGGAGTCTGCGGCAAATTTCTTGTTTCTCTTAACAAGCGGCTCAGCATCCCCTGCTAGGATAGTGCCTCCGCACTGACCGTCCTCCGCTCCGGGTTCGCGCGCATGACCGCTTTTGTCGCCCGTTCCGACCTGCTTTCCTGGGGCCGCGTCTTGCGGCCCAAGCAGTTTGTCGCGCAGCCGAGTTTTCAGCGCGACCTCGGCGGCCTCCTCGCCGCAAGCGGCTTTTCGAACGGCGTGCTCGCGCGCGGCCTCGGCCGCTCCTACGGCGACAGCAACCTGAACGCCGACGGGGCGGTGATCGCCTGCGAGGGGCTGGACCGGCTGATCGACTTCGATCCCGCCACCGGCGTGCTGCGCGCCGAAGGCGGCGTGTCGCTGGAGCGGATCATCGCCTTCGCGCTGCCGAAGGGTTTTTTCCTGCCGGTGACGCCGGGAACCAAGTTCGTGACGCTGGCCGGCGCCATCGCGAATGACGTGCACGGCAAGAACCATTTCGGGGCCGGCACGCTTGGGGCTCATGTGGAGGAGATCGGCCTGCTTCGCTCCGACGGGAGCGTGCATCGCCTCAACCCATCCGACCCGGCCGGGCTGTTTGCTGCGACCGTCGGCGGGCTCGGCCTGACCGGCGTGATCACGGACGCGGCCATCCGCCTGAAGCCCGTGCGCAGCGCGCTGGTGGATACGGAAACCCTGCCCTTCGGGCATGTCCGTGACTTCTTCGCTTTAAGCGGCGAAAGCGCCGCGACGCATGAATACACCGTCGCCTGGATCGACTGCCTGGCCCGCGGCGGCGCGCTCGGTCGCGGGCTGTTCACGCGCGCCAACCATGCGGCGGAGGGCGCGCTGGACGTCGGGGGAAAAAAGGGGCCGGCGGTGCCGTTCGAGATGCCGGGCTTCCTGCTCAACCGTTTTTCCATCGGCGCGATGAACGCGGCCTATCTTCGCCTCGGCCGGCGCAAGGCGGGGAAGCGGCAGGTGCCCTACGACGGCTATTTCTACCCGCTCGACGGCGTGCGCCACTGGAACCGGCTTTACGGGCGGCGGGGCATGTACCAGTACCAGAGCGTCGTGCCGCCCGACGCTGCGCCAGATGCGACGGCCGAGATGCTGCGCCAAATCGCGGCGGCGGGCCAGGGCTCGTTCCTCGTGGTGCTGAAGAGTTTCGGCGCGCTCCCCTCGCCCGGCATGCTGTCCTTCCCGGCTGAAGGCACGACGCTGGCGCTGGATTTTCCCAACCGCGGGGCTTCCACGCTGGCGCTGCTGGATCGTCTCGATGCGGTCGTGCGCGAAGCCGGCGGCCGGCTCTATCCCGCCAAGGACGGCCGCCTGCCGCCGGACCTTTTCCGGCAGGGCTTTCCGCGGCTGGACGAGTTCCGCGCGCACTGCGACCCGGGCATGTCGTCTTCGTTCTGGCGAAGGATGAATTCAGGCTGAGGTTTTCGGCACAAGCAGCCCGGCTCCAGGCTACTCGGGACCGTTCCGCCCCCTCCACCGCCTTCGGCGGTCCCCGTCCACCGTAAACGGGGGAGGAGCAATCGGCTTGCCGGCTGCGGGGCATGATCCTCCCCTGCGGAGAGGGGAGGGCGACCGCCGGGGGCGGTGGGGGGGGGAGGGTGTACGAATGCGGCGGCAGGTGATGACC
>CAXTCF010000177.1:603-7882 GCA_964242945.1 uncultured Rhizobiaceae bacterium | reverse complement strand
GGCAGTTGGCGATCTTGCCCGCTGACCCGGTGTACTGGCGTCCAACGCCGCACGATGCCTTGCCCTGCTTCAGAAAGCCGGTCTCGTCCACAACCAGAACAGCGTCAGGTTCGGCAAGCGCTTCAACAGCGTAATCGCGCACCACGTCGCGCAGTGCCTCGGCGTCCCACTGGGCTCGGCCAAGCAGAGCCTGCTGGCGCCACGGCCCGGGATCGCCAGCAGCTTCCGCCCGCATCCAGCCTGTTTTGCGCCGCTCAGGCCCCAGCAGCGCATCCAGAAACAACCCAGCAGACGCAGCCATCCGCTTCTGCCGGAACAAAGGCCCGATCCGCTCCTTCACATCCCGCAGCGACGACGCCTAAAGTTCCAGCGTCGCTTCAACCGAGCCGCCCGACATCCCAGCCATCCATGATCACACAACCATGGTGCGCCACAGAGTCAGATCCTCAAACAAACCGCAACTGTAATGTTAGGAAAAGCCGCAGGCGGCGTGCGCGCTCGCGAAAAGCTTTCTATCCGAACACACCATCAAGCGCGACAACCTGCGCTGACCCAAGCCAGACCCGCGAATGCCATGCAGCGTCACATGATCCTTGTTGAAGATCGGCATCCGCTTGCGGCAAGTTCCTACGGGTCCGATCCCGATATGCGGAAATTTCCAGTTGCATCGCCGAAAACAGCGTGCAACCTTGTCTCTGCTTCGCGGCGCGCCGGCAGAAGCGGTCGTTTCCGGGTTGAGGGACCCATGCGTGCGACGCGGCACGCGGCTTGACGATCGCTGCACAAGCCAAGCGCACCGCGTGGCAGTTCGTGTTCACATTGGACGCGGAAGTTTTGGGGACGAGGGGTCAAGCAGTGGCGTTTATACGACAGCCGGATTGGCTGCGCGTGGAACATGTTTGCGCGCCGCAAAATGCGAGCATTCATCATGCGACGGCGCATGGTGCGTGTGTGTTGTGTTCCGTTGGGCACCGATTGGTTTCGCTCCCGTGCGCGATGCATGCGTAGATATGCCGACCTCTCGTCTCCCTATGGTGTTGAGTTTCACGCTGGCGACCTTCGTAATCATCCTCTTGCTGGTCTCGGCCAACATCTCAAGTCTTACCGCCTCTATGTTCGGTCCGCCGAGCATGGCCTCGACCAGCACAGCGCCATACGAGATTGTACTGCGTAGCTTTTTCAAGGGGGGCAAGAGATTTTCACCTGCCTCGCCTCCCTTAGAGTGGCGGCTCACTCTCCCGCGAGCGTTCGTATATGTCGAAATTGGTCGGAACGGTGACGCCTACGCTGCAAGCTTCAATCAGCCAAAGCGATGGTACAATTTCGGCATAAACACCAACGACGAGTTCTTTATTCACCTTCATGGTGTTTTAGAAAAATCAAGCGATGAAATCAGGCCTGCCATTTTTGCCCCTAAAGAGTTGTTGGCAAGAGGTTTTATTGGTATGGATTTGACTAATTCTAGCACGTTCCCACAGATGCTGGTTGCTGACTATTGTGTCAGAGACGATGATTACGACAACATAAGAGATACTTACGATCTGCCTCTCGGCCGTAAACCTTGTAGCGACGCAAGATTACGCTGCCAGATCAATACTTCTCTCGATGGATGGGACATCAGATTGACTGTTGCAAGATCAATCTACGCTCAACCGCAGAAGGCATGCGCCGCTGCGCGCAAATTTCTTTCCAGCCATACGGTCGGGCGTGACGATGTTCGCTGATCAAAGTTTAAGGCAAAGCTTCCATGTCTGAAAATATTATTGCTGCCGACGGACAGCTTGCTCTCACGCAAGAAGAGCGAAATGCGTTGCAGAAGATGCTTGATGCGGATGATCGAGGCTGGTTCCATCGCATTTGCAATGCGATGACTGATCGCACGGACGCGCTCGTTCAGCAGGCCCAAACCGCTCATTTCTCCAGCCTTGGAAAGATGACCCGAGGTCGGCGCAGCGCTTTTGCAACAATCGTTGCAGCAGCCACCTGTGTTTGTGGAAACGCGGCCGCGGACGAACGATGCGCGATCACCGGAGCGCAAGCTGTCGAAGCGGCAATCGCCCATCACGTCCAACTGGGCTTAAGTAGACAGGAAGAGATCGACCGAGGCGGATGCATGCTGGGCAGCTGGAAGCCAGGCACGCCGTGCGTCAACAGCACTCCTTATTTCACCATCGAGCAGTTCAAAGCGGAAAACCCCGACTGCTGCAAGGTTGCGAACCCGGTGCCCGGCGATTTCTCACCAAATCTGCGCCTTCATGTTGAGGGTAAGAAGCCGCCGCGCTTATTCCTCATCGAGATGAAATATCGGATATACTATCTCGGCAAGACCGACGAAAGGTTATCTCAGATGAAACAAGATTATGGAATTGTTAACTGCAGCGGGCATGTTCTGCCTGGCCTGTCTTTTTCCCTGAACTAACCATTCTCGACCGATGGGAATCCTCGCCGAGTGCCCCCCGCGCGGTCTACAAAAAGCCTCAAGCGATGTGCGCGCTCATGCGAAGCTTCCTGCCCAAGCGCAGGCTCAGGCGCGACAACCTGTGCCGACCGAAGCCAGACCCGCGAGCGCCATCTTCCAATGCCTGATCCATGCCGACGATCAGCATTCGTTTGCGGCGAGTTCCCACAAGTCCAATCCTATTCCCCCGGAAATGCCGAAATTTCCAGTTGCACGACTGGAAACGGCGTGCAACCTTCTCCTTGCTTCGCGGTATGTCGGCAGAAGCGATCGTTTCCGGGTTGAGGGACCCTTGCGTGCGGTGCAGCACGCGGCTGGACGATCGCTGCACCGGGCAGGTGCGCCTCGCGGTGGTCCGTGTTCGGAAGGGCACGGAAGCTTTGGGGACGAGGGGTTGAAATCGTGAATTTGCCACGACGGCGAAGCTGGCTTCGCGCGAGTTGCATTTGTGCGCAAAGATGTGGGCGGCATGTCGCAGAGAGGGCGGCTGGCTCCATCGTTGCGACCTTCGGTTCGCCAGACACCCTTGGCGCTATCAGCGGCTATGCGCCTACCTAGTTTACAGATGCAGCCCAAGAACGCATGGTTTCGGCGCAGGCTCGCGCTCGGAGCGGCTGTGCTCGGCGCAGTGGTCGGCGGCTACCTTGTTCTCGCGAAGTATGCCGAACTGATGCAGCGCATCTGGCCGAGCGCGGCGTTTGCTCCGTCCACAAGCAAGGCGCCCTACGAACTGCGGTTCCGCAACAGCGTCAGGAACGAGCTTGCGGGAGCCAAAACGGGCGAGGTCGGGGAGT
The DNA here is from genome assembly GCA_964242945.1 of uncultured Rhizobiaceae bacterium. Taxonomy (GTDB): domain Bacteria; phylum Pseudomonadota; class Alphaproteobacteria; order Rhizobiales; family Rhizobiaceae; genus Mesorhizobium_B. Next base: position 4,630 of record CAXTCF010000177.1, on the reverse strand, counting down.
GGGTCCTCGCGCCGCCGCGCGCCTTTCTGCTCGACGCCGTGGGCACCAACGGCGCGACCCGCTCGAGGGTGTCTTCAAGCACCATGAAGTCCAACAGCTATTATGCCGTCTACCTCGAAGCGATCCTGCTGGAGGATGGGACGATTGTGCCAAAGACCACGGTGCCGAAGGATCAGCAACGCCGTCGTTCCCTGCTCTTCCACATCAACAATGCCGGAGCCAATTCGGGGTTCAAGCTGGCAGGCGGCTGCGTGCCCCAGGAGCGCGCCAACGCTGCTTTACGCCTAGTGGGACCGACAGACTCAGGCGACGGCTTCCCCTGCACAGACCGGGACTTCCGATGTGAGATCGTGATGCCCATGGACGGCTGGAACGTGGAAGTTTCAGCAACGCACGACCTTTATGGCCAGCCTGACCGGGTTTGCGCGATCGCACGGCAGTTCCTGGATCGCTACACCGTGAAGCGTGACAACATTGAACTTCCTTAGCTCGAAGGCGCCGACAGATGACTGAGATTTACGAGACTTCTTCTGACGGCGGCAAGCTGCGACTGACGGCGCAAGAGCTTGACCTGATGAAGAGTTTCCTCGACGCGCATGACAGAGGCGGGTTCTATCTCGTCTACAATGCGATGACAGACAGCGAGGAAGCCGGCCTCCAAGCCCGCATCGCCACCTTCTCGGGGCATGTCGGTGGGGCGGCCTTCGCCGCAAACCGGCTGGGGCAGGAGGAAATCGGTCCGGGCACGGCCGATGGGCGTTATCCCGGTATATATTGGTTGTCGCAGAAAGTCGCTGAGAGTGCCTATGCAGGGATAAAGGGCAGCAACGAAACGGACGCAGGCCTTCTTGAGGATCTAGACTTCTTCGATAGTGCGCGCAACGCATGGATAAACGCGAACGTTATTGACTATTTTCCCGGAAATCTTCTCGATGCGACGGTCAACGCGGCGAAGGAGCTGGGCGAGGCGTTCGTTGCGGCCTTCTGGGCGGAGTGGGGCGACCCCGACGAAGCGGAAGCAAACGCTGAGAGGGTTGCCGCGTCGATTGACTCAGCACTGACGCGTATGAGCTCCGGTCTTGAGCGCGGATCTCAATTGGCGCTCGTGGCGACGCTCCTCTACGACCGTTTCGAGAAGCAGCCCGCAAGTTTTTCGGGTGGACAAACGATTGAGGGTCCGAATGGCTTTCAAATCCACGTCGATGCCACCGGGCGCGTTGATGGCGCTTTTGAAGACGACGCGTTATACAAAGGCCTTGAGGTTTGACTCGGTGGGTTTTCAGGCTGGCTTTGGCATCATTCAAGGTATCGCGGAGGATTTGCGCCATGCCGAGGGTCGTCGAGGTCAAGCTGAGCCACACGCCTGGGGAGCTTCGGCGCTTGGCGGCCCGCACGCGGGATGCGAAGCAGAGCCGCCGCCTGCTGTCGATTGCAGCTGTGCTGGAGGGCATGAGCCGGGCCGATGCTGCCCGGATCGGCGGCATGGACCGGCAGACCTTGCGGGACTGGGTTCACCGCTTCAACGAGGGTGGACCGGACGGCTTGCGGGACAACTGGGTGCGGAGCAAGCCGCGTCGCTTGACGGAAGCACAGCAGGCGGAACTGGCTGGGATCGTCGAGGCCGGTCCCGACCGCGCGGTTGACGGCGTTGTGCGCTGGCGGCGTGTCGATCTCCAGCGCGTGATCACCGAGCGGTTTGGCGTCGTCTATCACGAACGCACGGTGGGCAAGCTGCTCAAGGCGCTGGGCTTCTCCCATGTCAGCGCCCGGCCCAGGCATCCCAAGCAGGACGGCGCGGTCATCGAGGCGTTCAAAAAAACTGGCCACGCACGCTCGCAGCCCACCTCGCGGGCGTGACGCGCAAAAAGAAGATCGAGGTGTGGTTCCAGGACGAAGCGCGCATCGGCCAGAAGAACGGCACGGTGCGCCAGTGGGCCAGACGCGGATCACGCCCCACCCAGCCCGCCGACCAGCGCTACCAGAGCGCCTATCTGTTTGGCGCCATCTGTCCCGCACGCGGCGTGGGCGCCGGCCTGGCGCTGCCTTTCTCCGACACCGAGGCCATGCAGCACCACATCGACGAGATCGCCCGCCACGTCGCCAAGGGCGCCCACGCCGTGCTGCTCATGGATCGCGCGGGATGGCATACGACTGGCAATCTCGTATGGCCCAAGAACATCACGCCGATCCTGCTGCCCTCGCGTGCACCAGAGCTCAACCCGGTCGAGAACGTCTGGCAGTTCCTGCGCCAGAACTTCCTCTCCAACACCGTCTTCGAGACCTACGATGCCGTCATCGAAGCCGCATGCGACGCCTGGAACAAGCTTCTCGCCCAGCCCCAAACCATCAAATCAATCGGATCCCGGCAGTGGGCACATGGCGGTCAAACGTGAGGGCCGCTGGTATTAGATTTGAATGAGAATGCTGTATATCTGTCGGGCAATGCGCTGGCGCTCGCGCTGAACAGCAGCGCTCCGCTCACAACCATCACCGCCCTTTTCGGAGGGAAACTATTTTCGCAGGTTGTGGCGGATCGGATTGCGTCCAAGGTCTGGCCTGATGCCTACGGGCCGATCAATCCGAGCCACTTCGAAGAGACCAACCCGGACGCCGGTTTCAGCGATGGAGATAAGCAGGCACCTTTGGGCGGGATCAACGACGACCCGTCCCGGTCGAAGTGGCACGCCACGGCGACGGAAGGCAACGATACGCTGCAAAGCAACTCGGATGGCGTGTCGCTAAACGGGGGTGGCGGCAACGATGCAATTTTCGGGCACAGCAGTTCGCTGCTAGGACTTTCCTTTGGCGAGGATGTCCTCAGCGGCGGGAATGGCAACGACATTATTTGGGGCCGTGGCGGTTTCGATCAGCTTTGGGGCGATGCAGGCGACGACATACTTCGTGGCGGCGAAGGCGACGACATACTGGTTGGAGGTGCGGGGAACGACCTGCTCGACGGAGGCGACATAAGTATCGCCTCGGAACAAGATGGATTGGATACAGCGGATTACCAAGAGGCTGTTGTATCCGGCACAACAGTTGAAGTCGGCATCGCCGATGCCAACGACCTCGCCAAACATTTCGTCCGGGTGACCGATGACGGAGGCGGAGGCGCCGACACGCTGCACTCCATTGAGAAGATCGTGCTCGGCGACAGCAACGACAAAGCCATCCTCGACGAACGCGCCAGCAAGCTCGACCTCGAAATAGACTTCGGCGCCGGCAACAACACCGTCGAATTCAGGGACGGGAGTGCAACGCCAACCACCTTCTCTGAAGAGGGTGTCCTGCGCCTGAATTTCTCCACGCTGCTGGAAAACGGCTCGGAGGCGGCGGCGAGCAGTCAAATCATTCGCCTCAAGCCGGGAGCCGACGCTTCTGGAACCGTCCTGCTTGTTGACGGCAAGCAACTTCTCGGCGGGGCGGCGTTCGACTTCGACCTTTTCGACCTGTTCGGCGGAACGCGCAGCGTTATGGTGGGCGAACTCGACGTGCCCAACCGGCCGCCTTACATCGTTGATCTTCTCACGACCGGCATCTCCACCACGGATCGCGTTCAGGAGTGGTTTGCTGCCCATGTGAGTGCATATCAAGCCTATGTCGCGGGCATATTCGGCACTGGAGGCGTGTTCGGCACGGCGATTGGTGCCGTCATGATGTCCCTGCTGACGGCCGATCTAACGAGGCTTAAGGAGTCATTTTCCGACCTCTACCACCAGGAAATTCTTGGCACACAGGGCGAGCGCTACACGCTTTCCGACAAGAAATACGATGGTACGGGCAATCTGATATCGGAGGACCTGCGGATCGATTTGAAACGCGGCACCGCAGCCGCCTACACGATCGAGCTCGACGACTGGAAGCCAGGCGACTTCGGTATCCGCCTTGAGACGCTGGACTGGCGCCACGGTCTCGACAGCGGCCTCAACAAGAACGGCGCGCAGGACGACTGGACCTCCATCTCGCTGGATGTCGTGCGCGAGAAACTGGCAACGCTCGGCTTCGACCCGCTGGACAACGCAGGAAG
>CAXTCF010000177.1:0-593 GCA_964242945.1 uncultured Rhizobiaceae bacterium | reverse complement strand
CCGCGCGCTTCCGCCGCCGCGATCCTGCCGCCGGGGCGGGGGCGTCGGGGGGCGGCCCGGCCCCCGCGGCGGGTGCACCGGGCATCGCGCGCACCGGCAACGCGGACGCCAACACGCTTTCCGGCACCGCCGGCGACGATAACCTCTATGGAGCGAAGGGCGCCGACACGCTGAAGGGCGGCGAAGGCCGCGACGCCTATGTCTTCGCGGCCGGCGACGGGGCGGACACGATCGACGACCTGTCGGCGGGGGGCAACGTCATCCGCTTCCTGGGCGGCCTCGATCCCGCGGCCATGTCGAAGGTGCTGGTGGCTGGAACGGGCGGCCTCCAGGACCTGCTGGTCACCTATGGCGCGGGCGACACGGTGCGCATCCTCGGCTGGTCGTCGCTTTCGGCCGAGAGCCAAGCGCTGTGGGGCTTCGAAGGCGTCTCGACCGCCTATAGCGGCACCGACAAGCAGACCCAGGACCTGTCGCAGATCCCTGCGGCGGAGGGCGGGGCGGGCCAGCGCTACTTCCAGGGAACCGGCGGGGCCGACACGCTTTCCGGCAGCGAGCTTGTCCAGCTCTTCGACGGGTTCGGCGGCAACGAC
>CAXTCF010000176.1:2938-7883 GCA_964242945.1 uncultured Rhizobiaceae bacterium | reverse complement strand
TCCCACCGTCCCCAACAATCGGCACGCAAACCGCGTTTCCACACAGCCTCGGTCACCTCGCGACGTTGGGATGATTGATCGCAATGTCTGCTTTCCAAGTTTAAGTGTCATAGCCCGCCAATCCGGTTTCGGCCCCCAAGCGGCAGCGCCAACCATGTCTCTCGCTCGGCCAATCAAGGCCGAGGAGAATACACATGGGTCACTCTCGATACGATGATGCCAGCCGCGAGCGCGCGGCTTGGAACGCAGGTAAAGAGGTCGGCACCAAGCGTCCGCTCACGCAGAAACAGATCTGAGCCGTTCGGTTCTTTCTCGACCGCGAGCGCCGCGTTCGGGACCGCGCCTTGTTTGATCTCGCGATCGACAGCAAGCTTCGCGGCTGCGACCTGGTCAAGATCAAGATCGGCGAACTGGTTGCAGGACCGGAGATCAGGACCCGTGCGATCGTTGTGCAGCAGAAGACGGGACGTCCAGTCCAGTTCGAGATTAACAGCGACGTGAGAGCCAGTTTGTTGGCTTGGCTCGAACGGCGTGGCGGTACGGTCAACGACTACGCGTTCCCCAGCCGGATCGACCATGCCCGCCACATGAGCACGAGGCAGTACGCCCGTCTCGTTGATGAGTGGGTGGTCGCCATTGGCTTGCGTCCCGAGGAGTACGGCACTCACTCGCTTCGTCGAACGAAGGCATCGATGATATACAGAGCGACGGGCAACCTACGCGCCATCCAGATCCTGCTTGGCCATTCCAAGATCGAGAACACCGTCCGGTATCTGGGCGTCGATGTCGAGGACGCGCTGCTCTTGGCAGAGCGAACCGAAATCTGACGTTGATGCGGTCATCCAATCCTCGTTGGATGACCGCTTTGGCAAACGGCACATGTCGCCGTCATAATCGCTTTGGGGTGGTAAGCAGAAGGGCAGGTTTCGGACGTCTGCGTAGAAGAGCTGACCTTCGCACGTTCGGTGACTCTCACTTGACAGCATCGCGCCTTTCGTATGGAGGGAGCTCACTTACAAAGGTTGACGACGCGGCATGGAACGGTCGTCCTCCACCCACTTGATCACGCCACATTCATGAGTTCACATTCTAAGCCTGTCGCTCAGTCGAGCAGACAGTAATCCTGGATCAGAGGTTCTTCCGAATCCAGCAGCGCGCCGGTGACCAACACGCCTTGGCCGGTCGCGGGAAGATGAGACTCGGCGACCAGCAGTCGTGCGACCTGCGCCGCATCGCCTTGATCGTCCGAGCCCAGCCCCACTAGGAGCTCCGCGCTGCCATCTGGCCGATACCAGGCGATCTGCTCGATGGCTGGTCTCGAAGGAAGAAGCTCGCGATAGCGCTGCCCGCCGATGTCGACCGGATTGCAGGTCAAGAGGCGGATTTCTGGTGCGGGCCAATCGTTTGGCCATGGCCAGTACTGGTTGAGGTAGATTGCAGGTGATGGATCGGGCGGCGCGGTCGGAAGCACCGGCGCCGGCACTTTGATGTGGAAATGCGGCGGCGTGCCTTCTTCGTGCACCTCAAGCCCTATCGCCTGAACCGCTTCCCTGAGTTGCTGCTTCTGCGCCGGTGTCAAACCTATCGTGCGCAGGTCTAGCGCGTTGCCCTGCTGATGGCTCGACACGAAATTATTGTTGGCCACCTGCTGCTCGATTGTCGCCGTCATCATTGCGACCAACTCGTGGTCCGGCATGGTGCCATTGTTGGCGTTGTAGACGCCGAAAATCTCCTGCGCCGCGGCCTGATTGATGTAGTCCTGAACATTGCCGCCCTGCCTGAACCGAACGAACATGGCATTGGCCTGCCGGTCCGGCGGACGATCGCCGCTGACGATGTCCAACCGCTGGCCGCCTTGCCCGACGAAACTCCGGTAGATGCGGTCGGCCCAACTGGTCAGGTGCTCGCTCATGGCTGCGCCGCGCACGAAATAGCGGTTGGTCGCATCAAGGCCGGGCGCGGACGGGAGGGTGCCGGCGTCGACGAGCTCGAACAGGCCGAACTTTCCGGACCTCGGTTCGCGCAGCGGTGAGGGAGCGAAGGTTGCTGCCGCGGCGCGCTGCGCAGCTTCGAGATAGGCGCGGGCGCCGTCACCGTCGCCATCGGCATAGAGGGCATCGGCCATTCGCAGGTAGTGCTCCGACAGTGCCAGCGCCGCATCGCGAAAGCTCGACGGAGCAAATTCCGCCGCATGATCCTTCAGACGCTTGCGGGCCTCAAGCCGATCGATCGTCGCCTGTCGCAAAGCTGGGTAATCTGGATGATCGGGCGGAATACGATAGTCGAAGTAGGGAAACAGGCCCTGGCCGTCGTCGAGTTCGGCATACTGCGCCATCTGCGCGTCCCAGATGACATTCAGTTGCTCGTAATCTGCGTCTTCGTCGCGCCGTGCCTGGATGTCGCGTTCGATAAGTTCGTCCGCGAACTCGGTATTCATCCGCAACAACTCGTTGGAGACCATCATCTGTCGATCCCCCCATGCCGCGGCAGCGTTGAAATCGTTGAAGAAGGCATCCTTCGCGTCTGACGACCCGCCGCCCAGGATATCCATCAGTTCGTCGACGAAATTCTCCAATGCATTGCCTGGTTGGATCCCGCCGATCGGCAGCTCAATGGTGACACCTGATCCCGGAGCCGTTCCAGGTCCGCCTCCGCCCGCCGGTGGACCGCCCGGCTGTGGCGAGCCGCAGAGGTAGGGAGTATCGGTGGTGCTGTCGTAGCAAAGCTGAGCGCTCCCCGGTGAGCACCAGGCGGCGCTTAGGACTAGAGTCACACCAAGCAAGCGGCGCATCACTTCGCCTCAGCCGGCTTGCGTAAGAGATTGGTCACACGGACCAGAACGTCTTCCGCCCTGTAGGCCAGCAGATATTTATCCGTGACATTGCTGAACATTTTCTCTTCAAAAGCGGAGTGCTCGGTATAGAACTTGCCGGTGAAGGCATAGGTCGTTCCACAGGAGACGGTGAGACGGTCGTGGACAAGCGTCGTGCTCTCCTGAGGAACTACCCGGTAGACCAAGGCGCTGGGCGATCGATCGAAGCATGGATATTCCTCATCGTTACCCATTCCGACCAGAACGTCGTAGGTTCCATGTTCGCAAATTGCGTGCCGGACGATTATGTGCGTGATGTCCTCGCAGTTGCCATCCCCCGTCGTCCCGTAGCCGCGGTAAAAATCGACACGGACAAACACCTGCATGTAGGTGATGGCGAACGCGGAACGGAAGGCAAAAGTAGCGTCATTCATTGACGAGTCGGTCTTGTAACCCCTGAGCTCGTAGCGTGCGTAGGGCGAAACGCCGAGGCCGTTCTGGACCATCGGATCGACGTTCGCGAGCGGCGGCCAGGGCGCCGTCATCCTCGGCTCGTCCTCGGCGCGAGCAAAGGTCATCGTAAAGCAGAACCAAAGGCCGACCAGCAGAAAGACTGCGCGATGCATGACGATCCCCCAAGGCGAGGGGATGCTAGAACAATTCGTCGATCGGTAAAACCCGGTAAATGTAGCGGACGTGCTGGTTGACGAGCTGCATGCGGATCAGTGGGTGTATTGCGAAACCCAGATAGAAATCTCGTGGAATGACTGCCAACATTCGGGAAGCGACGGAAGCCTGCTGAACGGCAGGTATGGGGTCGGAAGCCGAACGGCAGCTATCCGCCACCATACACCGATAGCCGACCGACGGCTCTCGGCCCCAAACATGACATTCGAGAAGTGACGCGGAAATACCGCTCCTAGCGCGTGCCGGTCCGTTGATCGTAAGCGACATAGCGTTCAGTATGAGTTGGAGAGCCACTCATCCAGCTTTGTCCAGCGTCGCCGGGCGGCTGAGGTTCTGACCGCGATGGCCAGAGCTTTCTTCTGCCCCACCACGATGACGAGCTGCTTGCCGCGCGTCACCGCTGTGTAGACGAGGTTCCTGGCCAGCATGGTGTAGTGCTGCGTGGCCATCGTGATCACCACCGCCGGGTATTCAGAGCCTTGGCTCTTGTGGATCGTCGTGGCATAGGCAGGCACCAGCGCGTCGAGTTCGCCGAAGGCGTACTGCACCTCGCGCCTGTCGAAGGAGGCGATCAGTACGCCTTCTTCGTGGTCAATATGGGCAACCGTGCCGAGGTCGCCGTTGAACACCTCCTTGTCGTAGTCGTTTTCCGTCTGCATCACCTTGTCGCCGACCTGGAACAGAATGCCGAACTTGTCGATGGCGGCGGCCGGGTTTGGGTTCAGTGCCCGCTGCAGGTCGGTGTTCAGCGTGCGGGCTCCCATCGCGCTGCGCTGCATGGGACACAGCACCTGCACGTCGCGGATGGGATCGAGGCCGAAGCGGCGCGGGATGCGCTGGCGCACGATCTCGATCACTTTGGCCGCGCCGTCTTCGGGTGTTTCAGCTTCCACAAAGAAGAAATCGCTCTCCTCGCCCGGCTTCGGCCACTCCGGCATCTGGCCCGAGTTGATACGGTGCGCGTTGGTGACGATGCGGCTTTGCGCTGCCTGGCGGAACACCTCGGTGAGTCGCGCCGTGGTGATGGCGCCGGACGCAATGATGTCGGCCAGCACGCGGCCGGGCCCGACAGAGGGCAGCTGATCGACGTCGCCGACGAGCAGCAGGCCGGCGCGCTGCGGCACGGCTTTGGTGATGGCGTTCATCAGCGGGACGTCCACCATGCTGGTCTCGTCCAGCACCAGGAGATCGCAGTCGAGCGGCTCTTCCCCATTCTTCTTGAAGCCTCCGTTCGCGGGATCGATCTCCAGCAGGCGGTGAACGGTCTTGGCTTCCAGCCCCGTCTGCTCGCTCATCCGCTTGGCGGCGCGGCCGGTCGGCGCGGCAAGCAGGATCTTCACGCCTTTGGCCGAGAGGATGCGCAGGATGGTGTCGAGCAGAGTCGTGTGGGGGGGCCGCGGCGCGCCGGGGCGGGGGGCCGGGGCGCGGCCGGCGGGTGGAGGCCGC
>CAXTCF010000176.1:0-2928 GCA_964242945.1 uncultured Rhizobiaceae bacterium | reverse complement strand
CGTCTTGCCCACCCCCGGCCCGCCTGTGATCACTGCCACCTTCGCGGCGAGCACCGCAGCGACGGCTTGGCGCTGCGAGGGCGAAAGCTGCTTGCCGGTCTTGCCTTCGACCCAGCCAATGGCGGAATCGGCATCGATGGCAGGCCAGGGCAGCGCGCCCTCGGTGAGCGAGAGCATCCGGTGCGCGATCGCCTGCTCCGCGACATGCAGGCCTTTGAGGAACAGGCAGGGCTGGCCTTCGACCGTGTCCTGCACCACGTCGCCACCAGCAAGCTCCGCCTCGACGGCCGCGCGGATCGGCGTGTCAGGCACTTCCAGTAGCTCGGTCGCGAGCTTGACGAGGTTCTCGACCGGCAGCGCGCAGTGCCCCTCTTCGGTGGCGCTCTGTAGGGCATAGGAGATGCCGGCCTGCAGGCGCTTGGGTGCCTCCTTCGTCAGCCCCAGCCGCATGGCGATGGCGTCCGCACTGCGGAAGCCGATGCCGCGGATGTCGCGAGCAAGCCGGTAGGGATCATCGGTCATGACGTTGATGGCATCGTGACCGTAGGCCTTGAAGATGCGCACCGCTCGCGAGGTGCTAACGCCGTGGCCGTGCAGGAACAGCATGATGTCGCGCACCGCCTTCTGCTCGGCCCAGCCGGCGGCGATGCGCCCGGCCCGCCACTCGCCGATACCGGAGACTTCACGCAGCTTAGCCGGATCGGCTTCAATGACTTCGAAGGTGCTTAAGCCGAACTGGCCGACGATGCGGGACGCAAGCTTCGGGCCGATACCCCGCACCATGCCTGAGCCGAGATAGCGCGTTAAGCCTTCTGCCGTGGTCGGCGGCGTGGTCTTCAGCACGTCCGCCTTGAACTGCTGACCGTGAACACGGTCGGTGACCCAGTGCCCGAGCGCGTGGATGAACTCGCCGGCCGAGATTGAGGCGGCATGGCCGATCAAGGTGACAAGATCGCGCCGGCCGCGTGCGTTCACACGAAGCACGGCAAAGCCGTTCTCCTCGTTGTGGAAGGTCACCCGCTCGACGCTGCCAGTCAGCGTCTCGCGCGCAGGAACAGCGGATGAACTGGCAATGCCGGTGTGGGTGTTCATGTGCAGGTCTACCAGGCAGCACGAGTCTCTACGAATTGCACGGAAGCGGAGTGCGTGGGACACCCCCGCGGGGCGCTCCGCTTCCGATCAACATATATAATGAGTGAAGGTGGTGGCAGCGGCGCTCACGCGCCGCCGTCGAACTTCCAGAGGGGGATGCCGAGCTTCCTGGCCTTGTCGGCGAGATTGGCGGAGATGCCCGAACCGGGGAAGGCGATGACGCCGATCGGCACGACATCGAGCATCCGGTCGTTGCGCTTGAAGGGCGCAGCCTTGCCGTGTCTGGCCCAATCGGGCTTGAAGGCGATCTGCGGCACCTTGCGGTTGTCGGCCCAACAGGCGGCGATGCGCTCGGCGCCCTTGGGCGAGCCGCCATGCAGCAGCACCATATCCGGGTGCTTGGCCTGGACGCGGTCGAGCTTGTCCCAGATGGCATGATGATCGTTGCAGTCGAGCCCGCCGGTGAAGGCGATCTTCGGCCCGGCGGGCAGCATCACCTCGTTCTCCGCCCGCCGTCTGGCGGCCAGAAAGTCGCGACTGTCGATCACCGCGGAGGTCAGGTGCCGATGGTTGATCATCGAGCCGGTGCGCGGGCGCCAGACGGAGCCGGTGTGGACTTCGAACTGCTCGGCGGCCTGATCGCGGAAGAGCTCCATGCCGTTGCGCCGCTCGATCAGGGTCAGACCCTGTGCGGTGAGACGTTCGAGGTCGACGGAGCGCACCTCGGAGCCGTCCTGTTCGCCCTGGCTACGGCGCTGCGCCTGCTCGTTGTCGTCGAGTTCCCGCTCGATGCGGGAGACGGCGCGGTGGAAGAGGTTGACGGTCGACCAGAGCAGGTCTTCCAGGTCGGGTTCGAGGCGGGTCTCGTTCAAGGTGGCGCCCAGGGCGTCGAAGATGTCGGCGACGGCGCCGGTGATGGCATGTGCTTCGGGGAGTGGCCGCGGATCGGGCTCGTCCTGGAACGGGCGGTAGCCGAAGAGCTGAAGCTCGGAAAGGATGGCGCCGGTCTGGGATGAGGCGTGCGGCTCGTTGGCGGTGTCGTCGATGTCGGTGGTCATGGGGTGCTCCCTTCGCTGGATGGGCCGCGACTGCCGCGGCCTTCATGGCGACGGACAGCCGTCGGGCGGGGCGGGCCTGCACCTGGAGCGGCAGCGGAAGGCCGCAGCGCAGCGGAGGATGGCGGGAGGCCGGCTATTTTGCCTGGCGATGCAAAGCGCCGCCTTCGGCGCGGCGGAAAATAGCCGGCCGGAAGGCATTGCGGGAACGCCCCGTTTGACGGCCCGGTCGCCCCCTATGAAGGCCGCAGGCGCGGCTCTTTCCAGCGCCGGGAACGCCGCAACAACCGGATCGGCGCGCAACCATCGATGCCCTGCGTCTCCTTCTCCTTTCCGGCCTCGCTGCCGTCACCCATGAAGCGGCCGACATCTTCCGGAACGAGTTGCACACGGATTGCTGCGCGCAAGGCATGGATGCCGAAGCGGCACAGATCGCCGTTGAAGTCGCCAAGCCGTGGGCGCAACGGGACTGCTTCGATCCCGGCCGCATGCGCGCGGCTAGTCAGCCGTGCAGTCGCCCAGTCGCCGGCCGGGTCGTTGTCGCGGGCGATGTAGAGACGGCGTAGGGCCGGTGGAAACAAGAAGGCGGCAAGGTGCGCAGCGGAAAGAGCTGCCGCCATCGGCATCATGGGCAGCACGGTGCGCAGCGACAGCACAGTCTCGATACCTTCGCCTGCTGCCATGATGTCGCCTGCTACGCCGAAGCGAACGGCATTGCCGAGGAGATCATACCGGCTCCGGTTGATCACTTCATCTTTGTGACGCCTGGCCACCAGTGGAA
>CAXTCF010000175.1:0-7945 GCA_964242945.1 uncultured Rhizobiaceae bacterium | reverse complement strand
GGCTGCTCGCCCGCAGCTTCCCCTTGTTCGCCTCCCTGTTGTTCGCCTTTTTGGGGCTTGGCGCCTTCGATTTCTTGTTGCGCCGGCTCCCGGCCGGGCTGCACCTCAGGCGTGGGTTGAGCCTCCTGCGACGGCGGCTCGCCGGGAACGGGAGCCTCGCTCTGAGCCGGCGCCGGCAACGCCCGCTGCACGCCGGTCTGCGCACGCTGGCTGCCGCGCAAAGGCGGCTGCGCGGGCACTGGCGCTTCGCCGCCGGGGAGCGTTTCAGCGGGCTGCTCGGTGGCAGGCGCATTCTGCGCCCCGCTTTCGGGCTGCTCCCCGGTAGGCTTTTGCTCGCCTTGCGCGCGTTCCCGCTGTTTGCGCTGACGTGGGGTCTCCTCAGCCTGGTCAGGCTGTGGAGCAGCTTCTTCCGCAGCAGGAGCCTGCTGCGGCGCGGCCTCCTCAGCGGCCGGAGCCTGTTGCTCCGGTTCGGCCTGTTGTTGCTCTGCCTTCTCGCGGCGGCGGCGCTGGCGCGGCGTTTCCTCGGTCTGTTCAGGCTGCGGGGCAGCTTCTTCGGCCGCCGGGGCCTGTTGCTCCGCCTGCTCGGCTTGCTCCCGACGCTTACGCTGACGTGGCGTTTCTTCCGATTGTTCGGGCTGCGGCGCGGCTTCGTCGGCTGCGGGAGCCGGCTCTTCCTGCGCCTGTTGCGCGCGGCGGCGCTGCCGTGGCGCTTGTTCTGCTTGTTCCGGCTCAGGCGCCGCTTCTTCGGCGGCTGGCGCTTCTTGGTTCTGGGCGCGCTGACGCTCACGCCGCGGGCGCGGCGCGTCCTCGCCCTGCGGCGCAGCCTCTTCTGCGTTAGGGGCGTCCGCGTCCGCGCCTTCGTCCTGCACCGGGATGATTCGAACGCCGCCCTGGAAAGGCATCGCGGCGCTGTGTCTTACCGTGATCGAGGGAACGGCGCCCGCGGGCGCACCGCCCAAAAGCGTAAGCGCCGTGCCGGCCAGGATCGCGGCCAGGATCGGGTTCTGGCGTTTCATTTGTTTCCTCCAGATTTTGGGGGATGCCCTTCGGCTTCCCCAATGAGCGGTGCCTGCCTTGGTTCCGACAAGCGTCTCCAACACCGGCAGCTCGGCCCTTCTGCACCGCGGTTCATGGCGGCCTGAAGGCAGCGCCGCGCGGAGCGCCATACCGCCCGCGCCGGCTTGACGCCCGCAGTCCGCTTAGCCACATGCGCCGGCATGGAGCCGTTCTGGAAAACCAAGCGCCTGGAGGAGATGTCGTCCGCCGAGTGGGAATCGCTCTGCGACGGATGCGGCAAGTGCTGCCTTTCCAAGCTCGAAGACGAGGACACCGGCGAAATCTACTGGACATCAGTCGGCTGCCGCCTTCTCGACGGCCGCACCTGCCGGTGCAGCGACTACCACAACCGCCAGGCTCGCGTGCCGGACTGCGTCAAGCTCGATCCCGCTGCGGTGCGGAGCCTGTCCTGGCTTCCCGCCACCTGCGCCTATCGCCTGGTCGCGGAAGGGCATGATCTTTTCCCATGGCACCCCCTGCGCTCCGGCCGCGCCGAGAGCGTGCACGAGGCAGGCATTTCAGTCCGGGGCAGGCTGACGGCTTCCGAATCGGATCTGGCCGAGCCGGAAGACTATTTCGAACACATCCTCGACGACGAGCCCTGACGCCCGCGGGGTGAACGCCGAATGAACAGCGGATTCGCACTCGGTTCAGTTGCGCTGCCCTATGGTCCGCCTCAATCGCTTCGGCGAGAAGCAAAGCGCACCACCTTCGAGGACACCGCAACCATGTTGAAGCTTCTGAAAACAGCCATGCTGGGGGCCAGCGCCGCGGCCGCTGTCGCAGCCACGATGCCGGCCGCCGCGCACGCGGATGGATTGGCCTTTGAGATTCGCGACGGCGGTCCGCGTATCGGCCTCTACCTGGACGACGATGAGGATGGCCCGCCGCGCGGCCGCTGGGATCGTGATCGGGACGACGATGACGATGATTGGGGTCACGGCCCCGGTTGGCGTCACCGCCCGCCTCCGCCGCGCTGCTCGCCCGGCCAGGCTCTGGCCAAGGCCCAGCGCATGGGTCTGCGCCGTCCCCGCATCGTGGACGTCGACCGCCGCACGATCGACGTTTCCGGCCGCAAATACGGCGAGCGCTATGTCGTGACCTTCGCGCGCGCCCCGTTCTGCCCGGTCATCCGCTGATCGCCCCATAAGCGGGGGCCGAAAACAGAAAGGCCGGCGGGCTTGGGCTCGCCGGACTTTTCCGTTGCCGCCGCGGAAAACTACTTCAACTCGAACACCATGTTGACCTGGGCCGTGTAGGAGTTCTCGCCAGCCTCGACCGGCGCGGCGTCGCTCCGTGCGAGGTAGGCCTTGGCCTGGATCGGCACAGGCGGGCTGTTCGAAACGGTGTCGCTGATCTCCGTGACGCGGCCCAGCGTGACGCCCGCGGCCTCGGCTAAAAGCTTTGCCTTGGCCATGGCGTCGGCGACAGCCTTCCGGCGCGCATCGTCGAGCGCCGGCTTGGGATCCTCGTTGGTGAACGAGATGCCGCCGCCGTTGTTGACGCCGAGCGAAACGGCTTGGTCGATGAGAACGCCGGTCTTTGCGATGTCGCGGACGCGCACGGTCAGGGTATTGCTGACCTGATAGGCGACGAGCTTGCCCTCCTGCGTGCCATCCGCCCGCTGCGTGTATTCGTAGCGCGGGTTGATCGCGATGCCCGCGGTCTGAAGGTCGCGCGGCGCGATCGCGGCAGCCTTCAGCGCATCGACCACCGCGGCCATCGCCTTGTTGTTGTCCTCCAGCGCAGCGCTGGCGGTCGGCGCCTCGCGCATGACGGAAAGCGTCAGGATCGCGATGTCCGGCACGAGCGTTGCTTCGCCCTCCCCCGACACGATGATGCGAGGCTTCTGAGCCTCTTCCTGAGCATGCCCAGCCGTGGGCAAAAGCAGAGCGGCGGCGACTGCCGCGGGCAGAGCAAGGTGAGCGAACTTCATGGTACGAAAAAATCTCCCGTCCGATGTCCCTGCGCCTTCGCTAGATCGGCAATATGAGGGGAATGGGGCACGGCCGCTTGTGCAAGGCCAGGAAACTGACTAATCGACGGTGCTTGTGGGGCCTGTAGCTCAATGGTTAGAGCCGGCGGCTCATAACCGCTTGGTTGGGGGTTCAAGTCCCTCCGGGCCCACCATAAATCAGCTTTCGCGAAGACTTAGAGGCCGGTTAGACGAGCTCTGTTTTCCAAATATTTTCAAAAGAATATCTAGCCGGAGGGACAACTTTTCCCGTGGGGATATGATCCTTTTTCGCGAAAAAGGATCACATTTCGCCAAGCCTCAGCGCATCAATCTTGGTCCGCTCGCTAAGAGTAGCCGCCCTTGATCTTCGCTTCCACGCTCGACCGCGACGAAGAAGCCGAATCCGGCCAATGCCTTGCACGTTCCTGCCCGGCATAAGTCGCGTCGCAGGGCACGCCGCCGCGCAGTATCGGTGATGCTTGGTGCAAGTTGGCGAGTGCTCCGGGCGCGGTGATGTGAGGCATGCCAACCAGCATGCTGCTTCGGGAGTAGAACCCGGCAATCGGCATAGCGGCGATCTTCACCGTAAAGTCTGCCAGCAACCTGAGAGGTGTCATCGGCAACGACAAAATATGTCCCGACCTAACCTTGCGGAATGCAGTGCGGGAGTTTTACTCTCACGCGCGGTGGCACTGGAACCTGGGAGGAGGAACCATGAGACTTTTGACTATTGCTATTGCGATCTCCGTGTCGGCATCTGCAATCTGCACAGCCAGTGCGGATCAAATGTTCGCCTCACCTCAGACGGGCGGAAAAGCGCTCGACTGGTGCCGCACCTATCAGCATAATTGCGGTAAGCCCGCCGCTGATGCCTTCTGCAAGAAGCAGGGCTATCCGGGTGCCTCCTCCTTCCAGAAGGCACCGGGCGTCGGCAACACGCGAACGATTGGCGACGGGTCGGTTTGCGAGGATAATTTCTGCGACAGCTTCGCACAGATCACCTGCAAGTCTGATACAGCCAGCTTCAAAAATCCGCAGGTCAAGAACACGCGCCTCGACTGGTGCCGCGTGTGGCAAGGCGATTGTGGAAAACCGGCCGCGGATGCGTTCTGCCAGTCGAAGGGCATGTCAGAGGCGGCTGCGTTCAAAAAGGCCAGCGGCCTTCCGAAAACTCGGGTTATCAGTTCGGGACAAGTGTGCGAGGGCGGTCAGTGCGACGGCTTTTCGCTGATCAAGTGCCAATAGATGTTCTGCGGCGCGGCGCGACCGTCGCATCATCCAACACGCATGGCAGCGGCGCGACACTTCCGCCGGACGGCCCGCCAAGCCGTTGGCGACCAGTAGCTTGACTCTCTCACCCGCCTAGCTTCCTCTACGTCGCTGCGACACAACAGGAGCGCCATCGTGGAAGATCAGCAGAACGAGAGCACTATCCAGGCCAAGGACGAACATGCTGCCTTGGACCTCAGCAAGCTTCATGGTTTCAAGACGCTCAACACCACTGCCTATGCCGGCAATGACCTCGCCGAGGCGCTCAAGGAAACCGCCAACAAGATTGGCGACGATGAGAACAGCCAAGCGTCAGACCAGCGTTTGAAATCGGACATCCGTTTCAAGGAAGTTACCGCCTCCGGTCTGCGCCTTTACGACTTCCGCTATGCCGGTGATTCGCGATCCTTCACGGGTGTCATGGCGCAGGACCTCCTCGATGATGGGAACCTGTCCCGCGCCGTCACGGAAACGGAAAGCGGCTATCTGAAAGTCAACTATGCGGCGTTGGGCCTTCAGCATCTTGCAACGCCGGCAATGCGCGAAGCCGGCGCCCAGGCGTTGGCCAAGGCGCCTGCCCTGCCCAACTGATCGGTGTCAGGAGAGGGGCGGCCCTCGGACTGCCTTCTCCGCCGGCTCGCCGAGCACCGCAGTAGCGTCCGGCATGTCTTCGAAGCCTACGCTTTGCGGAGTTCAGCCGGGCGCAGCAGCGATAAAACCGTGGGGGCAGAGGCTACTTCTGCGGCGAGAACCGCTTCATGGCCTCTTCCATTGAGTCGCGGATGCGGTTGCGCAGGATCTCGGTGGATTCCGTTCCCGACTGGCGGATGATCTCCGCCATCTCGCCGGCATTCTTCACCGCGGCTTCGAAGGAGCGTTTGGCAAGGTCGGCGTGCTTGCCGAACGCTGCCTGCGGCGAACCGGCAGGGCTGAAGCTTTGCGCCATCTCCGAGGCGTCGCGCATGCCCTGCTCTACGGCTTCCTTCTGCTTGGTGAAAAGCGAGGCGGCGCCCGCAGCGCTGGCGCGCGCCGACTGTTCCAGCGCTTCGATGTTCTTGCGGTGGCTCTCCATGACCGCGTCTATGTCCATCTGCGGCATATGCAGGCTTTCGCCGAACCGCTTGAACATCTCACCGAATGATTTCGCCTGATCTTCCCAAGCCAAGGCCGCCTCCCGTTCCAACTCTCGAACCATCCGTCCCTGGAAACGTAGATAGTCGGCAGCCGCAAACCGTCAATTCGCCAGCAGCAGGCGCTCGGCGGAGTAGAGCACGAGGCCTGCCAAGCCTCCTACGACCATGCCGTTGAAGCGGATATATTGGAGGTCGCGGCCGATATTGGTTTCGATCAGACGGGTGAGCTGCGCCAAGTCCCACTTCTCCACTTGGTCCGCGATAAAGGTGGAAACGCCGCTCTTCTGGCCTTCCACGAAGGAAGACAGCGCCACGACGAAGCCCTCGTTCATGTCGGCGCGCACGCGGGCGTCGGTCGCAAGATGCCGGCCGACCTCGACGAACATGCCCGTCATCTGCTCGCGCAAGGCCGACCGGGGCGCATTGGCGTCCTCCAGCAGAAAACCGCTGAGGCTTTCCCACGCCGCGCCCACCATGGTGCGCGCTTCCGGCCGAGCGAGAAAATCCCGCTTCAGCTTCTCGGCCCGCATGGCATAGGCGCGGGAGCCGCGCAGCCTTTCCACGAAGTTCTCGACGAAGCTGTCGAACTCCTGGCGCAGCGGGTGCTCGGGATCGGCGCGCACCTCATCCAGAAGCTTGCTTGCCGAAGCCACGATGCGTCTGAGTAGATAAGCATCGGCGCGGAAGACGCGGAACAAGGTCGGCATCTCGTCGCGGATCTTTTCGCGCACCGCGGTCAGGGCGCTTTCATCCTGGAGGAAGCGGCCGAGCACTTTGACGAGGGCGTCGAACAGCTGCTGGTGCCGGCGCCCTTCCGTGAAGGTGGAAAGCAGGTCAGCGGCGAGCGGCGCGATCTCGATTTTCTGGAGCTGCTCCATGATCCGGTCGGCTACAAAAGTCCTCAGGCCGGACTTTTCCACGGCAGCCAGCATCTGCGGCATGAGTTGCGCCACAAAGCGCGACAGCCCGCCGGACCGATCGGGATCGGCAAGCCAGTCGGCCACCAGCGCCGCGAAGTCGACTTGCCTCAGTTTCTCCCGCACGGGCCCAGGCGCGAGAAAGTTCGTCTCGATGAAGCGGCCCAGGTTCTCCGCGATGCGTTGCTGGTTTTCCGGTATGATCGCGGTGTGCGGGATCGGCAGGCCGAGAGGATGGCGGAATAAGGCCACGACCGCATACCAGTCCGCGAGGCCGCCGATGGTGGCGGCTTCCGCAAAAGCCGCAACAAAGGCGAGCCACGGCCAGCGGCTCTCAAAATGCTTGGCGACCAGGAAAACGACAAGGCAAAGTGCCAGCGCAGACGTGGCGATTGCCTTCGTGCGGCGAAGCGCGGAGAGCTTCTCAGTCTCGTTGGCGGCAAGAACGGAAGGCCCGGCGTCATGGATCGACATGGGGCTCTATCTAGAAGCGCCTGCGCCCGGCGAAAGAACGGGTGCGGAATTTTCAAAGGAGGTCGGCGCGGTGCGCGGTGCTGGCTTTGCCGCAATCTCTGGTCCATATAGAGGCTTGAGCATCTGCGGGAGAAGCAGCCATGCGGCTGACGCGCCAGACCAACTACGCCATTCGCATGCTGATGTATTGCGCGGCCAACCCGACGCGCCTGAGCCGCGTCGCCGAGATCGCCGAGGCTTATGCCGTATCGGAACTCTTCCTGTTCAAGATCCTCCAGCCGCTGGTCGAGCACGGGATGGTGGAGACCGTGCGGGGCCGCAACGGCGGTATCCGGCTGAAGAAGCAGGCGGCAGACATCACGCTCTTCGACGTGGTGCGCGTCACCGAGGAGAATTTCTCGATGGCGGAGTGTTTCGAAGCCGATGCCGAGTGCCCCCTGGTCAACGACTGCTCGCTGAGCGGCGCGCTGCGCGAGGCGCTGGACGCCTTCTTCACCGTGCTGGCGCGGCACACGATCGCAGAGATGGTCGATGCGCGGCCGAACACCCGTGCCTTGCTCGGCATCGAGAAGCTGACCGAACGCGCATTGGCGAGCTAAATTTTCGGGGTCGCCGCAGAACCGCTCTCACAAACCTGCCAGAAGACTCGCATTTCCCCCTGCCGCAGTGGTGTCCACGCACACCGCACGCTCGTGCATGTAGGCTGCGGGATAGATGATCTCGGAAACCAGCGGCACCATTGGACCTGAACGGCGGGCGAGAGCTTGCCGAACCGCGCGCATGGCTTCCTGATCTCCAGCCAGGGCGACAAGGTCGATCGGCGCTGCTTCCAGCTCCGGCGCATCGATGCGGCCGTTATCGGCGGTCAGAGGCAGACCCTTGCCGAGCAGCGGCTGCAACACCGTTTCGGCGTCCGGCGCCACCGCCAGCACCGCATTGCCCGCCGCGAGCGCCTGGATCACCTGGGCAAGCAGCGTTTCTCCATCGGGTCCAAGGCAGAGCGCCCGGCCGCGCGGCGCCAGCGTCAGGGTGTTGGACTCACCCGTGGGACCGGGAAGATCGGCCGGCCCTTGGTCGAGCGCGGCGGCCCCATGAGCCCCCCCCCCGCCCTTCACCCCCCCCTGCATAGGGCAAAACCC
>CAXTCF010000174.1:3998-7948 GCA_964242945.1 uncultured Rhizobiaceae bacterium | reverse complement strand
GTTGATGATGCTGCCCTGCTTCGCTTCCAGCATGGCCGGCAGCACCAGCTTTATGGCGTGGAACATCGGATCGACGTTGATCCCGAAGGAGCGCTGCCAGTCTTCGAGGGAGGTGTCGAGCAGCGCGCCCTGGAAAACCCAGCCGACGCAGTTGCACAGGACGTCGAAACGGCCGTAGGAACCGACGGCCGCACGCAGCGCCTCCGGATCGCGCGCGTCGAAGGCATGAACGCCTGCCATCTTCGGCGCGATTTCCTTGAGTTTTTCTTCCTGGAGGTCGCAGGCCACGACTTCGGCGCCCTCGGCGGCGAAGCGCTCCGCGATGGCGCGGCCGATGCCTTGCGCCGCCGCGGTCACCAGCGCCCGCTTGCCTTCCAGGCGCCGGGCGCCCCTCTCGAAACCTTCCGCCACCGTTGCCTCCTTCAGGGGGTTGCTGCCTCAGCCCCTTGCCCGACAGCATGCCTCCTGCGCAAGTCGTTCCGCTGCTCATACCTCCGATGCAAGGCGCTGAAGCCCCGGCAACGCACTGTACCCCTGATCGTCCGCGAGACACTGCCCTAGCTTGATCACTCGCACCGCCTAACCCGGTCGATCTTTCCATCCCTTTGAGCGACTGATCATGGACATAAAGCGCGCCGGTTCGGAACCTTCGGCCAAGGGACCGTCGGACTATTTCACCGGCACGGTGCGGCTCGACGCTCCCTTCAAGGGCAGCGGCGGCGCGCGGGTCGGCGGAGCTACCGTCACCTTCGAGCCGGGAGCCCGCACGGCTTGGCACACGCATCCGCTCGGCCAGACGCTGCTTGTCACCGCCGGCCGGGGCCGCGCCCAGCGCGAAGGCGGGCCGATCGAGGAAATCTTTCCCGGCGACATCGTCTGGTTTCCGCCCGGCGAGAAGCACTGGCACGGGGCCGCGCCGGAGACCGCCATGACGCATATCGCCATCGCCGAAGCGCTCGACGGGCTGAATGTCCATTGGCTGGAGAAGGTCACGGACGAGCAGTACGGCGCCTGACAAGTCTCTCCATACCGCAAAAACTATTCCCTCAGGAGAAGACGATGCAGACGCGCGAACTTGGGAAAAGCGGGCTGAAAGTTTCGGCGCTCGGCCTTGGCTGCATGGGCCTGAGCCACGGCTATGGCACACCGACCGACAAAGCTCAGGCGGTGGCGCTGATCCATGCGGCCGTCGAGCGGGGCGTCACGCTGTTCGACACCGCCGAGGCTTATGGTCCTTTCACGAACGAGGAACTGGTCGGTGAAGCGCTGGTGCCCTTCCGCGACCGCGTCGTGATCGCCACGAAGTTCGGCTTCCGGATCGGCGCGGGTGGAGCGCAGAGCGGCATGGACAGCCGGCCGGAGCATATCCGCGCGGTGGCGGAGGCGTCGCTCAAGCGGCTCAGAACCGACCGCATCGACCTGTTCTATCAGCACCGCGTGGACCCCGCCGTGCCGATCGAAGATGTCGCAGGCACGGTGCGGGACCTGATCGCCGCGGGCAAGGTCAAGCATTTCGGGCTTTCGGAGGCGGGCGGCGCCACGATCCGGCGCGCCCACGCCGTGCAGCCGGTCACCGCGCTGCAAAGCGAGTATTCCCTTTGGTGGCGCGAACCGGAGGAGAGCATCCTCCCCGTTCTGGAAGAACTTGGCATCGGCTTTGTGCCGTTCAGCCCTCTAGGCCGAGGTTTTTTAACGGGCGCCATCGGCGCCGAAACGAAGCTCGACAGCGGCGATTTCCGCAACAACGTGCCCCGCTTTTCTCCCGAAAACCGCCGCGCCAACCAGGGGCTTGTAGCGGCGCTCAGCGCGATCGCCGCGCAAAAGGGCGTAACCCCGGCGCAGATCGCGCTTGCCTGGCTGCTCGCGCAGAAGCCCTGGATCGTGCCGATCCCAGGCACCACCAAGCTGCCCCGGCTGGAGGAAAACATCGCCGCCGCTTCGATCGGCCTCAAAGCGGAAGACCAAGCCGCGATCGAGCACGTGCTTGCGGAAGTACCAGTTCATGGTGCCCGCTATTCCGCGGCCATGCAGGCCGCGGTCGATCGCTGAGCCAACACTCCAACCCGTCGTCCTTTCACCGCTGCATGTTCCAACGCGCATTCCCTTGCTCTTTGGAGCTTAGCGGATGTACCTTTCCGCTGCTCGGACGAAGCGGAAGTTTTCCGGCCTGCCGGCTTGCAAATGCCTTCGGCCCTCGCTAGGTAGCGCGCTTAGGCAAGCGTTTGGTTTTGACGCCTGCTGTGACACCGCCGACGCGGTTCAAATGCGCCCGTAGCTCAGCTGGATAGAGCACCAGACTACGAATCTGGGGGTCAGGAGTTCGAATCTCTTCGGGCGCGCCATCTTTAAATTACCGCCGCAAATCTGCGCTAAAGCTTTGAACGGCAACGATAAATCCGGGGTTCGAAGTCCCGTTCCCCGGTGATAGCGCAACCGGTTGGCGAAGGTCAGTCGAAGCACGGTGCGGCGATCCTCCAGGCGACCAGAATTCCAGAGATTCCAAGGGTTTGCCAGGAAGTCGAGGGCGGTTCGAAGTGTATCCGCAAAGGTGCTGGCTGGCCGACCGGCCGAGGCCATCTTTTCTTTGATAAGCAGCTTGTCGGCCTCCAGCTTGCGGATGCGCTCCTCATAGGCAGCGATCACGCTTGGCGTGCTCACGTCCAGAATGCGTTCGAGCAGTTGCTCGACTTGACGTTCCTTGGCTTTGAGGTCGTCGGCGAGCGCCTTGGCTTGCGCCTGCCCCTGAGCGAGGCGGCGGTTCCAAAGCTCTTCGAACATCGCGCGCGCGACGCGGAACAGCTTCTCGCTCGGCTGCACGGTTTGCAGCAGCGCCTCGAACTCGCCTTCGATCACGTCGCGCCGGATCGATTTGCCACGGCTCGCGCAGCCCCGCTTCTGGCAGAGGTAATAGGGATGGTGCTTGGTGTTGCCCTTCGACCAGCAGGCGGTGAGCGGCGTGTCGCAATCGTCGCACAGGACGAAGCCGCGTAAAGCGAAATCCTCGTCGAGGTTCTTGCGGCGCGGTGCGGCGAAGCCGCCGTTGAGCCGATGCTGGACGCGCTGGAATGTCTCGAAGCTGACGAGCGGCTCGTGCTGCACTTGGCGCAACGACACGTTCCAGCCTGGCACTTCGATGTATCCCGCATAAGCGGGCTGCTTGAGCAGCTGCGAAACGCGCTCGTTGCGGATGATGCCGGTGCCGTCCTTCGGGAACAACGGATTGTCCTGTAGAAAGCGCATGACATCGGCCTGCCGCTCGAAACGTCCCGAGGCATAGCCCTCCAGCGCCTCCTGCACGATCGAGGCGACCGGCTCGTGACGCGTCAGCATCTGTCCGCGCCCGGTCACGCGCTCGTACTTGTAGCCGTGCGGGGCCTGGAACACCCAGTACCCGTTCATGACGCGGGCGCGCATCCGGTTCTTGGTCTGCTCGGCATTCTTCTGCCGCTGATGCTGGGCCGAACTCGCCAGCACATTTTCAATGAAGATGGAATCGGCATCCTCGCCGAACTTGACCGAGGGCGACTCCAGCGTTCCGCCCGCTTTCTTAATGGCGAGCCGCAGTTCCCAATGCGCGCCGAGATCGCGCGCGAGACGGGAGATGTCGTCGATGACGACGACCGGCGCATCGACACGGCGGCTGCGCAGCAGCGCCAGCATCGCCTGCATGGCGGGCCGGTCGGCCAACGCGCCCGTAAAGTCGTCCTTGAAGACCTCGGCGACCGTGTAGCCGCGCCCGCGTGCGAACTCGCGGCAGCGTGTTTCCTGGGAGTTCAGCCCGTCGCCGACGCGCACCTGCTTCTGATCCGAAACCCGGCAATAGATGATCGCCTGTCTTTGCCCGTACCCGTTCATGGCCGTTCCCTCTCTTGTCTATCGTTCGCATTCTCCGAAAACTCTGCGCCCATCGAGTCTAGCGCGCCGGTCGCGCCATCGGCCTCGAGGGACGC
>CAXTCF010000174.1:0-3988 GCA_964242945.1 uncultured Rhizobiaceae bacterium | reverse complement strand
CCCCCGCCGGCCGCCCCACCGCCACCGTTTTCGGGGGGCCCCAAAACGGCGGCGCAGACATCGAAGCGGAAGCCCATCTCGACGAAGCCGTGCATGATCGACCACAGCGTTTCGAGCAACTCGCGCTCCTGCACCTCGGTCAGACCGAACGAGGCGATCTCCGGCCGGTACTTGGCCGCGTCGAAAGGTGGCAGGCCCACCGGCGGGGTTGCGGCCACGCCTGGGACACTGTTGAGATTGGCATCGAGATGGTCGGTCATGGTCGCATTCCTTTTCCGGCGGTCCAGCATACTCCGCCGGACCGCGCCTGGTCTTTCCTGTGCTCGTTGAAGATCAAAGCATCATAGGACAAAAGTCCTACAATGTCAAGATTTTTCCAAGATTAACTTCGCCTAAACTTGAGCGCATCGACTTTTTTGCTACTGTTTAGGATCGTTCTTCTTGATCGCTTGGCTCGACCGCTGTTTGTTATCCTGCTCCGGCGTCGGTTTCTGTTTCGGATCGGTGTTGTTGATCGCGTTTTGTATCTTCAGCTTGGTTTCGTTCAGCTTCGTAAACCTTCGCGTCATGCGCGCCTGCACGTTGCGGTGCGCTTGGCCTCTGATCGCCGCATCGACGTTCAGGCGGTTGTCCTTCGGCGTCAGCGTACGATGGGGTGCGGCCCGCTTGGCCTTCAGCCGACCGGCTTCGTCATCGACCCACTTCGTCCAATGCCGCGCTACGTGATCGTGCAGCCGCTCCTTGATCGAGCCGACCCGCGCGTCGATCATGGCCACCCGGCGCACCGAGTCGACATTGCCGTTGGTGCGGCCAAACACGGCGGGGTTGGCCTGCCGAAAACTGTCCGTCATCTTCGCAGCGTTGGGAAACAGCCGCTCGTCCTTGGGGTCTTTGGTGTCAGCCATGACGGGCCTCTTGCGCCTTGAGCAGCCGGAAATAAGGGCACGCGCCATCGACGCTCACCGTCTGGCTGTCCAAGCCCCAGTAGTTGCAGGTGCTATAGCTTGTGCTGCCCTCGGGTCCCCAATAGGTGTAGGTCGTCAGCATGTGCGGCGTGCCGTAGATCACGGTGCCGAGATAACCGCCGCCCAACACGAACAGCCACAGCGTGTGACGAAAGCGGACCAGCGGCACCTTGGTCCGGCGCGCGGACGGCGGGGAATAGCCCCGCGGCACCGCGACCGGACGGCTCCGTCCGAACCTGGCGCGCCACCGTTCCAGACGGCCGGACGGCTTGGCGTAGATGGTCACCCCGAACGATTCATTCATGACCGTGTCTCCGTATAATCGATGCGGAACAAGGGATCGGCGCGCAGCGGTGCACCTTCCAGCGGATTGGCATCGACCCAGTCGCGCCACGGCTCGACCTGCCCGTAATGGGCCATCGTGAGATTCATCGGGTTCATGCCGCGCACGAACACCCAGGCCTCGTCGCGCGGCATGGTCAGCACTTCGTTTGCCGTCATCAGCCGCCGCCCGAGTTCGCGGCTCGACACATGGACGCTCCGGGCGACCGCTTCGTAGGAGTAATCCTGCTTCCGGATCGTCGCCTCCGACAGCATGTCGGAAACATGCTGCGCCCGGTCCAGCGCGCTCAGGCCCGCATAGACCTTCACGTCGGCATAGGACTCGATCGCCAGCGCCGCGTCCCGGCCATATCTCTGCACCAGCCCGTGGAACGACTGGATGTAAAAGTCGGCGCTGACCCCGAAGCCGCGCAGCGTTTCCAAGTCGGACACGAGGTTCGAGAAGTGATAGTTCAGCGCCTCTTCGCCGACGATGTGCAGGGGATGGCCGTTCGGCTTCGCCTTGCACGCCGCGATGATGGTGTGATTCAGCAGCGACAGGAACGGCGAGAACTCGCGCATATGGCTCAACGGGGCCATGATGAACAAGATCACCTGCCGCTCGCGCAACTCCGCGATGTTGCGGATCGCCTCGCGGCCGTAGCCGCCCAGCCATCCCGCCTGGTTGAACGGCAGCAGCCGCTGCGTCGCCCCTTCCAGGAACGCGCCGAAATTTTCCTCGTTCACCTCGGCGCGGTTCAGCAGACCCGCCGCCTCGCCGCGCAGGTAATCCAGCAGCGCATCGTTGCGGCGCATCGTCGCCAGCTTGTCGCGCGCCGTCTTCATCGCGCTCAAGAAGCGCGCCGGGTCGGCCAGCAGCCGGTACACGTCGGTCGGCGTGCAGTGCGCCGGATCGACCAGCGCCAGATATAGCATCGCCGCGACGATCACCCGGCGCGAGCCATGCGAGAAGTAGGGATTCTTCTCCTCCTTCGCGGTCGGGTAATGCACCTCGGCATAGTCGGCCGCGAAAGCGGGCGCATTCTTGCGCCGGTCGTCGTCGGCATAGGCCGCATCGACCAGCGCCTGATAGGAATTGACCTCGACATCGCCGCAGCGGTCGAAGAAGCCCTTGGTCGGGTTGACGCACCAGACCTCGAAACCCTGCCTCGCCAGCTTCGGCGCGAGCGTGACGGCCAATTCCAGCTTCGGGTCGGGCACCACCACCGACGCGCCCATCCGCGCCCGGTGCAGGATGCTGCCCATCACATAATTGACCGTCTTGCCCGCGCCGGGCGGCATCTCGATCAGCGAGAACGGCGTCCGGCGCGGCGCGAACACCGGCGCGACGCCTTTGTAGAGGCCGAGGAAATTGCCGCTCGCCGGATCGTCCATCCCCGCCGCGACGATCTCGGCCCAATCCGCTTCGCGCGCCGAGCCGTGATCGATCGTCACCTCTTCCGACACGGCGATCGCGCGGCGCAGCTTGTAATCTTCGGCCAGCAGCTTGACCCCGCGGCTGACGCTGCTCGCCGCGACGGCGCCAGCTATGAGCGCCACCGCATAGGCGACTGGGCTGGCCCCGGCCTGCGTCGGCCACAACCACCAGCCGAACGCCGCCGTCGAGGAGGCGAGCAGGAACAGCCGGTTGATCGGCTGCGGCGCGGGTTTGATGACGATCGGCATGAAGGCATCCTCTCGGCAAAGCGAGGCCGTCGGAGCGCGGCGGGCGCTCCGTGACAGGTCGGCTGTCGCTTGTGTTCGAGGGCTAGATGCGCGTGGCGTCAGCCGTTGAAAAGGGAGGTGTTCGGCGATCTAATCAGTTGTGGAAGCAAAGTTCGGCGCGGTCATCGGAACGCTCTGAAATGCTTGCCTTATTAAGAATGCAGAAATTTTATCACCGACAGTAGGAGAGGGGTTGAAGCATGGGGTTGGCATGATGGATGACGCCAAACGACCTGCCCGACCACGTCGCAAGCGGGCGACGGCGACACCTGCGAGTGTCCCCAAACGCACCCTTCCCACCAATCAGTTTCGCCATGCCGCCAAGATGGACGAAACGACACTGATCCGGCTTGTCTTCTGCTTCTGCAACGGCATTCCGGTGCGCGCGGCGGCGGCATCGGTCAACGTATCGGCGAAGACTGTGCGAGGAATCTACATTGACCTGCGCCGCCGTTTGACCAAACAAAAGTTCAATCGTTGGCATGCCGCCTACCGGCGATTGCTGAATCTTCCCTCGGTCGAGAGGGAAGGACTTGTCCGCGCCGCTTTTATTGACACGCTGGTCGAGTGCGGGCTGAACGAGGCCTGCTACCGCAACTACCAGCTCGGCAACCGGAAGAGCCGCCTATGCCGTGCCTGTCCTTTGCCGAAGCGATTTTCCAGTTCAGAGCAGGTCAGGGAAGCCCTTGACGTGATCGACGCGGTTCACGCTCTCTACAACATGTTAGGGATCAGAGGCGAAACGGATATCGATCCGCTGGTGCTGTTCCGGTTGAGATTGATCCATACAACGACGATTGCGACTGCGCGGAAGGCAAGCTGCCTACGGCCAAACGAGTTAGCGAAACCGGTTGATCGAACGCCTCTTTCGGTGGCCACGCTCCTAGATGTGATGTTAGCTGCGTTGGCTATGCACCCGCTATAAGACCCCGTTTCATAATTGTCTGGCGATGCGTTGGACGAGGACCATTGCGGCG
>CAXTCF010000173.1:0-7978 GCA_964242945.1 uncultured Rhizobiaceae bacterium | reverse complement strand
TCAGAGCCAACATCTTCAGCTTCCTTCGGAAGTTCAATCCTAGGCCTCAAACCAGCGATTGTATCCAGGCTGTCACCAACCGCTCGGATTGCATCCTTGATGTTCGTGTACTCTTTTGCAAGTTCTCGCTGCGCTTCAAGGTCGAATGACCCGTTCGCCCTGATGGGAACGGGCGACTGATCGGTGTTCAGAACAGCGCTCACGTCTACGTTCGCCTTTAGAAGCTTCGTGATGCCGTCGCCCGACACATGCTCGACCACGTGCGAGCGTACATCACCGCCGCGCTCGACCAGGGACACGACCGCCGTCTTGTTCTTCACATAACCACGAACTTTGCCCTTCGCCCTACCGCCGACATACGTCTCATCAGCCTCGACCGTGCCCTGGAGCAGGTTTCGAGGATCAGTGTCCTTGAGGGCGTAGCGGATGCGGTGGCAGAGAAAGAGGGCGGAGCGGTAGGAGCCAATCTCAAGCTGGCGCTGGAGCTGCAAAGCGCTCACCTGCGTCTTGCTTGCGCACATCATGTAGAAGGCGATCAGCCACTTTTGCAGCGGCAGATGCGTGTCTTCCATGATGGTCCCGACCGTCACGGTGAAGCCCTGGACGCACTCCGCGCACTTGTAGAGACCAGCACGGATTTTCTTCTCCGGATTGGCCGTCACCTTATAGATGCGAGCGACATCGGCATTGCCGCAGTGAGGGCAGACGGGACCATTCTGCCAGCGAAGCTGCTCAAAATAATCGCGCGCGGCCTCTTCGGTCGCGAACCGTTTCATAATCGTCATCAGGGTCAAATCGCCCTGAGGGTTCTTGCCGCTTGGGATGTGGTTGACCGCGTTCGCCATAAGGCGAAACTACTACTTTCGTAGTGGTTTCGTCAAGTGCATAATCGCCCTTGGAATACTTCTGTTCGCTGAGCTTGCGGCATGAGATCGCGAGCATTCAAAATTCGAAAGGATCAGCACAATGGGCAGAGCCTTGCAGGTTTTGGCCGCCTCCGCCGCCGATTGCCGCTTCATGGTCGGCCGGGACCCGCGCGGCAGATGGATCGTTCGCGGCGAGCAGGACGTCATCGGAGGGATCTTCACCGATCAAGCGTCGGCGATCCACTTCGCCTTGTTCGAAAGCGACTATGCTCCGGGCGCCGTCTGGTGCGCACCGATCGAAACGCCGCTTGTGCTTGGCTTCGAGTTTGATGACAAGGAAGCGGCAGTGGCGCAAAATGAACCGATGTGCTTGGGGCCTGAAGGTCAGCGTGACGCTGTCTGAGGCGGCAAAGGCTGAACCGGGGCGCCGGGGCCTAACTTCTGCAGGTTCCCCGTGATGATGCGATCGTCCTCCTGGACGCCGTCCGCCGCGACGAGATCGCCGTCCGTCGCGCCAAGCTTCACGGGCCGCTGCTCGGCTTTGCCATCCTTGTCGATCACATAGACATACTTTCCGAGCTGCCCGGAGCCGACCGCCGCCTGCGGCACCATCAGCACCTCCAGCTTCTCGTCCAGCAAGAGGTTCGCCCGGACGTACTGGCCGGGCAGGATCGCAGTGTCGGCGTTTCCGATCGTCGCGCGGGCGGTGATCGTGCCGGTCTGGGCGTCAACCGCGTTGTCGATGAAGGTGAGCTCGCCGCGCCGCTTGACGCCGTCCTGGCCCGGCAGGGTCACCTCGACCTTCACCGCGCCCTTCGCCTTCGCCTTGGCGATTGCCGCAAGGTCGCGCTCGCTCGGATTGAAGGTGACATAGACGGGGTCGAGCTGCACGAGGGTGTTCAGGGTCGAGGTGCCGGCGTTGACGAGGGTCCCGACCGGCGCCTGGTCGCGGCCCAGCCGGCCCGCGAACGGCGCGCGGATCTGGGTGTAGCTGAGATTGAGCTCGGCCGCCCGGACCGTCGCCTTGCCGATGGAAACGGAAGCCTCCGTCTGGCGCAGCGTGCTGGAGCGTTGGTCGTTCGTGTCTCTGGCGATCGAGCCGCTCTTCACCAGCGAATTCGAGCGCGCGGCATTCGCCTTGGCATAGTCGAGCGCGGCGGCATCGCGGTCGGCGTTGGCGCGCGCCTGGTCGAGCGCCGCCTCGAAGTCGCGCGCGTCGATCTTGTAGAGGAGGTCGCCTTCCCTGACGTCTGCCCCGTCGGCCTTCGTCTGCGCCTCGACGAAGCCCGTGATCTTGGTCTGGAGCGACACCGAGCGCATCGCCTCGGTGCGGGCGGAATAGTCGAGCCAGACCGGCAGCGTGCGCTTGACGACGCCCGCCACCGGAACGGGCATTGCGGGCGGGGGCCCGCCGGATGCCTGTTCCGACGCCTCGGGCTTTGCTTCCACCTGAGCGATCAGGAACGAGCGGTAATGCCAGGCCGCCCAGCCGCCGGCAGCGAGGGCGACCACCAGAACGGCCGCGAATGCGGTTCTCACAGCGCGCATGAAGGGAACTCCAAATTTCTATTCGGCCGGAACGCCGTGGCCGGCCGCGGCGGGAGCCGGCGCAGGCGCTTCCGGCTCGGCGTTTTTCTCTGCTGCGCCGCGCCCCTCGCGCCAGCGCTCGATGGTGGCATAGAACACCGGCACGAAAAGCAGCGTCAGCAGGGTCGCGGCCAGCATGCCGCCGAAGACGGTGGTGCCGAGCGACTGACGGCTCGCCGCGCCCGCCCCGGTCGCGCGCATCAACGGCAGGACGCCGAGGATGAAGGCGAAGGCCGTCATCAGGATCGGCCGCAGCCTGAGCCGCGCGGCGTCCTGTGCCGCCTGGACGATCGACTCGCCCTCCTCGCGCCGCCGCCTGGCGAACTCCACGATCAGGATCGCGTTCTTGGCGGCAAGCCCGATCAGCATGACGAAACCGATCTGCGAATAAACGTCGATCTGAAGCCCGCGCACGAACAGCGCCGCGACGGCGCCGAAGAGGGCGAGCGGCACGGCGAGCAGCACCATGAAGGGCATGGACCAGCTCTCGTACTGGGCGGCGAGGATCAGGAACACGAAGAGCAGCGCCAGCGCGAAGATGACGCTTGCCAGCGAGCCCGCCTTGATCTCCTGATAGGTGATGCCGGTCCACTCATAGGTGAAGTCCTGGGGCAGCACGGCATCCGCCGCCCGCTGCATGGCCGCCGTCGCCTGCGCCGAGGAGAAGCCGGGCGCCGCGGCGCCGTTGATGAGGGCGGACGCATAGTTGTTGTAGTGCGGCACGGTTTCCGGGCCGACGATCGGCTTCAGGGTGCCCAAAGTCGAAAGCGGCACCATGCCGCCTTGGCTGTTGCGGACATAAAGGCGGGAAAGGTCGGAGGCGGTGGCGCGGGCCGCCTGCTCGGCCTGCAACGTGACGCGGAAGGTGCGCCCGTAAAGGTTGAAGTCGTTGACGTAGAGCGAGCCGAAGAAGATCTGCAGCGTGTTGAACACGTCCGGCAGTTCCAGGCCGAGCAGCTTCGCCTTGTTGCGGTCGAGGTCGAAGTCGAATTGCGGCGTGGAGGTCGAGAAGGAGGAGAACAGCGCCCGCGGGTTGAGTTCGGGCTGCTTGCGTGCCTCGGCGAGCACCGCCTGCACGGCGTCGTTGAGCGCGACCGAGCCGCGCCCGGCGAGGTCCTCGACCTGAAACTCGAAGCCGCCGGTGGCGCCGAGGCCGGGAATCGAGGGAGGATCGAAGGCAAGAACGATCGCTTCCGGAATCTGGATCAGCTTGCCGCTGAGTTCGGCCACGATCTTGGAAGCTTCCTGCTCGGGCGGCCGCTCGTCCCACGGTTTCAGGATCGCGAACTCCACGGCCGAGTTCGACTGGGCCGCGTTGGTGAGGAAGTTGAGGCCGCTGATCGAGCCGACGATGTCGATGCCCGGCGTCGCCTGGAGGATCTCGCGCACGTCGGAAGCGACCTTGTCGGTGCGCTCCAGCGAGGCGCCGTCGGGAAGCTGCACGACCACGAAGAAGTAGCCCTGGTCCTCGACCGGCAGGAAGGTCGAGGGGAGTTTTTGCCAGACGGCGTAGGCGCCGCCCAGCGCCAGCACGAACAGCACCATCATCCCATAGCGGAAGCGGATCAGGCCGCCGACCAGCCTGGCATAATTCCCGCTCATCCACTCGAAGCCGGCGTTGAACCAGCGGAACAGGAAAAAGCGTTCCCCATGCGCCTGCTGGCTGAGGAAGGCTGCGGCAAGCGCCGGCGAGAGCGTCAGCGAGTTGAAGGCGGAGATGCCGACCGAGATCGCCACCGTCAGGGCGAACTGGTTGTAGAGGCGGCCCGCGACGCCGGGAATGAAGGCGACGGGGATGAACACGGCCATCAGCACGGCGGTGGTCGCGATGATCGGCCCCGTCACCTCGCGCATGGCGCGCTGCGTCGCTTCCAGCGGGGGATGGCCCTCCTCAAGCTGGCGCTCGACGTTCTCCACCACGACGATGGCGTCGTCCACCACGAGGCCGATGGCCAGCACCATGCCGAGCAGGGAAAGCATGTTGAGCGAGAAGCCGAGCAGCGACATGACCACAAGTGTGGCGACAAGCGACACGGGGATGGCGATCACCGGGATGAGGGTGGTGCGCCAGCTCTGGAGGAAGATATAGACGACGAGCACGACGAGGGCGAGCGCTTCGCCGAGCGTGATCAGCACATCGTGCAGGGCCGCCGACACGAAGCGCGTGGTGTCGTAGTGCATCGCGTATTCGATGCCCTTCGGGAAGCGCTTCGAAAGCTCCTCCATCTTCGCGTGCACGTTCTCCTGCAGTTCCAGCGCGTTGGAACCCGGCATCTGGAAGATGCCGAGCACCACCGTCGGGTCCTTCCCGAAAAACGCGGTGGAGGCGTATTGCAGCGAACCCAATTCGGTGCGCGCAACGTCCTTGAGGCGGACGGCGGAGCCTTGCTCGGAATTGGCGCGTACGACGATATCGTCGAACTGGGCGGGGTCGCTCAGGCGGCCGGCCGCATTTACCTGCATCTCGAACGGTGTGCCGGCCGGGGCCGGGGACTGGCCGATCTTGCCGGCCGCGACCTGGACGTTCTGCTCGGCGACCGCGTTCTGGACATCCACCGCCGTGATGCCGAGATTGCTCATGCGGTCGGG
The DNA here is from genome assembly GCA_964242945.1 of uncultured Rhizobiaceae bacterium. GTDB lineage: Bacteria > Pseudomonadota > Alphaproteobacteria > Rhizobiales > Rhizobiaceae > Mesorhizobium_B. Next base: position 2,936 of record CAXTCF010000173.1, on the reverse strand, counting down.
ATCAAGCCAGATGCGCATGGAGTAGCGGCGCTCGCCGAAGATCTGGACGTCGCCGACGCCCGGCACGCGCTTCAAGGGGTCGGCGATCTGAAGGAAGGCGTAGTTCGACAGCGCCACCGGGTCCACCGAGCCGTCCGGCGAGGTGAGATTGACGATGAGCGCGAAGTTCGGATTCTGCTTCTTGACGGTCACGCCGCCCTGGTTGACGAGCGCCGGAAGAGATGGGGAGGCTTGGGAAACGCGGTTCTGGACATCGACAGCCGCGATGTCGAGGGGATAGCCGACCTCAAAGGTGATGGTGATCGTCGCCGAGCCGTCGTTGGAGCTCGTCGAGGACAGGTATGTCATGCCCTGGACGCCGTTGATCTCCTGCTCAAGCGGCGTCGTCACCGTGTCGGAAACCACCTGCGCGCTCGCGCCGGGATAGCGCGCGCTCACCACGACCTGCGGCGGCGTGATGTCGGGAAACTGTGCGATCGGCAAGAGGAAGTAGCAGATCGCCCCGGCCAGAACCATGACGATCGCAACGGAGGAAGCGAAGATCGGCCGCCGCGTGAAGAAGTCTATCATGGCAGGACGTCCTTTCTTGGCTCCGCGTCCGGCATTCCTTGCAGCACCAGTTCCCCGCCGCAGCGCAGAGTTGCCGCCAGGACACAATTCGGCGGGAGACGCCGAGCAGACTTTCCAAGGCCGATGCGGCGCCAAACCTTCGCCGTCGTCACCGCCGGCCGCAAGCGCCTACCAGCCCTCAAACGCCTCCGACCCACCCATTCGCGGGAAAGCGGGACGTCCATCTCACAAACAAGGCGCCGGCACTGGAAGATCTACACCCGACGCCGCGATGCTCTATCTCTCGCTCGACCGTTGCGTGCCGCGGCCTTGAGCTTGCGGGCGAGCAGAGCAAATGTTACTGATCGGTAACGTTGTCAAGTGCCGAACGCGCAACAAGCTGTCAAGCGCGGGCGGGGAGGAAGCCGGCGAACTGATGAGCGACATATCCGCCGCTGGGCGCCGCCCGCGGGACCGCATCCTTGAGACGGCCCGCAACCTCTTCCGCCGCTGCGGCATACGCGGCGCAGGCGTGGAAGCGATCGCGGAAAAAGCCGGCACCAACAAGATGACGCTTTACCGCCACTTCCACTCCAAGGACGAGTTGATCGTCGCATGCCTGAACGAGGCCGCGGCCGACGCCAGCAGGGGATGGGATGCGTTCGAGGCCGCCCATCCGGGCGATCCGCGACGGAGACTGGACGCCTGGGTCGATGTCGTGGACGACTCGATCCGCCGGGGACGGTGCTGCGAGGTGGCGAATGCGGCAATGGAGTTGCCGGAAGCCTCCGAGGTCGTCCGCTCCACCATCGCCGAGTACAAGACGGCGCAGCGGCGTCGTCTGGTCCAGCTCTGCGATGCGGCCGGAATCGCGAAATCCGAGGCGCTCGCCGACATGCTCTGCCTTCTGATCGAAGGCGCGCGGGTGAGCTGGCAGGCCGTCGGCAGGCAGGGTCCGAGCCGCAGCTTCCCAGACTGCGCCCGCGCCGCGATCGCGGCATTCGAAGCGGAAACCTCGCTGCTGCCGGGAAAAGCCGGAAATACCGACCTGATGAAACAGGGATCGGGCGACCGGGACTCCGGCTCCGCGTTCAGCGGACACACCTGAACATCGGGCGCGTTGGAGGGCGGTGCGTTCTGACCGGAATTGACGTCTGGCAATGTCTATGGACGTCTTTCCGCATAGAACAGCGGGACGCAAGCGTGAAGCGGAACGTCTTCTTCAGACAGGGCACCATCCGGCCGACGACGGGTCTAGTTCTTCACATCGGCTCAGCGGGCAATGCGCCAGCCGCCATTCCCCTTTCTGGCCTTGGCCAGCCTCAGCCGCTCGTGGTGGTGCTCGGCTTGCGCGGAGGCTGCGCCACGTCCTCCTCGTTCAGCCTGCGGCCAATCGCAAAGCTCCGATCAGTGCCCGAAGGGCCGGCGGTGTTTGGCGCCGGCTGGGATGGTAGAGGTGGCAGCCCGGAAAGGTCGGGCACCACTCTGCGAGCACCTGCACCAGGCGCCCGGCGGCATGCTGTTCACCGAGCGAAACTTCGACGTGGTGGATGCCTTGCGCAGCGTTGCGGATGAGGTCGGACGCTCCATGGCGGAGGTTGCCCTTGCGTGGGTGGCAAGCCGGCCCGGCGTGTCGTCGGTGCTGATCGGCGCCAGCCGGCCCGAACAGATGATGGCCATGCTCGACACCAACGCGCTGGGAGCGTTGCGCGTCCCGCAAGCCTTTCCGCCGTTCCTGCGCAGGTCAAAGGCTGCGCGCGTGGTGATGATGAGCAGCAGCCTGGGCTCGCTGTCTGCGACCGCGGCGCTCGGCACCGGCGTCTGGAACGTGGACTTCGCCGGCTATTGCGCTTCCAAGGCTACGCTCAACATGCTGACGCTGAAGCTCGCCAAGGACCTGATGGGCGAGGGCATCAAGGTCAACGCCGCCGACCCCGGTCGGCGACCACCGACCTGACCGGCAACATGCCCGGCCGCACGCCTGAAGAGGCCGCGGCGATCGCGGTGCGGTTGGCGACGCTGGACAGCCGGGGGCCGACAGGCGGCTTCTTCCACGACGGCTGCTTCAACAGCCCGGCCCGCCACGACTGGTGAGAAGGCGGGACCGTATGCCAGGCGAAGTTCGATGATCGGGAAGCGTGTGAAACAAACGTCACTTTTCGGAATTTCCGGCCTGACGGCCGGCGGCGGCAAGAAATGATCGTGCGGCGCGGGCTTGAGGCCGACGTCAGGCTGGGGATGCTCACCGATGGCGAGTTGCTCCCTGCGAGCCCCATCCTGCTTCATACCGCTAAGCTCAACTGAAAATCGCTGATCCTGAAGGGGTTGCTTGGGTCCTTAGCGGTCGTCGATGATCCGCAGATAGGCTGCCGTGACGAGCAGCACGA
>CAXTCF010000172.1:0-8070 GCA_964242945.1 uncultured Rhizobiaceae bacterium | reverse complement strand
GCTCCGGGCGTTCGAAGCTCAAGAAGCCATCCCTATGGCTTCTTGCCGGCTTCCAGCCGTCGCTTCTCACCCGCCCGCTCGGTTGCTTGCCCCGGAGCTTGTTCCGGGCCGCTTGTATGCCAAGCTGTCGCCCTGCCCCTGTAGGGCCCGGACTTGGGGAGTCATCCTCCAGCGTCGGCACGTTACCTTCCCCAGCCCGGCACCGGCTCCGCCCCGAAGATCCGCCGTCGCGAACCGCGCTCCCGTGGGAAGAAAGGGGCTGAGCATAAAAGACGCCGCGGGGGTGTGAATGAATTTTCCTTTCCTTCGCTCTCTGCCGGCTTGTGCCTCATTCGATTCGGCGCCCCATCCGTCCCGGCCTTTTGACAGCGCGGCGGCGGATGGGCCAAAGCTTCCGCCATGACCAAGCTCATCTCTGCGCTGCTGGTGCTCGCAATGGCCGTGCAGATCATCAAGCCGCTCGGCCTGCCCGGGCTGAAACGGCGCAGCGACTTCTGGAAGATCGCTCTGTTTGCGATCGCCGCGCTGACCCTGACGATCGCATTGCGGGAATTCGCCGATGCCCTTGGTTGATCCTGGCCGTGTCCGCAATCGCAGACACGGCCAAGGTCCTTTCCTGCAAAGCGCATCCTCGAAGCGGATCGAAGCCTATACCTTGGAACCGTTGGCCTCTGTGAGCCTTGCATCGGCAAGAATAACGGAAAACAGCTGATGCCCCGGTACTTCTTTCATCTTCGCGACGGCATCTCCAAACCTGATCGGGACGGCGTGGAACTCGCCGACCGGCAGGAAGCCTGGAGCATGGCGACCAAGCTTGCCGGCACCATCATCCGCGATTTGCGGCCGGGATTGCCCCTTCCGTACCCGCCCTGCTCCGCATGGGGTGCATCTGCGGCGGCCGCGGCAAAAGTGCACGCCCGGATGGCGGCCCCGGCAAGGACCGAACGCCGGGGCACGATGCGGCAGGACGTGGCAGGGCATCCGATCCCGGCCGGCGAAGCGCCGGGGAAACACCCTTTTTAGCCCTTGAGCACTTCTACGCCTGGCAGCTTCTTCCCCTCCATCCATTCGAGAAAGGCGCCGCCGGCGGTGGAGACGTAGGTGAAATCGTCAGCGACGCCGGCCGCGTTCAACGCCGCCACCGTATCGCCGCCGCCGGCAACCGAGGTGAGCTTCCTTGCCGCCGTGCGCTCGGCTGCATGCTTGGCCGCAGCAACCGTGGCAACGTCGAAGGGTTTTGTCTCGAAGGCGCCGAGCGGGCCGTTCCAGACAAGCGTCTTCGCCTTGTCAATCCAGTTATTGACCTGTTCCAGCGTCTTTGCGCCGACGTCGAGGATCATGCCGTCGGGCGGCACGTCAGTGACGGGCACGGTCTCGCTTGGCGCACCCGCCTTGAACTCCTTGGCCACCACCGCGTCGGTCGGCAGCACGATGACGCAGCCGGCTTCGGCCGCGTCGTGCTCGATCTCGCGGGCCTTCGAGGCCAGGTCGTGCTCGCAGAGCGATTTTCCCACGTCGAGCCCACGCGCGGCGAGGAAGGTGTTGGCCATGCCGCCGCCGATCACCAGCGCATCGACCTTCTTCACGAGGTTCTGGAGCAGGTCGATCTTGGTGGAAACCTTGGCGCCGCCGACGATCGCCACCACGGGGCGGCGGGGATCGCCCAGGCCCCGGTTCAGCGCATCCAGTTCGGCCTGCATGGTGCGGCCGGCATAAGAGGGCAGGATGTGGGCGAGGCCTTCGGTCGAGGCATGCGCTCGATGCGCGGCGGAAAAGGCGTCGTTGACGAAGATGTCGCCGTTTTCGGCGAGCTGCCTGGCGAAGTCCGGGTCGTTCTTCTCCTCGCCCTTATGGAAGCGGGTGTTTTCCAGGAGCAGGATGTCGCCGTCCTTCAGGGCGTCCACCGCTCGGCTAGCCTTCTCGCCAACGCAGTCGCCCGCAAAGGCCACGGTGCGGCCGAGGATGCCGGCGGCGGCGGCGGCGATCGGCTCCAGCGAGAACGCTGCCTCCGGCGCGCCTTTGGGGCGGCCGAAATGCGCGAGCAGGATGACTTTTGCTTGCTTGTCGGCAAGCTCGGTGATCGTGGGAGCGACGCGCTCGATGCGCGTGGTGTCCGTCACCCGCTTGCCTTCGGTCGGCACGTTAAGATCGACGCGCAGGAGAACGCGCTTGCCTCTGACATCGTCGAGGTCGTCCAAGGTCCTGAACTTGGGCATCCGTTTTCCTTCCCGGGCGGTGATTTGTTTGGCGGCGGAACTTACCGCGCGGCGGCGGGGAAGCAAGCCGCTGCTTCAATCGATTCAATTCAGGTAGTTCAGGCAGCCTTGTCCCGCCGGTTGCTGCGGCTGAAGAACCTGCTCAGGCGCGTTCGCAACAGCCTGGCGCCGGGAATGATCGGCATGGTCTCGACCGTAGCCGGCTCGAAAGACAAGCCGAGCGCGGAAACGCGGCCGTTCTCGTCGGTGGCGCGCACGATGAGGTCGATGGGGCCGAGCGTGACACGGTCGGCATATTCCGGAGCGCCGCCCAACCGCTCCGCGACGAGCGCGCCGATGGAAAGCCGGCGCTCGGTCTCCGAGAGCCTGGCCTCATAGGCCGCGGCAAGCTCGGCGGCGGGGCGCGAGGGATCGACGGAAAAGTCGCCGAAGAACTCGGTGTCCCCCGCTTCCACGCGCGCCGGACTGGCGAACAAGCGGTCGAGCAGCCGGGGATAGCGGTCGGGCACGAAGATATAGACGTGGTCGCCGGCCTGGATGCGGCCCGCCTCGCCCCACCGCATGGAGCGACCGTCGCGGATCACCAGGGAAGGCCGCGCCCAGCGCGGCAGGCGGGCGGCGCGCGTCACCGGGCTGTTCGGCACGACCGTGTAGGCGAGCAGCTCGTGATGGGCGGAGCCCGGCAGTTCCAGCTCGACCTTTTCCAGCGGCCCGATCTTGCGGGGTGCGATGAGGCCGAGGCGCCGCGCGAAAAAACCGACGGTCCAGCCCTGCACCAGGAGCGAAACCAGGACGACGATGAAGGCTACGTTGAAGATCGTGCGCCCGCCTTCCACGAAGCCGAGGATGGGCGTGAGGCCGAGCAGGATCGACACCGCGCCGCGCAGGCCCACCCAGGCGATGAAGGCGGCCTCGTTGCGGGGGAAGCGGAAGGGCAGGAGGCAGAGCCAGACCGCCAAAGGCCGCGCCACGAGGATCAGGAACAGGCCAAGCGCGATCGCCGTCGGCAGGAGAGGCAGAAACTCCGACGGCGTGGCGAACAGGCCGAGCACCAGGAACATGATGATCTGGGCCAGCCACGACATGCCGTCATAGAAGCGCTTCAGGCTGGCATGGGAGCGGACGCGGGAATTGCCGGTGACGAGGCCCGCGAGATAGACGGCGAGGAAGCCGGAACCGCCCACCGTGCCGGCCGCGGCAAAGACCAGCATCGAGAGCGCCAGGACGAAGATTGGAAGCAGGCCGCGGTCGAGGTCGAGCCTTTCGGTCATGCGCGCGATGAGCAGCCCGCCGCCGATGCCCACCGCGGCGCCCAGTCCCATGCTGAGCGCGAATTTCGCAGCCAAAACCAGCCAAGGCAGGTCGCCTTCTCCGAAATGGCCGGTGATCAGTTCCACCAGCGTGATCGTGAGAAAGATGGCGATGGGGTCGTTGGTGCCGGATTCGATTTCGAGCGTGGAGCGGACGCGCTCGCGCAGGTTGATGTTGCCGGCGCGCAGAAGGAAGAACACGGCCGCCGCGTCGGTGGAGGCGACGATGGCGCCGAGCAGCAGCGCTTCGGCCCAAGCAAAGCCGGCAAAGGTGTGCGCCGCGAGCGCGAACAGGCCGGTGGTGAGCGCGACGCCGACGGTTGCCAGCGCGATGGCCGGTCCCGCCGCCTGGCGCAGGATGGAAGCCGGCGTGCCGAAGCCGGAGTCGAACAGGATCACCGCCAAAGCGAGCGACCCCGCGAAATAGGCGAGGCCCGCATTGTCGAAGGCGATGCCGAGGCCGTCCACGCCGGTCGCCAGACCGATGCCGAGAAACAAGAGCAGCAGCGGCGCGCCGAAGCGGAAGGCGATCAGGCTCGAAAACGCGGCGGCCAGCACGAGCGCCGTGCCGACCAGCGTCGCGAGATAGAAAGCCTGTTCCATGCCGCCGCGCCCTTTCCCCTGATGCTCTCCTTCATAAGGGGCGAGTTGCGGCAAAGGCATGGCCCGGAGATGCCGTTGTGGCAGGCTATCGGTTCATAGCGCTCGACGGCCCGGCCAGAGGATGGTCAAGGGTTCCTTCCCGCTCGTTGCGGCGTTCAGCGGATGAACCGCCGCAGGCCGAGCGCAGGTTTTTCGACGCCGTGCCAGGAAAGAAAGGCCAGCACCGACGCCGCGGCAGTCGCCAGCACAAGGTTGGTCCACGGCGACTGCCCAGGCCAGAACACCATCTGCTGAACCGGGAAGGCGTAGATGTAAAGCCCGTAGGAAAGATCGCCCACGCCGCTGTCGAGATCCACATGCTTCAAACAATAGGCGGCGTAGAAGATGAGGTAGGGGAGGCACACTGCGAAGATGAGGTCGAAGCTCAAGCGCGGGACCGGCAGCGCGACGGCGGAAGCGGCGCCGAGCAGCGCAAGGCCGGCCAGCATGGGATGCATGGGGATATACGGCCGGTTGACCCAAGCAAGCATGCCGAGCAGGAAGTAGGCGGCCCGCCTGTCCCAGCCGGGGTGACCGGCAAACAGCGGCAGGGCGTCAAAGAACCGATAGCCGAGAAAGAAGAGCGCCAGAATGGTCAGGTTGGCCCGCAGCCGGCTGTTCAGCCCTCCCAGGAAACCGATCGCCGCCAGCCAGAGGTAGCAGGACACTTCCAGCGGAAGGGTCCACAAGGGGCTGTTCACGATCGTGCTCGGATGGTCTTCGAAGACGCCGGGAAGATGCCAGGCGAGTTCGGGCCACAGTTTCAGGTTGGCTAGATAGCTCCAGGTGACGCCGCTGCGGAAGTAGGCGTCCAGCGGCTCGGAGGTTACGAGCGGTCCAATCACGAAAACCGAAAGGAGGAGGCAGGCGAGCAGGCCGGGAACGATGCGCAGAAAGCGCGCCGCCAGGAAATCGACGACGCCGTGCCGGCCGGCGCTGCCAGTCACCAGGAAGCCCGAAACCAGGAAAAACCCGTTGACGGCGACCGCGCCGATCCCGCGGCTGTCCGGCAGCAGGCTCGTAAGCGGGTCGCGCCCGTTGGAAGCGACGATCTGCCAGCTGTGGCCGAACATCACCAGCCAAGCCAGGACGAGGCGCAACAAAGTGAAGTTGTTCGCGCGCGTGCCCGCGAAGAATGCCAGCGGAACCGGCCGCCGGAAGGCGGCCGGCTTTTTCTCGGCCGCCTCCGGGGGGGCCGCGGGGGGCACGGCGCCGACAGGCCGGTCCGCGCGGTGATCGAGCCAAGCAAGGAAACAGCCTTTCATGCCCACCGCGCATGCGACTGCGCCAGCGGGCTTTTCAGCAACCTATGGAGTACGCTGAGGCCGACCCGCCAGGAGCGCGAATGGTGCAAGGTTCAGCGCTTGGGCGACGCAGCAGACACTGTTCCGCCTGAGTTCGTTGTACCTGCGGTAGGAAGGGCCGGCGCGCCGCGGACGTGCGGCGGGCCGGGGAGACTATGAAACGGTTGCAACTAGGTGGGACGGCGGCGCACCAATCCCAACCACGACTGCGTGATGAACCCTAGCGCGCCCGCGTGAACAAAGGCGGGTAGTTCGTCACGAGCCCATCCTCGTCCACGCGGACGGTCGCCGCGAAACTGCGGTCGGCAGCCTCGTATCGGTAAAGCCGGTTTTCTTTCAGGCAGGTGTAGCGCTGTCCGTCGCGCTGCGGCGCGAACGTGTCGAAGGGGATGTAGAGCATTTCCAGTTCGGCCGTGCCGCTTTCCGGAGAAAGGTTCAGGCGGCTGGTCGGCAGCGTGTTGGTGAAGGGCGAGCCGGCCAGATCGATGTCGATGCAGCCGTCGAAGGCGGACAGCGCCTCGCCGGCCGCGTCGATCCAGCGGCCGGGGGACGGCGAGAACAGCGCCGAGCCGCGGCCGTCCGCGGTGTCGATGCCGTACTCGCGCACGCGCCAATCGGGATCGCAGACCAGGCGGCAGCGTGCGCCGTAGGGCAGGCCGCCGCGCTCGCCGATCACCACCGAGCGGGCTTCGATGCGGTCGGGGAAGGGTTCGATCACCAGGTGTTCGAGCCCTTCCCCGTCGAGAGGCTTCCAGCGGACGGTGCGGGTCGTTTCCAGCGGGCGGAACATGCGTTGCGCCGCCGGCTCTTCCGCTTTTTAGATGGTCTTGGCGAAGGCGACCGCGGTGTCGCACATGCGGTTGGAAAAGCCCCACTCGTTGTCGTACCAGGACAGAACCGACACGAAATTGCCGTCCATGACCTTGGTCTGGTCCATGTGGAAGATCGAGGAATGAGGATCGTGGTTGAAGTCGGACGACACGTTGGGATGCGTGGTGTAGCCGAGGATGCCCTTCATCGGACCGTCGGCCGCCGCCTTGATGGCCTCGTTGACTTCTTCCTTGGTGGTCGTGCGCTTGGCCAGGAACTTCAGGTCCACCACCGACACGTTGGGCGTCGGCACGCGCATGGAGAAGCCGTCCAGCCTGCCTTTCAGTTCGGGCAGCACGAGGCCGACCGCCTTGGCCGCGCCCGTGGAGGTCGGGATCATGGAAAGTGCCGCCGCGCGGGCGCGGTAGAGGTCCTTGTGCATCTGGTCCAGCGTCGGCTGGTCGTTGGTGTAGGAATGGATGGTGGTCATCATCCCCTTGTCGATGCCGATCGCGTCGTGCAGCACCTTGGCGACCGGCACGAGGCAGTTCGTGGTGCAGGAAGCGTTGGAGATGACGGTGTGTTCGCTGGTCAGCTTGGAGTCGTTGACGCCATAGACCACGGTAAGGTCTGCGCCGTCGGACGGGGCGGAAACGATCACGCGCTTGGCGCCGGCCATCAGGTGGGCTGCGGCCTTGTCGCGCGCGGTGAAGATGCCGGTGCACTCCAGCGCGATGTCGATCCCCAAGTCGCGCCAGGGCAGCTGGGCGGGATCCTTGATCGCGGTGACGCGGAACTTTTCGGCATGGCCGATCGAGATGGTGTCGCCATCCACCTTCACCTCGTGCGGGAATTTCCCGTGCACGCTGTCAAAGCGCAGCAGGTGGGCGTTGGTTTCGACCGGGCCGAGGTCGTTGACGGCTACCACTTCGATGTCCTTGCGGCCGGACTCGTAGATGGCGCGGACGATGTTGCGGCCGATGCGGCCAAATCCGTTGATGGCTACCCTGACGGCCATGGTGTTCCTCCTCGCGGACGTGTGTTGCCGGATGTGCGGGTGGGTTAAAGCGCACGCTTCATAGCGGGCGGCGCAGCGATAATCCAGCCGGGACGGAAGAAAATTAAATCGATTAGCTTCTACGTGGCCCGCAGATTTGCGTCTTCGCCGATGCAGCACCGCGACCACGGGGACAAGGGCGTTGCGGAGTCCAGGCGGCGAAAGGCGAAGTCCAAGGTTGGAAGTGTAAGGAACCAGATGCGGCGTTTGATATTCTGTCGATTGAAGGGATTTTTGGGTTTGGAGAGGAACATGAAGCGTTTCATTCTGGCGATCGCCATCGCGCTCTGCACGATTGCCGCCCCGGTGGCCGAGACCTCGGCTGCATCGGTCACGTTTTCAGACAATGGCGTCACCGTGCGCGACAACGGCTATGACGGCTACCGCCATCACCGGCGGCATTTCCGCGACAACTATTATTATGGCCGGCACCACCGCCGCCCTCACTGCCGCGTGCGGACGGTGAAAACCTACCGCCATCACCGCGTCATCATCCGCAAAGTGCGCATTTGCCGCTGATCTGCTGAACGTGGCAGGCGAACGGTTCCGCAACTTGGCACCGTTCGCCAAAGCGTGCAGCGATTAACGTTTATTCCAATTCCCGGCATCCCATCGGGCGCTTCCTGGAAGGCGATGCAAGCTACGCTCTCGCGCGTGAAGCGACTCCTTGCGGCGCATGTCGCCGCTCGGTGATGCGCCGTTTCGATCCACGCTCCCGCGCGGGGAGCGAC
>CAXTCF010000171.1:0-8160 GCA_964242945.1 uncultured Rhizobiaceae bacterium | reverse complement strand
CGTAAGCCTGATCGAATTCAAGCGGCAGCAGGTCGGGGTCGGGGAAGTAGCGGTAATCGTGCGCTTCTTCCTTGGTGCGCATGGAGCGGGTCTCGCCCTTGCTGGGGTCGAAGAGGCGCGTTTCCTGCGCGATCGCGCCGCCGTCTTCCAGGATGGCGATCTGCCGCCGCGCTTCCGTCTCGATCGACTGGCCGACGAAGCGGATGGAGTTGACGTTCTTGATCTCGCAGCGCGTGCCGAAGTCGCCGCCGGGACGCCGCACCGACACGTTGACGTCGGCGCGGAGCGATCCTTCGTCCATGTTGCCGTCGCATGTGCCGAGATAGCGCATGATGGTGCGCAGCTTGGTGAGAAAAGCGCGGGCCTCGTCGGAGGAGCGCATGTCGGGCTTCGACACGATCTCCATCAGCGCCACGCCGGAGCGGTTCAGGTCCACGAAGGACTGCGTCGGGTTCTGGTCGTGCAGCGACTTGCCGGCATCCTGCTCCAAATGAAGGCGCTCGATGCCGACGGCGATCTCTTCGAACTTGCCTTCCCGGTCCGGCCCGACGGACACGGCGACGGTGCCCTCGCCGACGATCGGCTGCTTGTACTGCGAGATCTGATAGCCCTGGGGGAGGTCGGGGTAGAAGTAGTTCTTGCGGTCGAAGACCGAGCGGTGATTGATCTCAGCCTTCAGCCCCAGCCCCGTGCGGATCGCCTGGCGCACGCATTCCTCGTTGATGACCGGCAGCATGCCGGGCATCGCGGCGTCCACGAGGCTGACATGCTCGTTCGGCCCCGCGCCGAAGCCGGTGGACGCGCCGGAGAACAGTTTTGCCTCGGACGTGACCTGGGCATGGACCTCCATGCCGATGATAACCTCCCAGTCGCCGGTAGCGCCGGGGATCAACCGTTTCGGGTCGGGGGTGCGGGTATCTACTAGAGGCATGTGGCTTAGTCAGCGTGGCTGGAAAAAGAAGCCTTTCGCTATTGCATAGCCGCAGCCGGAGCAAGCCTCAGGCCGTCGCGATATACTCGCGTATCTCGTTGGCTTCCCGCTCGGCATCCTCGATCCGGCGTTTCACCACGTCGCCGATCGACACGATGCCGTCCAGCTTGCCGTTCTTCTGGACGGGCAGGTGGCGGAAGCGTCCGCGCGTCATGACTTCCATGACCTCGTTCACGGTGCTGGCTTCGTCGCAGGTCTGGACGTTCGCCGTCATCACCGCGCTGACAGGCTGATCGAGCGCCGCCGCGCCTTTGGACGCAAGGCAGCGCACGATGTCGCGCTCGGAAAGGATGCCGTCGATCCCGCCGCTGGCGCTGACCACCAGCGCGCCGATGCGCCGCTCGGCCAGCAGGCCGATGGCATCGGACAGCTTAGCGTCCGGCGGAAGCGTCAGAACATCCCGGCCCTTCCCTTCCAAAATCGATTTGACGGTCATTCCTCGCCTCCCAGCACTTAATTCCGCAAAGTATCGGGTTGCCCCGGAAACCTCCGCAACGTCATGGTGCCCCCCGCTTTGTGCCATTTCAAGCCCGTCGGGTAATTCCTCGCAGAAACAATCCGATGCCAAGAAAGCCGGCGACGAAACCGCCGACATGCGCCTCCCAGGCGATCTGCCCGGAAACGCCGGGCACGGCCCCCGCCAGGCCGGTCAGCGCATTGACGGTCATCCAGATCACGAGAAAGACGAGCACGCCGCGCGAGCGCAGGCTTTCCGGCACCGTCAAAGGCGGTCCGGAGAAGACGGCCCCTTTTTCCGTACGTTCCGTCCGGAAGCCGAAACGGGCGGCAGCCCCCATCATACCGGAGATGGCGCCGGAAGCGCCGATCAACGGCGCTTCGCTGGACGGATAGATCGCGAAGTGCAGCGCCACCGCCGCGAGGCCCGCCGCCGCCCAGAAGGCCAGAAAGCGCGGCCAGCCCAGACGATTGGCGAGCGGCGAGCCGAAGGCGGCGAGCCACACCGCATTCACCCCGAAATGCAGCCAGTCGCCGTGCAGCAGCGTGTAGGTGAAGGGAGCGGTGAAGCTCCAGACATCGAAGTTGAAGGCACCGGAATAGAAGATCGGGATGAACGCGGCGTGGACGAGAACGGAAAAATCCTGCTCCGCATTAAGGAATTGCGTCCGCACCAGATGGACGGCCGCCATCAGCAGGATGAGCGTGGTGACGACCCGCGGCAGATTGAAAAGGGGCTCGCGAGCGCGTTGACGCCGGTCCCCGTAGGATGGAGACGCGGCGTTCAAATCCCCTCCGCCGCTTTCCGCTTCTCCGCTCATCCGAAACCTTTGTCACCCCTCGCCTGCCAAGCTATCTGGGTCAGGCGGCATCGAAATACAACGCGCTTACAACGGGATAGGCCGTTCGACGCAGTTTTGCCGCAACAAAAGCATTGAAAAGAAAAAGCCGTTTGAAGTTTCCTCCAAACGGCCGGTCGAGCCTCAGCCCGCCCAAGAAAATCATGACTGGAAGTGCCGGAAACCGCGCCGGGCGCCGCTCCCACCGAAGTGCCTGCACAATGCCACTCTCCCTATCCCGGTGCAACGGCAACAACCCGGTAACCTTAACGTCCGAGCCCTGTCGAAAGCCCTCGCCCGATCTGGCACCGAATCTGCTCAGTCCTGCATAGCGGCAGCAGGACGGAGACGACCTGTCTGCAAATGGCACATCGGCAAAGGGCTTCCGGAGGGTTTCGGCCATGAAGGAGACAGGTTCCATCGAGCTGTTCCGGTACTGGAACCGCCTGCGCAAAGGCCGCGTGGCTCCGAAGCGGTCGGAGGTCGAACCGGCCGACATCCGCAAGCTTCTGGCCGACACGTTCATCCTGGAACAGAGCTCTCGCGAGGAAGTGTTCCGGCTGGCCGGCACGCGGCTCTGCTCCACCTTCGGACGCGAGTTGAAGGGCACGGCCTTTCCCTCGCTCTGGCGCGCGCGGGACCAGCGGCTGGTGGCAAAGATGGTGCGCAACACCTTCACCGGCGGCAGCGTCGTCCTCATGGAGTACCAGGGGATCAGCCAGAAAGGGCGTTCCTGCCCGTTCGAGCTTCTGCTTCTCCCGCTCGACGGCGGCGAGAATTCCTTGCGCTGCCTCGGCATCAACAGCCCGGCCACGCAGCCGTTCTGGCTCGGCGCCGATCCGCTGATCGAAAGCAGCCTCGAATCGGTGCGCGTGATCGATCCCGACCGGGAGCCGCTGTTTCTCGGCAACCGGCCTTCCGTGCCGGTTCCGCCGCTTGCTCCGCAGGCGCGGGACGTCACGCCCGCATCCGCGCCAACGACCCCGCAAGGCCGCCGCGTCGGCCACCTTTTAGTCTTCGACGGCGGCCGCGGCGGCAGGGATAACTGAGGTTGCGCTTTCCGCGAGCATTTGAGTGCACCGGCTTACGCGAAATTAACCGCCGCCTCGCTACTCTCCCTTCGAACGCCAAGCATGCGATTCACCAAGAGCAGAGTTCGAGGCAAAGATGCGGTCAGCAGCGATCGAAGCCGCGCCAGCCCAGGCCGAACGGCGGACGTTCCAGCGCGTCCATGTGAAGATCTACGGCCGCTTCATGCTGGAAGACAGGACCGAGCACCCCTGCCAGGTGATGGATATGTCGCCCGGCAGCGTGGCGCTGCGCTGCCAGCGGATCGGCGAACCCGGCGAGAGAGTGATCGCCTACCTTGAGCATGTCGGCCGCGTTGAGGGCATCGTCACGCGCCGCCTGGATGACGGCTTCGCGATGACCGTCATCGCGTCCGAGCGCAAGAAGGACAAGCTGGCGGCGCAGCTGACATGGCTCGCCAACAAGCACGAGCTGGACCTGCCCGAAGACCGGCGCCACGAGCGTTTCGTGCCGCGCAACCCGAACAGCGTGCTGCAGCTCACCGACGGGCGGCAGTATCGCTGCCGCGTCATCGACCTGTCGCTCTCCGGCGCCGCCCTTGAAGCGGACGTCAAGCCAGCGCTCGGCGTCGAGGTCGTGCTGGGCACGATGCGCGGCCGTGTGGTGCGGCACTTCGACGACGGCGTGGCGGTGGAGTTCGCGGTGGTTCAGCGCCCAGAAATGCTGGAAAAGATCACCGCCGCGCCCGCGCGCTGATCTTTTTTCTTACCCCACCATCGTTCCGGCACGCGGCAGCCCTTTACGGCCCGCGTGCTTTTTCCTGTTTCGACATGATTTCAAGACCGGTCTGAAATAGGCTCGGCGCCTCCCGTGCTTATGCGGCAGGCTGCTAGGGCAGACGTGCGGCCAAGCCCCCTGCTTTCCGAGCTTCACGCCGTGCGATAAGCGATCCTGCGAACGCCGCCGCCGTTTGTCATGATCCGGCGCAATGTCCGGTCTTCCCGGCGATCGGCTTTTCCCCCGAAATTTCTGCGCTCCGGGCCCCTTGTGGCGCCGGATGCATCGACATGGTAAACGCCTCATCCTTACCTGCAGCGAAATTGTACTGAAGCAACAAACCAAGTAAAAACAATTTCAGGCATCATAGTTAAAGCCAAACAGCCTTTCATCTCAAATTACACTCAAACTATACTTCCCATTTTGGCGTGAGTGCAATCCGCCTGTGCCAGTATCTCCTCACATCAGGAGACAGGGCGATGGGACGCAAAGAGTGGGGAAGGCTGGCGGCGGGGACGATCCTTGCCATGGTTGGGCTGGCCGGCAACGCATGGGCGGGCGCGACGATGCCCACCGGCTTCCGCGCCACCCAGCCGATCGGCCACTACGAGTTCTGCCAGCAGAACCCGGCCGACTGCTCCATCCGGAGCGCGCGCACCGCGCCTGCGAAGCTTACGCTTGCCCTCTGGTCGCAGCTCATCGACGTGAACAACCTCGTGAACATCACCACCGCGCCTCGCACGGACATGGAGATGTGGGGGCGTGAGGAGGTCTGGTCCTACCCGACGCATGGGGCTGGCGATTGCGAAGACTATGTTCTGGAGAAGCGCCGGCGCCTGATGGGGGCCGGCATGGCCGCCACCGATCTGCTGATCACGGTCGTTCGCCAGCCGAACGGCGCTGGCCACGCCGTTCTCACGGTCCGCACCGATCGCGGCGATTTCATCCTGGACAACCTGGAACCCAGGGTCCTGCTCTGGAACCAGACGGACTACACCTTCCTGAAGCGCCAGTCCGATCGCAACAGCGGGGCTTGGGTTTCGATCGAAGACGGCCGCACTGTGGCGGTCGGCAGCGTGCGGTAAACCCTTCTGTCCGGTCGAGCCCTGATCCCTGTTCCTTCAACCGGAGGAGCCGGCTCCGCCCCTGAGCCGGCGCCATTTTTTTAAGGCGGACGGGTTCAACCGCTCGGCCCCAAGACCGCGGATGCCAGCGCCAGCACCACCAGACCCGCCGCAATGAGCCAAGCCACCGCGGCTACCCCGCAAAGGGCAAAGGTGCAGGCCGAGATGCCGCCGTTCCGCCATGCGGCCTCCGCGTCGTTGACCAGCATGAAGGGTCCGGCCGCGATCATCACCGCGACGGAGCGCTGAAGGTGCTCACTGGAAACAAAGGGCTCGCCAAAGCGCACCTGCTGCCGTCCCAGCAGTTCGCAAAGCGAGGCAGCGATGCCGCAGGCCGTGAGGCCCGCCAGGAAAGCGAACGCTGCGAGTTGAACCAGATCCATCTTTACCGTCCTTTTACCCTGCCGATCCCAAATGGATGACCGATCAGGAGCAAGCGGCGTGCCGCGCTCGCCTGTGCCACGGTGGAACAGGCAATCGGCGGTGTGGAGGAAAACAGGTGGCGGCAGTTCTGTCGGCTTCCGATGCGCCGGACGTTTCGATCGTACGCGCGAGCTTTGCCATGCGACTTGTCCTGACGGCGGGCGTTCTGGTGCTGCTGGCCGGCGGCATCAGCCTGTGCGGCCGATTGATCGGCCATACCGTGGCACTCGCCGGCTATACCGACGACGCCCACCTTTACGAGGTCGTGATCGGCAACAACGTGATCGCCGCGCCTGCCAATACCATACGGCAGGGCCGCGCCCGGCACGACGGCGTCGCGCAGCGCCTGGACCTCTACTTGCGCTGGCCTGACATGGACGGGTTCAGCGAGGCGGCCCGCGCCGACTTCAACAATGCGGACGGTGCGAAGCGCATCCTGTTCCTCACCTTCGAGCCGAAGATGATGTCGCGCGACATGAGCGGCCGGCTCCAGCCGATCTACGAGGCTCTCGTCGAACCTGAAGCAAGCCAGGGTCCGGCCGGCATCAGCTTTCACGCCTTCACGGCAAAGTCGGGCTATCTTGGGGAGAAGCTTGCGGTGGCTGACGGGCAGGGCCACGAACCGTTCGTGGCGCGCTGCCTGGCCGGAGGGGATGCTTCCGCGTCGCTCGCCCCTTGCGAGCGCGACATCCAGATCGGCGACGACCTCAGCCTGACCTATCGTTTTCCGGAAGAACTGCTGGCGGTTTGGCCTCAGCTGGAGGCCGCGGTCCGGCAGAAGGCGAACTCGCTGCTGAAGACCGCGGGGTGATGGAGGCCCCTATTCTCAGTCCAGGTCCACGGCGAGGATGGCCATGGAGAAATTGTAGTCTCCATCGTCCTCGTCCTTATAGACGAGGCCCAGAAACTCGTCGCCGAGATAGACTTCGCAGGAGTCCTGCTTGCGCGGGCGGGCCTTCACCGCCAGGCGCGGATTGCCGAAAGCCTTCTTGAAATAGGCGTCGAGCTTCTTGATTTCGTCCGGTTTCACGAAAACCTCTTCGGTCGGCCGCATGGGAAAGAGCGGCTTCTGGCATGGGCGCGGCATTGCCGTGAAGGCTAAGGCCGCGGTGAGCCGAAGATGGGGCGCAGGCGTCAGATGTCGAACGAAATCACGTGGTCCATGACCTGCGAAGGCAGGGCCTGATCCATGGCGCGCGCCGGCTGGGCGCAGCCCGACTCCCCGACGATGCGGGCGGGCACGCCGGCGACCGTCTTGTTGTTCGGCACGGACTGGAGCACGACCGAGCCGGCCGCGATCTTGGAGCAGTGCCCGACCTCGATGTTGCCGAGGATCTTGGCCCCCGCCCCGATCAGCACGCCGTAGCGGATCTTCGGATGCCGGTCGCCGCTGCTCTTGCCCGTGCCGCCCAGCGTTACCCCGTGCAGCATGGAGACGTTGTCCTCCACCACCGCCGTTTCGCCGATCACGATGCCCGTGGCGTGGTCGATAAAGATGCCCTTGCCGATCCGCGAAGCCGGATGGATGTCGGTCTGGAACACGGAGGACGAGCGGCTTTGCAGGTAGAAGGCGAAGTCGCGCCGGTTCTGCTGCCAGAGCCAGTGGGCCAGGCGATGGGTCTGGATGGCGTGAAAGCCCTTGAAATAGAGCACCGGCATCACGAAACGGTCGCAGGCGGGGTCGCGGTCGTAATAGGCCTGGATGTCCACGCGAACCGTGTCCCGCCACTCCGGGCGGTCGCGCAGCATGGCAGCAAAGGTCTGCCGGATCAGGTCGGCGCCGAGATCCTGGTGCGCCAGCCGCTCGGCAAGCCGGTGCATCACGGCCTCTTCGAGCGTGTCGTGGTTCAGGACGGTGGAATACAGGAACGCAGCCAGCAGCGGGTCGCGCGCCACGGTCTCGGCAGCTTCCGAGCGCACCGCATCCCAGATCGGATCGATGGAGGGGAGGCTGCTGCGGGCAGCGGTGATCGGGCTCAAGCTCATCGGACTCGTAAACCAGAAGCGGAGGCGGGAACGCTGTTTACAGGATTGCCGCCTTTGCCGAAACGGCATTTTCTTGAACAGCCATTCAGATGGAATGAACAATCGGCAATTCAAGCGGAACGGCGTAAAGCCATGCTCTATGCCGGGTTAAGCGGATGTTGCCCGAGGAAGCGCACGACCTCCGCTTTCCAGCTGCGGTCGCCGACGGCCAGCATGTGGTCGCGGCTTTCGATTGCGAAGGCTCTGGCGTCCGGCATCAGCGCAGCGAGCGCGTCGGGGGAACCGGCAAGGTCGTCGCGCGTGCCGACGCCGATCAGCGTCGGCTGGCGGATCGAGGCAACCTTTTCGGCAGGAATCAGGGCGCGGGCGGCCGCGATGCAGGCGGCAAGCGCCTTGCGGTCGCTCCGCGTCTGGTCGGCGAAGGTCCGGAACATTTTTGGGCGCCCCGGTTCCACGGCCGATGGATCGTCGGCGAGCAGCGCCCGCGCGATCGGATCCCAATCGCCCACCCCGTCCACCATGCCCAGCCCAAGCC
>CAXTCF010000170.1:0-8172 GCA_964242945.1 uncultured Rhizobiaceae bacterium | reverse complement strand
GAGGAGAGCATGTCGCCCGTGCCGAGCGCCTTGGATTTCCACTCGGCGTCGAAGTTGGTCGCGGACTTTTTCAGCAGCACTTGGCCCGTGCTGCCGCCAGCGGGCAGAACTTTCCCTGCAACCACACCGATTGCAGCGTTGAGGGCGTTGTCTGAGGAGAGACGCGTTGCCGCCTCCGCCGCGATACCGGCTTGCACGGCAGCATCGCCAGTGTCCGCATAGTCGCGGTTCGGCGTCTGTGAGGGATAGGGTTTCACCAACACACGCAAAGTGCCTGCGGTCAGGTCGGCAAGCATCGTCCGTGCCGCTTGCCTTGCCTGGAACAGCATGTTGCACATCGCGTCTTCCGAGCGATGGAAGGTGATGGAGGAGGATCCAGCCATGCAGGCCTCATGCAAAAAGCCCCGCACGAGCAGGGCTTGAAGGTGGACGGGTTTTGGGGTTCAGTGCTCGCGCGGAGGGCGGAATATGAGAGTTGTGATTGCTGGACTGACGCTAGCACTTAGCGGATGCGTGAGCGCGCCAGCTCCATCCCCATCTTACGACGAAGCCCTTCTGGACACCTATTTACGCTGCATTACTGCAAAGGCATACCAAGCGTCGAAGCAGCGCGGAGACCCATTATCCCTGGGCATTGCGGTTGAACCGCGATGCGCCGGATATCGCCTTGCCGTCACAAATCAGGTCAACGAACGCAGAGGTCCGGGCGCCGCGATCGAGATGCGCAGAACTTTGATCGAAGAAGGAAGCCGCCTTGCAGCCTCGGTGATCGTCAAATCCCGAAGCGGTTGACGTTCGCCTACTTGGATTTCTTTTCCGGCAATCCCATAGCCGAGCCAGTAGCCTTCTCAACCTGATCAAACAGCCCCCGAAGGTAGAACAGGTTCTGCCCTGGCACGAACTTCCGCGCCTTCCGCAAATCAGACATTGATGTGTCGCCCGCAAAGACCGAGCTGCTGATTTGGAAGATATCGTCAATCGCGTCCGGCGTTGGCCCGAAGAACGCGCCAGAAGCGTTGCGACTGGCATACCGCGAGATGGGCTTGCCTGTGAACGCTGACATACCGACCCTACCCCGCGTCAGCTTCTCGGAAATGTTGTTGGCATCCATGAGCCAGCCCGTCAGGCCGGACTTGTCCAAAGCCTCAACGCTCCACACCGCCGCGCTGTCCGATGTTGGCTGCTCGGCTCCGCTCTGCTTCAAGGCGTAAACTACAGCCCCCAAGCTCATCATGAGCATGACACCGTTCAGCGTTGCCGCGTCCCGTTGCTGAAGCCCAGAGAGCACGATCTTCTGCATGGAAGAAATACCGAAGGACTTGAACTGCCCCAACGTCTTGCCGAGTTCCGTGGACATCCAGAGCGGCTTGTCCTGGCCAGGCGTGACTATAATGCGGTCCACATCGCGCACGATGGCGGCGCGAAAAGCTTCCTGTGCTTCCTGATCTGTCCAGTTGGCAGCCTTCGCCAGATATACGCCATCAGTCACTTCACCATGCGTTGCGAACTCCGACGTGATGCGCTGCGCCAAATCCTCATCTATCCCGGCGGCGGCTAGTTTGCGAATTTCGGCAGAATTCGCTTTGCCCTTTGCAAGTTTGTCCGCAGAGCGCAACAGGTTCGTCATGGTGACGATGCCAGCGAATTGCTTCAGGGAGGCATTCCAAGGCGCCATCAACGAGACGATGCCGAAGCGGGAACTTGCCGCCGCTAAGCCTCGCTCAAACTTCGAGTGGTGGCCATAGGCGTCCATGATGTCAGCCATCGCCATCACCCGGCTGTCCAGTACCATATCCAGCGCGGTACCAGCCGCCTTGACTTCGTTTGCCGCAAGCCGAACTGCTTTGAGATTGCGGATAAGCGGGAGAAACCCGTCGCGGAAAGTGGAAGCCATACCGTGCTTGATGACCACGCTGCCCATGTCAGGCAGGGCCGAAATAGTCATTCCGCCGAGCAGGCGCAGATAATTGATGTTGCGCATCACGCGAGCAGCGCGGAGCACGATGCCATCCGGGTTGTCGGGTAGAGCGTAGGTTCCCCGCAGACGGTCGCGGATGCCTTCTACGTCTCGAATGTCTCGTTTGCGTTGCGCGTCCAGACGCCTGCGGTCCGCTTCATCCTTCGCGGCATCTATACGTGCATCGGCCTCATCGTTGATCTTGCGGATTTGCTCCTTGAGATCAACGGAGCCGAATTTTTTGGCAAGTTCCACGTCTGCGGCCATCGTGCGGAACTGTGCCCGCATAACCTCCTCGATATCGTTGACAACAAAATCGTGGATCTTGGCCGTCTCAATTTTAAGGACGCGATCCTTCAGGGCCCCGCGGGGACCAGCTGCGATGTCATAGGGCATTCGGCCTTCGGCTTGGCCGAGAATGGTGTTGATCGTTTCGTTGACGGCATCCTTCACTTCCGCATTGGAAAGTCTTCCATACTCGTCCAGAGCAGATGCGGCCTTTTCGTCCAAGGGGTCGGATCGGCGTAGCAAATCAGCCTGTGAGGCTGCGTTATCTCGCTTCTGAATGAAATGGTCGTTGAGGATGCGCGCAAACTCGTCCCGCTTGGCGATGATGCGCTGCCGGTTATACATGCGGAAGCGGTGGCTCACATCGCCCGCCACCTTCACGTCCTCTGGGAACAAGCCTGCTTCAATGGCAGCGCGCTTCATCCTCTCGTCTAGCGAGCGATATACACGCGCCGCTTCCGCCACCTCTGGGATTGAGTGCTGCTCATTCATGTAGGCAGCTCGTCCGACTTCCTCCTTGAACTGCCTGAAGGTGAGTTTGTCCGTGCGGCCGCGCAAACGGTCGAACTCGGAACGAGCCGGAGAAAGCACGCGCTGGATCGTGGACGGCTCAGGCGTGTTGTGGAAGTAGCGCGCGAAAAGCGTGTCGATTTGCTGAAGGCCGTCTGACAGCGGCGCGTTCCACATCTTGATACGGGTTTCCACCGCCCCGCCGCGTTCCGTAGCGATCCCACTGGCATTTTCTGCATATTCCAAGGGAGTCTCGGCCATCCGGCGTACCGTCTCCCGACCCGCGTTCAGTTCGGAAAGCTGAAGGCGGATGAGCGGGTCTTGCCGGTTGACCAGCGGCAGACGGGAGATGATCTGCTCGTCCTTCAGCGTCAGCGGACCGG
Source organism: uncultured Rhizobiaceae bacterium (assembly GCA_964242945.1). Lineage (GTDB taxonomy): Bacteria > Pseudomonadota > Alphaproteobacteria > Rhizobiales > Rhizobiaceae > Mesorhizobium_B. Next base: position 5,034 of record CAXTCF010000170.1, on the reverse strand, counting down.
CTCCACGCGCGGCCGCGCCAGCGGATTGCGGGGTGCCAACGAAAGCCCGGTCGAACTGCTCAAATTCGGCCTCTTGGCCCTCAATCTTCTTCGAAAGAGCTGAGGCTTCTTCACGCGATAGATACTTGCCTATCAGCCCGCCCAGAGCGCCACCAAGCACAACAGAACCACCTATGTTCAGTGCGCTTTCCGTTCCCGTCCGCGTTGCCTGCGTTGCTTGCAAGCCGATTTCTGAGATGCCCGCGTCTAGGCCCGCGCCAATGCCGAGTCGCACCGCGCCAGAGAGCCCGCCACGGATACCGTTTGCAAGAGTGCCACCGACCGGGATCAGCGTTGGCAAATCCACAATGCCAGCCACTCCCGATGCGATTGTTCCTAAAAATCCAGCGGCGTCGATGGTGCGGTTGTCGCGCTCTTCCTGATCAATCTTCGCCTTCATGGCGTCCGCAGATCTGCGGTTGAGGATGCCCGCAAAGTCTTCGACATACGGCCCGTATCTGGGATCGTCTTTTATGTAGTCGATGGCATTGAACCCGTCCTCCGCAACGGAGGGGTCGGGTATTCCCTGCATCATTATGGCGGAACCGATGACGTTCTGCGTTCTGAACGCCGCGCCGAACGTTTCCATAAGCGATGGATCATCTGGGGCATCTTCAGGCTGGAGCGGCAGATTTTGAAACTGCGTCAGCCGCTTTGCCGGTTCGAAGAACGGCATTACATCGCCCCCCAAGGCGTCGGCGTGGTGTCTAGGCTCTCACCCGTCCCTTCATCCACCTTTGATGGCGACGGGATCGTGGTCGCGCTCGGCGTCACCTTCATGACGGTCGCCGGTTTCGTGGGTTGCGGAAGCAGTGCAGGCCCATCAATGTCAAGGCTTGGGTCGGAGCGGACAAAATCATCTGTCTGCCGCGCGCTGCTTTCCCTCTCTTGCTTTCGGCGCTGCTCACGAGCGGCGTTGAACTTATCCACCTGTGTCGTATCTGGCTTCCAAAGCTGACCGGCCAGCGTCTGATAATTACCATTCTTGTCCTGCCACATCACGGAGTAGCCAGGCATTTCGCGGCGCTTCACCATCTGATCGGTTTCAGGCGTGGTCACGAGTGCAATTGAGCCGGGTAGATAATTCGGGTCGTGTTCAGCTACGTCTTTTTCAAGCTGCACATGTGCATATTGGAACGGATCGCCCACGAAGATGGAGCCGATGAAGTCGGCGGGGATGTTCTGCGGCCAATAGCTTTCAGGCGGATGTTTCATGACGACCGCCTTTCCGGCGATGCGCGTTACGCCGTAAAGCCGCTTCATTTCGGCCATAGCGGCGTTTTTCGCCAACTCAGCATTGCCGTTGTTTGCGAAGAACTTGTCCTCTGCAATAGCCTGATACTCGGCCTTGATACCAAACTCAGAGCCCGGCGTGAACCCCACCTGAGGGTCAGAGAACCAAGCGTCGTCAAAAAGGTCGGAGAGATTGTCGCTCTCAATGCTCTTGCGAAATTCTTTGGCTGCCGGTTCCAGTGCCTTGCGATCGCGTTGCTTTTGAGGATCGCGATCATCAATGGCACGTTTGGTCTGCACGGGGCGCGCCTAGTTTTGGCGCTCCACTGCGAGCGCCAGCCGTTGGTCGGGAAGTGCGGGTAATGGCCATTGTCTTCAACACGATGCGACAGGTCACGCAGCCGGCGACTGCCGGCTCTGCCCGGGACGCCTCGATCTGGATGTGATCTCGGTCGCCATTGCAAAATCCCATTTTTCGATCCGGAAAGGCGCAGCGGTCAAACCCGTACATGTCATTCTTTCATCCACATTTTATACGAATGTGGCTTGTGCGCAAAATACATTCGTTTTAATTACGAATGATTGTCACCGGTTCGGAGATCGCCAGCGTGGCCAGTCCGGGTGAGTTCGTGGATGCAATGGCCGATGTCCTCAGCCTGCCGCGCTCCACGGTCGTGAACATCGACCGCAACCTCGTCATCGCAGGGTTGCGCTCCAAGCACGGACGAGGCCATGCTGCGGCCCAGGTGACATTCCGCGATGCCGCTCACCTGCTGACGGCGGTGCTCGCCAGCGCGCAGGTCAAGGACGCGGTCGCATCGGTGCGCCGCTATCGCGACACGCAGCCAGTGCCACATCTTTCCAGCGAGGGCGGCTTCGGGCCGGCCCCGATCGCCGAACTGGCCGGGCTTTCTGCCGGGCACAGCGTCATGGAGGGGATCGAGGCGCTGTTCGCGGCCGCCGCCAGCGGCTCTCTGGAAGCCGCGGCCGTGCCGGTGGCGAGCACGCCAAGCCTCACGCCTGTGATCGACATCTCGGCGCTGACGCCCGGCACGCTTGGCGAGATCCGCATCGCAGGGCTCGCCAGCGGCCGCGTGTTCACTCTGCGCTATGCGCCGGTGGCGCTGCAGGGCGATGCGGCGAAGGCCCGTCCCTCATTAGAGACGGTTGACGCCATGGAGCTCCCACCCCGGGCGGGCCGGCCCTCTGGCGACCTTGAGCAGTATCGCCGGGTTTCGGAGCAAACGGTTTTCCAGCTTGCCAGACTGCTGGTTTGAAAGAGGAGAAGGCACGATGACCGACAAATCGACATCCGCCGGGAACGGCGACAGACTGGCCGACGATCTCCTGCTCGGAGCCGGCGCGATCGCCGACTTCCTGTACGGGTCACCAGAGTATCGCCGCAAGGTCTACCATCTTACCGCGACCTCCCGGCTGCCGACCTTCAAGCTCGGTTCGGTGCGCTGTGCCCGGCCCTCGGTGCTGCGCAAATGGATCGCCGCACAGGAAGAGGAAAGCCTACAGGGCGATAAGGAGTCGCCTGAAGACGGCCACGAAGACTAATCCTTGGTAAGTTAGCAACCGCAAGTCAGATGCAATATCATTCGCCACGCTGTCTGCTTCATGTTTTGGTTGTCTGCCCCCCAGTGATGAGCCGGCGGTGATGCTCCAGCTATTTCCCAAACATTCTTGATTGTAAACAATGATGATTGTTGTGTGTATGAGGCGACAGGAATTAATTTACGAAGATCAGTCCAGCTGGTGCTGGAGCCACAATAATTAGGGAGACAACAATGATCATCGGAAACTTCCATTATGACAAAAAGAACGATATCTACACGGGCAGCATCAAGACGTTGACGTTCGACCATGCCGGTGTGGAGCTTCGGCCGGTCAGCAAATCGCATGACCGCGAGCCCGATTACCGGGTCGTCCAGGACGATCCAACAGGATTAGTGGAGTTCGGCGCGGCGTGGCGCCGCCGCTCGGACAAGGGCCAGACCTTTGTTTCGGTGCTGCTCCACGATCCTGCACTCGGCCAAGCCCTCAGCCTCGCGCTGTTCGATGATCAGGACGGGCCAGCGAGGCTGGTCTGGAGCCGCCCGCGCGCTAAGGCCGAAGAGCCGCAGCCCCACCTGCCGGCATCGGACACGAAGCCAAAGCCGCAGGCCCGGCGTGCCAGACTGGGATAGCTTAAAGTTCCACATCGCCCAGCGACGTCGCTGGGCGATGAACTACAGCGCCAGTGCTTATCCAGACGGCGTGTCGCATCCCGATGCGAAACGCCAGAAGCGTGTGGCGAGCGCCAATTCCTCCGGCCCGGAGGCCGCGGCATAGATCGCGGTGGTGCTGATCCGGGAATGGCCGAGCCAGCGCTGCACGATGTTGAGGGGAACCCCAGCCTGAACGCTGCCGACGCCGAAGGCATGTCGCAGGCCGCGCGGTGAGGCCAAGCGGCCGTGGATGCCGGCTTGCGCCATGACGCGCTTGATGATGCGCCAGCCGGTCTGACGGCACCATGGCCAGAGTGGTCGTCGGCTACTTTCGGCATCGCATTGTGCCGCCTCAAGCGCAAAATGCCGGTCAAGCGCCATTACGAGTTCTGGTGGGATCGGCACTTCGCGCATCCGGTGCGCGCGGCGCTTGAGGGTTCGCAGGCTGACGAGGCCGCTCTGGATCTGGAATGCAGCCGGGCAGAGCGCCAGCACCTCGCTGACCCGGGCGCCGGTCCATGCCAGCGTCAACGCAAAGAGCGCCTGATCGGCCGGCAAGTTCTCCACAGCGATCAGCAGGCGGCGGCGCTCTTCGGTATTGAGGTATTTGCGCAGCCCGGAGCGGGTATAGAGGCCGGCGGCGTCGAGGGTGGCGGAGGCATGGCTGGCGGGCATGGTGTGGGGCCTTCCCGCTCCATCGTGGCGCGACAAAATTGCTGCTAAGGTTGCGGGCCGACTCTTCTTGCAATTCCCAGTATTTACAGGACGATTGACGCCCGTAAACACGGCATTAACGAACAATCTCCTGTCAATCTATCAATAAAAACCGTGATCTGCAACCTTAGCAGCAATAATGTTGCGCATAGGTCGCGCTGATATGCCAATTCAAATTGCATTTCCATTTGGTTCAAGGCCAGGACAACTGGTCAACCGAAGCGGAGAAGGCGATGCGAAAGCTAATCAATCGACTCGCTCTCGGTGGCGGAGCCGCCGGGTTGTCGGGATTGGTCGGCTTGGCGTCTCACGCCGGAGCAACCGCCCCGTCCCTGACGCGGGCGGAATGCCGGGTCGTCTCGGCCATTGCCGTGAAGGTGATCAAGGCCGTCGGCAGGGACACGCTCAGCCTGGAGTTCCGCCAGAGCTTCCGCAACTGGTTGGGAGCCGACCTCACCTGCGACGGGCCACGCGAGATTGCGACGCCTACTGGCGCTGACATCGACGCATACAATACCATCCGCACCGTCCTTGCTTCCGGACCGGATCCCATCGACCTACAGGCAATCGGACTGAAAGCGGTGCCGTAAGCGGTAGAGCGAAGAACGCGGCGGCCTAAAGGATTGCGTCGGAAGAGCCGATCCCGGCAGCAAGGTGAAACCTGCGTTTCGCTGTTGGCCGTTCAGCTTTGACCCCGAAGCCATCATCGATGTTGCCAACTGCAGCGATCAGCGATCAGCGATCAGCGAGCAACGCGCATCCTCGCCCGCTATATGTGCTGCTAGAGCATGGTGGGATTTGAAGGAATCGCCTGTGCTGCGGCAAGGGCTGTTGT
>CAXTCF010000169.1:0-8296 GCA_964242945.1 uncultured Rhizobiaceae bacterium | reverse complement strand
CCGTTGATCCTTCCCCGTTTACGGGGGAGGGGAACCGCCGAAGGCGGTGGAGGGGGCGTGGCGCGGGTCTCATGAAGTCAAGTGTGAACACTCCGCTCACTTCGGCAGCGGTGTCGCCACGCCCTTCACGTGCCAGTCCATCGCCACGATCTGCGCATCCTCCAGCATCGTACCGGCCGGAACGCCCTCGCCGCCGTCGGCTTTCGCGATCGGCCCGGTGAAAGGAGAAAAGCTGCCGTCGGCGATCTTCGCCTCGGCTTCCTTGATCTTCGCCACCGTGTCAGCCGGAATGGCGGGGTTCCAGTCCACAACCTCGACGACCTTGTCCGCCACGCCCAGGAAGGCGTTGCGGCCCTTGAAGGTGCCGGCGAGATGCGCGTCCACCGACTCCTTGAAGAAGGGCGACCAGTCCGTCGAAACGCAGCCGAGATAGGTTTTTCCCGCGTATTTCTTCATCGAGGAGTTGAGGTTGAAAGCGTAGATGCCTGCTTCCTCGCAGGCGGAGATCACGGACGGCGTGTCCTGCGCGTTGGAGAAGATCACGTCGCAGCCCTGCGCCATGAGCGCGCGCGCCGCCTCCTGCTCCTTGGCCGGATCGAACCAGGAGTTCACCCAGACGACCGACACCTCGATGTCCGGCTTCACCGCCTGCGCGCCGAGCGTAAAGGCGTTGATCGAAGTGATCAGTTCGGGAATCGCGAAGGCCGAGGTCGAGCCGAGCTTGCCGGTCTTGGTCAGCGCGGCGGCGGCCATGCCGAGCAGGTAGGTGCCCTGGAAGTATTTCGCCGCGAAGGGCGAGAAGTTCGGCGCCACCTGGAAGCCGGAAGCGTGCAGCACGGAAACGTCCGGGTTGCGCCGCGCGATCTGCAACGCGCCGTTCTGGTAGCCGAAGGAGCCGGCGATCAGGAACTTGTTCCCGTCCGCGACCGCCTTGTTCATGATGCGGTCGGCGTCCGGGCCTTCCGGGATGTTCTCGATGACCGTGACCTTCACCTTGTCGCCATAGGCAGCTTTCACCGGGTCGAGGCCGGCGGCCAGCGCGTGGCCCCAGCCGACGTCGCCGACGGGCGAGGGCACGATGAGCGCGATGCCGAGCGGCTCGTCGGCGGCAAGCGCCATGCGGCTGCCCAGCGCGCCGGCAAGGCCGGCAAAGGCCGCGCTCTTCAGCAAGGATCTGCGGTTCAGGTTTTCCATGATTCCAGTTCCCCTTTGTTGTTCAGAAATCCACTGACGCGAGGGCGGCTTCGGCATCGGCGAAGAGTTTTGCTTCATCGAGCCCGGTGAACTCGCCCTTTTGCCAGACGATCCGGCCGTTGATCATCGTCATGTCCGCCGGCATTCCGATCCCGACCTTGGCCGGCAGGCTCAAGGGATCGTGGCGGGTGCCGACATAGTCCATGCGCCGCGTGTCGATCGCGAACAGATCGGCCGCCATGCCGGGCGCCAGCCGGCCGATATCGTTTCGGCCGAGCAGGGCCGCGCCGCCCGACGTGGCGTAGCCGAGAAAATCGGCCGGCGGCGGGACCGCGTGGGCGCGCGCAGAGGCCGCCAGGCATTGCAGCATGTAGGCGGAATGGATGCAGTGCATGAGGTTGGAGTTGTCGTTGGAGGCCGCGCCGTCGCAGCCCAGACCCACCCGCAGGCCTAGAGCCGACATGGCCGGGATGTCCGTGATCTCCGCACCGACGAGATAGACCGGCTCCGGGCAATGCGCCACGCCGGTGCCGCTCGCCGCCATCCTGCGCAGTTCGCCGTGGGTCAGTTCCCAGCCATGGGCGTAGAAGGTGTCAGGCCCGGCAAAGCCGAGTTCTTCGAGGTAATCGACGGTGCGCAGCCCGTGCCGGGCTTCCATGACGGGGCTTTCGCCCTCGCCGACATGGGTGTGGAGGAACACGCCGCGGTCGCGCGCGAGCCGCACAGACTCCGTAAAAGTTTCGCGCCAGCAGTTGACGGGCTGGCAGGGCGAAACCACGACCTGCCGCATGCTGAACGGCGAGGCGTCGTGGTAGGCGTCGATCAGCCGGGCGCAGTCGGCGATGAACTCGTCCGTGGTTTCCAGCATGGCGTCGGGAATGGTCGAGCCTTCGCTCTTCGGCAGCGTGTTGCCGCCGCGCCCCGCATGGAAGCGCAAGCCAAGCATGTCGGCGGCCTCGAACTGGCGGTCGATCAGCTGTTTGCCGGCGGGCCGCGGAAAGCAGTACTGGTGGTCGAAAGCCGTTGTGCAGCCATGCTTGATCAGCTCGGCCATCGCCGTGACCGAAGCGTGATAGAAGCATTCCTCGGTCAGGCGCGCGAAGATGGGGTAGATGCGCTCCAGCCACTCGATCACCGCAAGCTTCGTCCAGTCGAGGTCGGCGCGGTTGCGCACGAAGCACTGGAAGAAGTGGTGGTGGGTGTTGACCAGGCCGGGATAAACGAACCAGCCGGAGGCGTCGTGCATTTCGGTTCCGGCCGGCGGCTCCCCGAGCGCACGATTTTCGCCGATGGCCGCGATTGCCGGCCCGTCCGTCAGGAGATCGACGTTGCGGCGCACGGTTGGACCCGCGCCATCGTCCACGATGACCGCAGCGCAGTTCTTCAGGAGAAGGCCTGCCATTTCAGGCATCCTCCAATTCGGGATGCGGTTCCGGCTTCAACTCGTGCAGCCGGTGGATGCCGGGCATCTCGATGAACCCATCCAGCGCGCGCAAGGACCGCATCCAGAGCCGGATCGCGGGATAGGGATCGAGCGAAACGCCGCCGTCGGGGGCGAGCGCGACATAAGGAAAGCAGGCGATGTCTGCGATCGTCGGCCGGTTGCAGGCCAGGAAGCGCATGCCGCGTAAGCCCTGCTCCACCAGCCCCGCTTCCAGTTCGCGCAGGGCGGCGATGCCCGCTGCCTGGAGGGCTGCGATGTCGCCGGATCTCAGCAGCATCTCGTGCAGCCGCGCCCCGCCCAGCGACGCGGTCAGCCGGTGCGCGAAGGAAAGCCACTGCTCCGTGCGCGCAGCCCTTTCCGGCGTGTCCCGGCCCAGCCACTCCGGTCCCGCTTGCGCCGCGAGATAGACGAGCATCGCGGAGGATTCGGTGAGCAGAAGGTCGCCGTCTTCCAGGATCGGGATCGAGCCCGCCGGGTTGAGCGCCAGAAATTCCGGCCCGCGGTGCTCGGCGCCAGGGTGGAAGTCCACCGGGCGAAGCTCCAGTCTCACGCCGAGGAGCGCGGCAGCCAAGCGCACCTTGTAGCAGCTGGGCGAGAGCACGTAGTCGTAGAGCCTCATTGCGCCACCAGCTGCGCCCCATAGGTGTAGCCGCGGCGCTTCAGCCAGCGCCGGTAGGCGACCGAGGTCAGGTCGGCGCGGGTCGGGATCTCCATGCCGGGATCGAGCGGCAGCAAATGCGGGATCTGGTTTTCCAGGATCGAGCGGTCCTGGAGGAAGATCGTCTGCTGGAAGTGGATCAGGTCCGTTATCGAGGTGACGTCGTCAAAGAGCGCCATCCACGGCCAGACGTCGCAGAGGTTTTCGCCAAGGGGCTGGACGAACAGCGTGATGACGTCCCACTCGCCGGGCCGCGCGGGACACGTCTTGTAGAGGACGCAAGCTGTCGGCGCCGGCACGCGGTACATGTATTCCGTGGTGATGCCGCCCGCCGCCGACTTCGCGGCCTGGGGCTGGTAGAATTTTACCTGCGTCGCCCAGACCTCGTCCGCGTCTTCGCGAATCTCGACATGATAGTTCTCCACCTCCGTGTGCGGCTCGGACCCCAGGATGTCGGTGTGGACGAAGGGAAAATGCGCGATGTCCAAAAAATTCTCGACGGCGCGCAGCGGCGAGCAGCGAACGCGCACCACGCCGACATCGACAAGCCGGCGGCCGGGTTGGCCGGCTTCGGGAATGGCGAACAGGTCTTTTTCCGGGTGCCCGAGCGACGTCCAGACATGGCCGTAACGGGCGAGTGCCGGCAGCGCGCGGCGGTTGCCGCCGGTCGCTTGGGGCTTTCCCGCCGCGTCCAGGGCAACGGTGATCGGTTCGCCCATCAAAACCGTTTCGCGCCTGGTTCCATCGAGTTGGCTGAGCAGTCCGACGGGGTACCACTCGTTCAGCATCGCCTGTGCCGTCATGCCGCGATCCTCTGCTCCTCGATGGTCTCGGCCTTCCGCCGCAGCGCTTCCGCGGTTCGCGATGCGGCGACGAGCACAGCCGGACCACAGCCTTCCACAACGAGCACATGGACCAGGGTCTGCCCTTCGCCTTGTTCCGCCGCCAGCAGGCGGATCGCTGCCGGCCCGTCCTCCGCCGGCGCAATGATGCCGCAGGCATCCGCTTTTCCGCCGGCCGCCGCTTGGACCGCCGCAAGACCGGCTTGGATCGTCAGCGAACGCAGCGGGACATATCCCGCGAGCGAGGGAGACGGGCCTGCGGGTTCTCCTTCGGCGACCCAGATCACGCCGCCGGCTTCCTCCACGGGAAAGGCCGCCACGCGGATCGCCGCCGGCGGCTTGAGGCCGGGATGGGCAGGGATGCGAAGACAGTTGCCAGCGCCGCCGTAGCGCCAGCCGTGATAGATGCAGGACAAGGCCTCGCCCCGCACGAAGCCGTGGGACAAGCGCATGCCGCGATGCGGGCAGCGGTCGGCGAAGGCCGCAAGCCTTCCCGCCTGGCTGCGCCAGAGAGCAAGCTCCCGGCGTGCCAAACGCACGGGCATCGCGACGCCGGGGGGCAAATCCTTCGACAGGGCGACCGGCACCCAGGAGCCGGTTTCTTGCGGCTGCATGCTTTCACTCTTCGAGCGGCGGCACAGACAAATTCCAGCTGCGTCGCGCAGCCGGCCTCGCCCCTGGTTTTGCACAATGTTTTCGCAGTGGCAACAATGACCAAGAAATGAGCAGAGATGAACAGCTGGGGCAGAACAATCCTGTGTTGTGCGTGTGTTCAGCGTGCAATCGGTGCGCGTTCGATCGTTTCCACCCAGACGTCGATCGGCCCCAGGGAGCAGCCCATCTCCATCATGTCGATCAATTCGGCAGGACCGGAAAGCTCGATCTCGATGCGGTCGGGACCGGCATGCGTCACTTCCTGCGGGAGTCCAAGCTTGTCGGCGTGCCGTTTGATCCACGGGAGGAATGCCGGAGGATTCACATCCCCGCAGATCGTCATCCTTTGGCGCATGTCGGTTTGCTGCTCGGTCATCCGCGTGGTTCAGATCCTGTCCCCATGGGCAAAAGCCAGTTTCGCCGTGCGCCTGCCTGCGTCAACCACGCACTTCCACCATACGCGCATCCGTGACGCCCAAGCAGGTCTTGAAAAGAAGGAGGCAGCCCTACCGAAGCTTGCCGGCGTTCAGCATCCCTATGATCCGCTCGCGCCAAGCCGTGTCCCGCTTCCGCAACGACGGCGACCTTTCCACCGAAACGCCTGGTGCCGCCGTGCTTGCGCTGCTTGTCGCCTTCGCGATCTGCTGTTCACCTTGAAAGCGCCGCTGGAGGGGTTTTCGACGCTGCTCGCCGCGCGCCCCTCGCTCGTGCGCACCATAGGCCTGTGGATCGACGGCGCGGCGAAGCTCACCGTCACCGGCCCCGCCTTCGGCCTGGTTTCCCCAGCGCGCCAGCGCGCCATCGGTGTTTGTTGAAAACCGCTCTAATTGGTAGGCAACAGGCCGACCGTTGCCGTCGCCTCAGTCGCAGGCGGCTCGCCGTAGGGCAGGCGATAGCCGTCTGCCGCCAGCCAGGAGATGACTTTCTCCGGCTCGTCCGTCTGGATGACGGTGGCTCCGTGTTCGGCCCAGAAACCATAGGCTTCGGCCGGCGAGCCGGCCTTCACCCCAAGCTCGTCGCCGCGTCCGCCGGCGAGAAAGCCTGGCTGCTTGTTGACCACCGCGTAGGTATCGACCCAAAGGCGGAAGTTCGAGCCCTCGGCGATCGCCCGCGCCTTGCCGCTGAACAGCGGTCCCCCGTCCGGCGTGAGGGCCTCTGCCGCCCCGCGCCAGTGGATCAGCTCGACGGCCACCGGCGAAAAGGCGTCGGCGACCTCCTTCAAGAAACCGGGATCGTGCACCGCGTCGTCGGCGACGATGGGCATGAACATCGGGCCCGGTCCGATCGCGGCAAGAAGCCGCCGCATTCCGGCGATGCGCTCGGCGTTCCAGAGGTTCTGCTTGATGATCAGCTGGCCGGCCATGCCCATGCCGCGCGCGAGCGCCACGATCCCGACAAGCTCCGCCGGCTCCAGCTTGTTGTCGATGTTGACGAGGATTTTTCCGCGCGTGAAGCCGAGCAGCTCGCGAAGGGTCGGCACGGTCTCGCCCGTCGCAGCCCCTGTGCCCTCCACACGCAAGCGGCACGTCTTCAGTTCGGCAGCCAAGCGCTCGGCAAGCCGGCCGCGGCAGGTCGAGGTGCGGTCGAGATAGCTATCGTGGAAAACGACGTACTCGCCGTCGCGCGACTTCTGGATGTCCACCTCGACGATCTCGGCCCCGGCTTTGATGGCAGCGCCGACGGAGGCCAGCGAGTTTTCGGGGTAGAGCCGCTTCGCTCCGGCAAGCCCGCCGCCGCGATGCGCGACGACCATCACATGGCCGCCCCAGCGGTTGGCGTCGCCGAGGCGTTCGCGGATTTCATCGACGTGGGTGCGGGGCTCGGCGTAGGCGGCGGCTGCCGCCGCCATGGCAAAGGCGAAAACGGAACCGCGAAGCAAACCCATGCCGACCCCTCAAGCTGTCCTGCTTCTCTACGGCATCGGATTCGCCGAAAACCGCTGCGCACTTTTCGGTCCGATGCTCTAGGCGTGTGCGGTGACGCGGCTGCGAAGGTCCCGTGACAGGCAGGTGACGCGGGCTGTGGGTTCAGCCCCGCAGGGCCTGGGCCGGCGACTGCCGGTAGGCGAGGCCGGAGGGGACGAGCGCCATCAGCCCGGCAGCGGCGAGGAAGACGGCAACCGAAACCCAGTCCTCGCGCGCGAAGCCTACCCGCATCGTGATGCCGCTCGCCCGCGAAACAACGCCCGCGGTAGTCCGCGCGGCCAGAAAGCCGATGCCTAGACCGACGCAGGCGCCCGCACCCACCAGCAGGAAGCTTTCCAGCCAGACGATGCAGAATATGGCGGCGCGGGGCGCGCCGAAAGCCCGCAGCGCGCCGATCTGGCGCCGGCGCTGGAGCACGTGCACCACCACGACGAGCAGGATCGACGCCGCCACCAGCGCCTGCGCCCCGGCGGCGATGACCGCAAGCAGGGTGCGCGCATCGCCCAACGTGCCGTAAAGCCGCGTCAGCACCTCGCCGGGGAAGACTGCCAAGGTGTGTTCGTTGCGGTATTCCCCCCGCAGCCTGTAGGCATCGGCAATCGTGCGCGGCTTCACGACGATCGCAGGCAGGCCGGGTGCGTTGGGTTCGAGCACCGCGCCGGGATTTACCGGTGCATCCAGATCATGCGCGCCGTCCTGCGTTTCCTGATCCGCGCTGAGCAAAGGCGAGGCTGCGGCTTCGTGCGCGGGGCCATGGATGCGCCAGACCGCCTCGATCGGCACGAGGACGGCGCGGTCCCATGCCGTTCCGGTCGGCTTCATCCGGCCGACCACCGTATAGGTCACTTCGTTGTGGACGCCGGACGCCGCGTCCACGCGGCCGTGGGCGGGATGGAATCGCGCACCGATCGTTTTGGGCACGCCGGCGCCGACGAGCGCCTCGTTCAGCTTCGCGAAGCTATGGCCTTCCGCGACGCCGCCCAAGCCCGTCACCAGAACATCCGTCGTGCCGACGATCGGAAAATTCTCCTCGAAGTCGCCGAACCCGACCGGAGCCGCCCAGGCGACCCGGTTGTCGCGGAGAAGCTTGGGAAGCACGTCGCCCGGCATGAGCGTCAGCGGGGCGGGCTGCAGGAACACGGCGGAGAGCACCAGCTGCGTTTCGCTGCCCGGCGCCCCTATCACGAGGTCGAAGGCTTCCGCCGCCCGCGCGCTGCCGAGGCGCAGCGCCCGCTCGCTCAAGGATACGGCGACGCCAAGCGCAGTGGCCAAAGCGATGATCAGCACGACCGCGGTCCCGGCTATCCAGTGCCGCTTCAGGTCGGCGGCGATCAGGCGGAGCACAAAGCGGGCCCAAGCGGCGGCGTTGCCTGGATCGGCCGCGGCGCATCGTCTGCAGCCACGCGGCCGGATTCCAGCGCCAGCACGCGGTCGAGCCGCGCGGTCAGCGCGCGGTCGTGCGTGGCGACGATCAGCGTGGCGCCGCGCTCGGCGGCCAGCGCAAGGATGAGGTCGGCGGCCGCCCCGGCGGCGGGGCGGGGCAGGCGGGGGGGGGGGTGGGGGGGCCGGGGGCTGGGAG
>CAXTCF010000168.1:0-8319 GCA_964242945.1 uncultured Rhizobiaceae bacterium | reverse complement strand
CTAGCTTCTGCGCTGCCATTCCCTAACTGCCAAGGAGGGCCGCGGTTCAGCTTGTCTGCGACTCACCCGGCCGGCCGCGCATCCCCGCTGGAGGCGATGCGCAGGAGGGCGCGTTCCGTCACGGCCAAGGCGAGGTCGGGGCGGCGGCGGGCTTCCAGGACGGTGTCCTGTAGCTGCGAAAGAATCCACTGAAACCCTTCCGCCGTCCAGCGGCCGAGCGCCTTTTCCAGGATCGGTTTTCGCGAGAAGAAGGGCGGCGGGCGCATGCCGGCAACCACCGTGCCGGCGCTCTGGCGCGAGGCTTCCATGCGGCCGCGCAGGAGATACAGGCTTTGGAATTGGCGCAGCGCCCCGCTCAAGAGCGCCTGGACTTCCCCGGCATTGCGGACGTGCCGGGCGAAAAGGCCGCTGAAGCCTGTGCCGTTGCCGCTCAGCACGTGGTCGATCATGTCGTCGGCGGATACGGCTGACACGTCGCCCACCAACGCCCGAACGTCGTCCAGCGTGATCTCCCCCCTGCCCCCGACATACAGCGCCAGCTTTTCCAATTCGCCGCGCGACGCCAGCCTGTCGCCGCCGAGATGCGAGCGCAGGAATGTTTTGGCTTCGGGCGAAAGCGTGATGCCGCTGCGCTGCGTTTCCGCAACGATCAGCCCGTCCAGCGCGCGTTCCTCGTCGGCGTAGCAGGGCAGCGCCATGGCGTGCGGGCTTGCCTCCACGCAAGCGCGCAAGGGCGCGCCCTTTTTCAGATCGCCGGCTTCGATCAGCAGCAGCGCGTCGGGCGGCGGCGAAGCAGCCAGTTCGGCAACGGCGTCAGCCAGCGGCTTGGCGTTGCCCGCGTTGCGCAGCCACAAGAGCCGGCGCGGGGAGAACATCGGCACCATCCGGGCTTCCGTCAGCAGGCGGTCGCCGGCCTCCCCGTCGGACTGCGACCCGTCCATCCTGACGGTCGAGAAGGGATCGTCCAGGGGCAGGCCGGATTTCTCCGCCAGGCTCTTGGCCCGTTCGCTGACCAGCCCGCGATCCGGCCCGTAAAGCAGGATGATCGTGATCCTGGGATCGGGCCGTGCGATCCAGCCATCGACCTCGTGCGCCTTCTTCTGTGCCATGCCTTGCGCTTACCATGACGAGGCTTGCGTGTCGCCGGAACGGCGTAGGGCGGGAATGGCGACGTGTTTGCGGCCGACGAAAAATTGCTCCGCCGCGTCGTTGACCTGTCGGCTGACGACACTCCCACCCGTCATCCTCGTGACTGCAAGGAGAACCGCCATGACTGCCCAAGCCGAGACAAACGACCGCGAACTGGTGCTGACGCGCATCCTCGACGCCTCTCCCGACAAGCTCTACCGCTGCTGGACCGAGCCGGAACTGCTGAAGCAATGGTTCACGCCAAAACCCTGGAGCACGGTGCGCGCCGAATTGGATGTGCGGCCGGGCGGGTCGAGCCTGATCGTGATGCGCAGCCCGGAAGGCCAGGAGTTTCCCAATACGGGCATCTATCTGGAAGTGGTACCGAACGAGAAGATCGTCTTCACCGACGCCTACACGGGTGCTTGGGAGCCGTCGGGAAAGCCGTTCTTCACCGGCATCATCACCTTCGAGGCGGCTGAGGACGGGAAGACCCGCTATACCGCCCGCGCCCGCCACTGGCGGGTCGAGGACAAGGAGAAGCATGAAAAGATGGGTTTCCACGAGGGCTGGGGCAAAGCTGCCGACCAGCTGGAGGCGGTGGCCAGGACGCTTTGAGCCACCAGCCAGCCTTACGGCGCGGCGGCAGAAGCTGCCGCGCTGGACCGGAATAGAGGATCAGGCGTCGGCCTTCACGGCCTGCTTCTGGCTGCCCAAGCCTTCGATGCCGAGTTCGACGGTGTCGCCGGGTTGGAGCCAGCGCTGGGGCTTCATGCCCATGCCGACGCCGGGCGGGGTGCCGGTGGAGATGATGTCGCCGGGCAGCAGGCTCATGAACTGCGAGAGGTAGGAAACCAGGAAAGCTACGCCATAGACCATGGTTTGCGTCGTGCCGTCCTGCATGGTCTCATTGTTCACCTTGAGCCAGAGTTTCAGGTTCTGCGGGTCGGGAACTTCGTCGGTCGTCACCAGCCAGGGGCCGATCGGGCCGAACGTGTCGCAGCTTTTGCCCTTGGTCCACTGTCCCTGCCGCTCGGTCTGGAAGGCGCGCTCCGAGACGTCGTGCGACACGCAGTAGCCCGCGACATAGTTGAGCGCGTCGGCTTCTGTGACATATTTTGCTGCCTTGCCGATGACGACGCCGAGCTCCACTTCCCAATCGGGCTTCGTGGAGCCGCGGGGGATCAGAACGTCGTCGTTCGGGCCGACGATCGCGGATGTCGCCTTCATGAAGATGATCGGCTCAGGCGGCACGGTGGCGCCGGTTTCCGCCGCGTGGTCGGAATAGTTGAGCCCGATGCAGATGAATTTCCCGGTGCCGCCGACGCAGGGGCCGAGCCGCGGCTCACCTTCCACGAAAGGGAGCGACGCGATGTCGATACGTTGCATCGCGGCGAGCGCGGCTGGGTCGAGCGCCACGCCCGCGACATCGACAATGTGGGAGGACAGGTCGCGCAGGCGATCCTCGCCGTCGATCAGGCCGGGTTTCTCCAGGCCGGCTTCGCCGTAGCGGACCAGTTTCATTCTTTCCTCCCCAGTTTCATTGGCTCAGTCGCCGTAGGGGACCCAGACATTCTTGATCTCGACCGAGCGGCGCAGGAACGCCTCTTCGAGGCCATCCGCCGTCCAGTCAAGGCTTTTGCCGCCGGACGTCCAGACCCGCTTCAGATTTCCCGCCGAGGCTTTCTCCGCATCCGCGCAGGTTTTTCCGTCGGCCACGACCCAGAGCGCGTCGAGGTCGTCGTGGCGGGCGAGCACGCCGGTGAGTTCAGCGGCGACGCCGGTGACGATGTTGACGGCGCCGGCCGGCACGTCGGAGGTCTGGATCACCTGGTAGAGGTCGGTCGCCACCAGGGCGGTTTTTTGCGAGGGCACGACCACCACCGGATTGCCTTGGGAAAGCGCGGCGCCGGCGAGCGACACGAAGCTTAAGAGCGGCGCGTCGTCCGGCAGCACGATGCCCAGCGTGCCGACCGGCTCGTGCAGCGCCAGCGTCACCGCGCGCATCGGCGGATTGTGGACGCGGCCCTCGTATTTGTCGGCAATCGCCGCGTAAGCGAACAGGCGCTCAATCGACTGCTCCACCTCGGCATTTGCAGCGTGACCGTCAGTGCCGAAGCTTGCAAGACGAGACGCGAACTCGGCCGCGCGGGCGGAAAGGTTTTCCGCCAGGAAGTAGAGCACCTGGGCGCGGTTGAAGCCGGTCGCCTCGCCCCAGCTTTTGGTCGCCGCGCGGGCGGCGGAAACGGCGTCGCGAACATCCTTGCGATTGCCCGCCCCGGCTTCGCCCGCCACCCTGCCTTGGCTGTCGTAAACGGAAAAGGCGTAGTTGCCGTCGGGGCGCACCTGCTTGCCGCCGATGAATAGTTTCGGGGTGCGGTCGATGCCGGAGCTTTCCTCGGCTTCTTGCGCCGGAGGAGGCGCGCCGCCGGTGGCGATCTCGGGGCCGAGAAGCGGCGGGTCCTTGAGATACTCCTCCAGCCCTTCGCGCCCGCCTTCGCGCCCGAAACCGCTCTCGCGAAAACCGCCGAAGCCGCAGGCAGCGTCGAACAGGTTGGTGCCGTTGACCCAGACGACGCCGGCTTTCAGCTGCGGCGCGACGTGCAGCGCGAGGTTCAGGTTCTCGCTCCAGACGGAAGCCGCCAAGCCATAGCGCGTGTTGTTGGCAAGCTCGATCGCTTCCTCCGTGTTGCGGAAGGTCATGACCGCCAGGACCGGGCCGAATACTTCTTCCTGGGCGAGCACGTTGGAAGGCGAAACTTCGGCGAGGGTGGGGACGAAGTATGTGCCGGTTTCCGGCAGCGGGCAGGCGGGCTGCCAGATCTGCGCGCCCTGCTCCGCGCCCTCGGCGACCAGCCGTTTGACGCGCTCAAGCTGGGTGCGGTCCACCAGCGGGCCGATGTCGGTGTTCTTGTCGAGCGGGCTCCCAAGGCGAAGGGTGCTCATCCGGGCGCGCACCTTTGCCAGCAGTGCTTCCGCAATGCTTTCCTGCACGAGCAGCCGCGAGCCGGCGCAGCAGACCTGGCCCTGGTTGAACCAGATGCCGTCCACCAGCCCTTCCACGGCCGAATCCAGGTCGGCATCCTCGAACACCAGGAAGGCCGACTTGCCGCCGAGTTCCAGCGACAGTTTTTTCCCAGAGCCGGCCGTCGCCTCGCGGATCAGTTTTCCCACTTCGGAGGAGCCGGTGAAAGCGATCTTGTCGATGTCGGGATGGCCGGTGATGGCGACCCCGGCTGCCGGTCCGCCGGTGACGAGGTTGAACACGCCCTTCGGCACGCCGGCGCGTTCGCACAGGCCTGCGAACAGGATGGCGGTGAGCGGCGTCTGCTCGGCGGGTTTCAGCACCACCGTGCAGCCCGCGGCAAGAGCCGGCGCAACCTTCCAGGCGAGCATCAGCAGCGGAAAATTCCAGGGGATGATCTGGCCGCAGACACCGGCGCCCGCGCGGCCGGGAAACTCTTTTGCGAGCCGCTGCGCCCAGCCGGCGTGATGGAGGAAGTGGCGGATGGCCAAGGGCACGTCGATGTCGCGCGATTCACGGATCGGCTTGCCGTTGTCGATCGACTCCAGCACGGCGAAGAGCCGGGCGTTGCGCTGCATCATGCGGCCCAGCGCGTAAAGCACCTTGGCGCGCTCGAACCCGGATTTTTTGCGCCAGCCGGGGAGGGCGGCGCGCGCGGCCTGAACCGCGGCATCCACGTCGTCCGCGCTGCCGTCCGAAACCTCGGCCAGCCGCTTGCCCGTGGCGGGCTCCTCAACGGGGAATGTCTTGCCGCCGGCAGCAGCGCGCCATTCGCCGTCGATGAACAGCGAGCGGGCGAAATCCTTGTTGGTCAGCCAGGCATCCGCCTCGATGCGCGACTCCGGCGCGGGCCCGTATTCCATGGCGGAAAAGCGTTCGAGGACGTTCATGGGCGTGTTCCGGTGGTTTGTGCGGCGGCACTGGTGCTTGTCTTCAAAGCCTGCAAACCCCTCACTGTCCTGCCGGACATCTCTCCCACAAGGGGAGAGAGGGGACTTCCGAGCGGCTTTCGCCAATCGCATGCGTTAAGGGAAAAGCGGAAAGGCAGAAGCTGCCCCTCTCTCCCCTTGTGGGAGAGATGTCCGGCAGGACAGTGAGGGGTGAACTCTCGCTCATTGCGTGCAGTTGGATTTCAAGCCATCGCGTGCCGATAATTTGCGGAGTAGCGCCCGCTCACGTGGTGCTCCAGCTGGCGTTCGATGTCGGTGAGCAGGCTGGAGGCGCCGAAGCGGAAGAGGTCGGGCTCCAGCCAGCGGCGGCCGAGTTCTTCCTTCATCAGCACCAGCCAGTCGAGGCTGGCCTTGGCCGTGGAGATGCCGCCGGCCGGCTTGAAGCCGATCAGAAAGCCGGTCTGCTCGAAATAGGCTCGGATGGCGCGGACCATGGTCAGCCCCACGGGCAGCGTGGCGTTGACGCTTTCCTTGCCCGTCGAGGTCTTGATGAAATCGGCGCCGGCCATCATCGCTACGGCGGAAGCAAGCATCACGTTGCGCAGGGTGGAAAGGTCGCCGGTGCCGAGGATCACCTTGAGGTGCGCCGCGCCGCAGGCCGCGCGGAATTTCTTTATCTCGTCGTAGAGTTCTTCCCACTTCGCGCCATAGACGAGGCCGCGCGGGATCACCACGTCGATCTCGTCGGCGCCGTCCCCAACGGAAAGCTCGATCTCGCGCAGCCGGGTTTCGAGCGGCGCGAGGCCATGCGGGAAGGCGGTGGACACGGCAGCGATGTGGAGGCCGCTGCCTTTCAGCGCGTCCGCCGCGGTTTTGACGAAGGGACCATAGACGCACACGGCCGCTGGCCTGATCTCCGTCTGGCCCAGGCCCAGGCTCTCGCGCAGGTCTTCCCGCAGCGGATGCAGCGCCTTGGCGCAAAGGCGGCGCACGCGCTCCGGCGTGTCGTTGGAGTTGAGCGTCGTCAGGTCCATGCAGGCCAGCGACCGGAGAAGCCAGGCGGCCTGATTGTCGCCCTTGATCGAGCGCCGCCTGGCCAGGCTGGCGACGCGCCGCTCCAGGGCGCTGCGGTTCACCGCGCGCAGCGATTCGAGGAAGCCGAAGTCCAGTTCCGTGCCTGGATTGCGTGGCAGCTCCTGCACCTGTCCCGGCTCGTTGGCTGCGATGCGGGGCAGGGCCGTGACGTTGCTTGTCTCCGTGCTGGCCGCAAGGGGGAAAGGGCTGGTTTTGGTTCTTGCCGTCATGAACTGCCCGCCTCCTCGGGAATGCACGATATAGGCGAGCCGGCCGGCTGGGGAAAGCCGGATGACGGCGTGGTGGATGCTTCATCCGTTTCACGTGAAGCGCTGCCGCAAAGGACGCCGCTTCCCGCGTCATGCTCCGCTAGAAAGCGAAAGGAAAATGCCGGCCTTTCCATCTTGCCGGGATTGGGAAAGCGTTCCGCCAAGCGGCGTTGACCCTGCAATCCCATCTGGTCTAACCAGCACTCCCGCGAGGCCGCGCGTTTCTTGCCCGGACTCCGGCTTTCCCCGCTTCGTCAAGCCAAAGCAAAAAACCTTTTGATGCGTTCTTCTTCCGCCCTCGCCGAAAAGCTTCCCGAACCTGATCTGATCGTTCCGGCCGGCGTGCATGCCGAGCGCGTGGTGAGCGTCAAGCACTACACCGACCGCCTGTTCTCCTTCCGCATCACGCGGCCGCAGTCTTTCCGCTTCCGCTCCGGCGAGTTCGTGATGATCGGCCTGCCGCCGGAAGGAACGGAAAAGCCGGTGTTTCGCGCCTATTCGGTGGCGAGCCCCGCCTGGGACGAGGAACTGGAGTTCTTCTCGATCAAGGTGCCGGAAGGCCCGCTGACGGCGCGCCTCCAGAAGATCGTGCCGGGCGACGTGGTGTTCCTGCGCCAAAAATCGACGGGCACGCTGGTGCTGGACGCGCTTCTTCCGGGCAAGCGGCTGTTCCTGTTCGCCACCGGCACGGGAATGGCGCCCTTCGCCGCGGTGATCCGCGATCCCGAAACCTTCGAGAAGTTCGGGCAGGTCATCCTGACGAACACCTGCCGCACCAATGCCGAACTGGCCTATGGCGATGAACTCGCGACACAAGCCAAGGACGATCCCCTGATCGGCGAACTGACGGATGGGCGCCTGACCTACTATCGCACGACGACGCGCGAGCCTTCCCCGCACACCGGGCGCATCACGACGCTGATCGAGAGCGGCAAGATCTTCGCCGATTTGCGTATAGAGCCCTTCGATCCGGCAAACGACCGCGCGATGATCTGCGGCTCGATGCACATGCTCAAGGACGTGAAGAGCCTGCTGGAAGGGGCAGGTTTTACCGAGGGCTCCAACGCACACCCGGCCGAGTTCGTGGTCGAGCGGGCGTTTGTGGGGTAAGAAGCGACGGCTGAGGGCCGGTAAGAAGCCATGGAGATGACTTTCCGAGTGACGAACGATTGGTAAGGCGGAAAGCCTAAAAGGCAGCCTGCCATGGTGATGTTGACAGCGCCCGATTTGAGCGAGCAGCCTTCCCAGATCAAGATGATGCCGAAATCCCCTTGACGGTTGGCGCTGGTGCCCAGGTGCTTTGGAAACTCGGCGACCGCTGGTCCGCCGAATGATGGTTAACTATCCGTTCCCCATCTTCCTTGCCTTAGTGGGAGTGGTCATCTTCGTCACGCCGCTTGCGCTGCTTCCCGGCTTTCCTGCTTCCAAAGCAGCGAAAGTTTTTTGGCTGATCGGCGTGCTCCATCTTGCGGGCAACTGGCTGTGGTTCGGGCTTCGGCCTTTCTTTGACCGGTGGTCTCCTTGGGTGCCGCCCGTGTGGTTTCCCGCACTTTCCGGCCTCGCCTATGTTCTGCTGCCTGTTGCGACATCAATCTTTCTGTGGCGCGCGAGGCTGAAAGACCCGCAGCGTCTGACCGGAGGGGCCGCATCGCTGGGCATCGTGGCTGTCTGTCTGTTTTCCTTTTTCGCCTTCAAGACGTTCGGAGAAACTTGCGTCTTCTTTGACGCCCGCCACGATCACGGACAGGCTTGGTGTCCTCCAAGCTGGCAAGCCCGGCTTTGGGGGCAGCCGGCCAGTCCTCCACCCTAGAGCATCGGACGGTTAATCGCACGCAGTCTGCCGGCCGGGGCCGGGCGCAGGCTTTGTTGTTGGCCTCGGCCGGGCAACAGCCCGACGCTCGCCCACCGCCTAGCCTGCATCCCGCCCCCAACC
>CAXTCF010000167.1:0-8491 GCA_964242945.1 uncultured Rhizobiaceae bacterium | reverse complement strand
CGCCACGACCGTCGGCTGGGCCGCTGCCGCCGGTTGCCCGGCTGGACGCGACGGCATCGCCGGCTGGGCGGGCTGAGCCGCCGGCTGCGCAGGCTTCATTCCGAGTTCCGGACGGTTGTCGCCGGGTGCCGTAAACTTGCGCTTCTTGGTTTCCACCACGACCTGCTTGGTGCGGCCGTGGGAAAAGTTCTGGCGCACGGTGCCCTGCGTAACACCGGCCGGCTTCAAGCTCAGCGGCTTCTTGGTGCTGACGCTCAGGGTCTTGTCGTCACCTGATTTCGTATCGCTCATTCCATATCCTTTGCGGCAGCGCCTGGCGCGCCACTTGCCCGATTGCCCGGCCGGTCCGCGAGAAAGCCTTCCCTGTACCGGTGCAGCGCCTCCAGGCGCTTTTCCACCGCCTTGCCCTGGGTCTGCCCAAGCACGGCCGCGTGTATCACATTTGTCCCGCCCAACGCCAAACCCAATTCGGCCTCGCCGAAAAGTTTCCAGGCCGGGATTTGGGGACCGCCCAATTCCAGAACTGCCCGTCTCGCTTGAGAAATCTTGCGCTCTCCGTCAGCCGCCGCCTCCCTGGCATGAAGCACCAGGAACGCTTTGCCTGACCGTACCGCGCTTTCCACCTGCGCCGCTCCGAGCACGACCGTGCCCGCCTTTTTCGCCAGACCGAGACTGCCCAGCGCAAGCCGTGCCAGCATGCCGTCGATCCGTTCGCCAAGGTCTGCCGGCGCCGTCACCTCCTTTTTCAATCCGCGCGCGAAGAGCTTCTTCGCCACGGCCTTTTCCACATGTTCCCGGGTTGCCGAAACCCAGCAGCCCCTTCCAGGCAGCGTCCGCTTCAGGTCCGGCACGACTTCACCGTGCGGGCCTGCCACGAAGCGGATCAGCCGGTCAGGCTCACCCGCCTGCCTTGTGACGATGCAGGTGCGCTCCACCTCGTCTGCCTCGCTGCTGCGCACCCCAGGTCATCGCCTTTCTTATTCGGCCGCTTCGGCGGACTCTTCCTCGTCGCCGCCAAGCTCGTCTTCCGTGATCCAGCCAGCCTTCAGCCGCGCGGCCATCACCATGGCCTCCGCGTCCTGGCGGCTGACGTCGAAGCTTGCCAGGACGCCAGGGAAAGTCTTGGTTTCGCCGTCCTTGCGTTCCTTCCAGCCGACGAGATCGTCGGCGGCATAGCCTGCAAAATCCTCGACCGTCTTCACGCCGTCCTCGCCCAGCGTGACCATCATGGCGGTGGTCATGCCGGGAATCTCGCGCAAGCCGTCTTCCACGCCGAGTTCGCGGCGCTTGGCGTCCTGCTCGGCCTCGATCGTTTCCAGATACTCGCGCGCGCGGGACTGGATCTCGGCCGCGGTTTCCTCGTCGAACCCATCGATGCCCGCGATGTCGTCGGCATCGACGTAAGCCACTTCCTCGACGGAAGTAAAACCTTCCGAGGCCAGAACCTGGCCGACCATCTCATCGACGTTGAGCGCTTCCATGAACAGGTTGGAGCGCTCGACGAATTCCTTCTGGCGGCGCGAGCTTTCTTCCTCCTCGGTGAGGATGTCGATGTCCCAGCCCGTCAGCTGCGAGGCGAGCCGCACGTTCTGGCCGCGGCGCCCGATCGCGAGGCTTAGCTGGTCATCCGGCACCACGACTTCAATACGCTCGGCATCCTCGTCGAGCACCACCTTGGCCACTTCCGCCGGCTGAAGCGCGTTGACGATGAAGGAGGCGGCGGACGGCGACCACGGGATGATGTCGATCTTCTCGCCGCCGAGCTCGCCCACCACGGCCTGCACGCGCGATCCCCGCATGCCGACGCAGGCGCCGACGGGATCGATGGAGCTATCGCGGCTGATCACCGCGATCTTGGCCCGCGATCCGGGGTCGCGCGCCACTGACTTGATCTCGATGATGCCGTCGTAGATTTCCGGCACTTCCATGGTGAACAGCTTCGCCATGAACTGCGGGTGCGTGCGGCTCAAGAAAATCTGCGGCCCGCGCTGCTCGCGGCGCACGTCATAGACATAGGCCCGCACCCGGTCGCCGTACTTGAAATTCTCGCGCGGGATCAGCTCGTCGCGTCGCACGATCGCCTCGCCGCGGCCGAGATCCACGATCACGTTGCCGTATTCCACGCGCTTGACCGTGCCGTTGACGATCTCGCCGATGCGGTCCTTGTACTCGTCGAACTGCCGGTCGCGCTCGGCCTCGCGCACCTTCTGGACGATCACCTGCTTGGCCGACTGCGCGGCGATGCGGCCGAAATCCATCGGCGGCAGCTGCTCGGCGATGAAGTCGCCCACTTCGGCGTCGGGGTTGCGGCGGTGCGCATCGACAAGCGCGATCTGCTTGTCGAAGTCTTCGACATCTTCCACCACCTCCATCAGCCGCTGGAGCTTCATCTCGCCGGTCTGCGGGTTGATGTCGGCGCGGATGTTGGTTTCCAGCCCATAGCGCTGGCGCGCGGCCTTCTGGATCGCGTCCGCCATGGCGGCGATCACGATGCTCTTGTCGATCGACTTTTCCCGCGCCACCGCGTCGGCGATCTGCAAAAGCTCAAGCCTGTTTGCACTGACTGCCATTTTTTTCTCCCTGAACCCTGTCCAGCGCGCGAGCCGCTTCCGGCTCGCGTCTATTCCTGAATTGCTTCGTTCTCTTCCGGCTCTTCGCCGCTCTCGGAATCTTGGTCTCCGCCGCGCTTGGCGGCCTCGCGGGCCTTCTTGTCGCGGTTGAGCGACTCGCGGATCAGTTCGTCGGTGAGCACCAGCCGCGCGTCGCTCAAGCTCTCGAAGGGCAGCGTCACGACAGGCTCTTCGCCGTAAGCCGGCACGTCGCGCTCGACCTTCACGCCGCTGTCGTCCGACCCCACGATGCGGCCGCGGAACTTCTTCTTGCCGGCGACCAGCGCCGAGGTTTCCACCTTGGCCACATGGTTCGCCCAGGTGGAAAAATCACTGACGCGCACCAGCGGCCGGTCGATGCCCGGCGAGGACACTTCCAGGTGATACGCCTTCTCGATCGGGTCCTTCTCGTCCAGAACGGGCGAGATCGCGCGGCTGACCGTTTCGCAGTCCTCCACCGTCATCGTGCCGTCCGGCCGCTCCGCCATGATCTGAAGCGTCAGCCCGTTCTGGCCCGACAGTTTTACCCGCACCAGCCGGAAACCATTCTGCGCCAGCACGGCCAGGATGATTCCGGCCACGCGGGCTTCCGTCCCGCTTTCGCGGATCAGCCGGTCATCGGCAGTATCGAGAGTCTTAGCAGCCATGCAGCTTCCGGCAAAAGGCCGGATATGAAAAAAGAGCGGGACCGGGCGGTCCCACTCTTCGTCAAACCGACCAAGAACTTAGCGGCCATATAACCACATGAGGGCCGGAATGCAAGCTCGGGATGGAGCAGTGGTGTTTTACCTTGTGTCTCGGGTTCAATCCTCATTTTAGGACATCAAACCCAATTCGAAGTAATAGTTCCCAGCCCATCCTCTGCAAGAATCTACCAAGGGGCGTGGTGACATCGATTGGCTTCATAAATATTTAGCAGGAACATTTTCGCAGAGCAAATTGATGAAGCTCAATTTCAGATTGATCGTGCGGCACGAGCCTTTTCGAAGTCGCCTACTGTTTTTGGATCGAGTTCAATTAGGCGGGCAAGCTGTTCGATATTAGAGAAATGATTCCATATTATCATAAATCCTTTCGTCGAACTCATTATCTCAAAATGAAAATCTGGCCCAACATTACTATCAATGATTTCTACTTCATCCAACTGTTCAGCTCCGAGGCCAAACATCCCTTCTGTCGAAACGTAGAACATAGTGCGTTCTTTAAAATTATAATTGTCACCTGTAGACACGGCAATTGCGTAAACTTCTTGTTCTATTCGATTCTTCTTATTTCTAATTCTCATATTACTAGTTAGCCTCCGACGCATCAAATGGGTTAAGAGAGGTTTCTCTCATAATTGTATCGATAGCGGCTCCCAAAACACTTAGGTGCATAGAAGCGCTAGACCAGAAATTTCTGTTCAAGTCGCTCTGCCTATTTATAGACTTGACATCAGCAACTTGGCCAGTTGATTGGTTGTATTGATAATGTATTTCGGCAACGGCATTGTTTTGCGTTGTTTCAGTCATTTCCATTTTCTGCCAACCTTTTGAGGCCGGAAAAGGCGACGTTTCACTATTCATACCCGCAAGCGGTTTACCGGCTGTTGGATTCTGACGAGCTTCGTTTTGAAGCATTCTTTCAGCAAGATTCTCTGGTTCTCGGTATGAGCCCTTCTTCTTGTCGGCTGTTGTAAGCGCATCCTCAGCTTCGTTGGCAGCCCTACGAGGCGCACCAGCAGCATTGTTTGCTGCTTGGCCAACGCTGGGCATGCTCTCGCCCGCAGCCCTTCCCACTGCACTCTCGGCGCCCTTTGCTGCATCCCTTCTTGCCCCTCCGAACACAGCTTTGCCTATAGCCTTGGCCGCGCTCCATGCCGCGCTCAGCCATGAATGGCCATTAGGATCACTATTGTTGATGGGATCGTTCTCGGCGTAGCTGTAGCGATTGGTGCCTACAGTCGGGTCCGTTGGGTCCATCGTATCGGGCGAGATGAACCGCGCCTGTGCTACTGTCATTGGCGTGGCAAGTAGGCTAATTGTAAGCACGATTGCTGCAAGTGACCGAAACGCTCCTCCGATGCACATTTGCAGCTTCTGGTTCATTGTATCCAGCCTCGTCACTTTTCCCCAACTGCAACTTCTGCGATAGAAGATTGGAGTTTGCAAGAGTTTGAGTGTTGAGATTTCACCTCATGAGAGTGCGCACCGTCCAGCAACCTCACCGCTCCCCAGCAGGCTGCATCCCATGCCGCAACCAAGCGCGCACCGCCGCCTTCACCGGCCCTGGCAAGCGCCCCGTCGTGATGTAACGCCAGACCTGAGTGCGGTCGATTTCAAGATGGCTAGCGAGCGCGGATTGCCAGCCGCGCTCGCCGAACAGCGTGATCGCTGCCTTTTTCAGGTGTTCACCCGACATTCTCGGTTTCCGCGATGAAGCGGATCACGCTTTTCTAGAATCCGTTGATGTGGATCTAAAGACCGCAGCCGACCCCGTGCGTCCTTCAGCCTTCCAGCGCACAGGGCATCCCGTTGCGGCGGGCGCAGGCCGGGCCGGGGCCGCGCATGTAGTGGCGCTCAGGGTGGTAGCTCGGCGCGAGGAACTCGCGGAAGGCGACCGCGCAGTGCGCCACGCGCTTCAGCAAATCCATGATCCCGCTCCCTCCTGCACCCGACGCCGCTTCGATCTCACCCGAAGCTTGTTCGAGCCTAGGGCGAAAGCGGTGAATGATTGGTGAATCCTCTATTCAGCCGCAGCGGATTTCTGGCAGGCGCCGATGTCCGTCTCATGCCGGGGAAGGGGGCGTGCTGAAACAGAAACGGCCACAACACCGCGCCGCTCCGGAAACTTGCGTCGGAACCGCCGCCACCAATCGGCGTTGCCACCCCGAACCGGCCTGCCGGCGAAACGCAACCCAGAACAAGCATTCGGAAACACCAGGAAAGGGCAAACACCATGGCGCTGTTTTCCAAGGACATCAAAACGCTCGACGACCTCTTCGTGCACCAGCTTCAGGACGTCTATTACGCCGAGAAGCAGATCACGAAGGCGCTGCCGGACATGATCAAGAAGGCGACGAGCCCCGACCTCAAGGCGGGCTTCGAGAAGCACCTTTCGGAAACCGAGAACCAGATCAAGCGGCTGGAGCAGGTGTTCGCAATGCACGGCGCCAAGGCCAAGACCGTGCAGTGCCCGGCCATCGACGGCATCATCAAGGAAGCCAACGAGGTAGCCGGCGAAGTGGACGACCCGCGCGTGCTGGACGCAGCCCTGATCGCCGCGGCGCAGGCCGTGGAGCACTATGAGATCGCGCGCTACGGGACGATGATCGCCTGGGCCAAGGAACTCGGCCGCGCCGACTGCGCCGCCGTGCTCGCCGAGACGCTGAAGGAAGAGGAAGCCACCGACAAGAAGCTGACGCAGCTTGCCGAAGGCGGCGTCAACCTCCAGGCCGCCTGACGGGCTCTCGCAACAGTTTCGACGAAAAGGCCGGCGCGATGCCGGCCTTTTTTACCGGTGCAGCCTGCCGCCGAGGCGCCGTTGCAAAGTCAGATTCCCAAGCGCCGCACCGCGCCACCCGGCGACACCTCGACATGGGCACCTGCGAAGCCGCTGAAGCACGCCCCGTCGAGCCGCACCGCGGTCGGCACCCGCCAGCCCATCTCTTTCGCGACGATCAAGCCGAGCAGCAGGATCGCATCCCGCTGATGCAGCACCAGCGCAGCGGGCGCTTGGGCCGCATGCACGAGCTCCAACAGCACGGCCGACGCAGACGAAGAACCGATCGTGCCGGGCAGGAACAGCACGCGGCCGGCGATGTTTTTTCCGCATTCGGGGTGGCGCACGTCGATGACGGCGCCGGTGCGCGGATCGACCCCGCCCCAGAACGAAATCGGCGCGGAAAGCACCAGCGCCTCGCCGCTGCCCGGCTCGCCTGCAACAAGCATTTCCGCCTGGAAGATGTCACTCATGCGGCGATGTCGGCCAAGACCGGGCGCCCCGCCACCGCGCTCTCGGTGCAGTCGCGCAAAGAGCCGTAGAGCACGGCATAGCCGGTGTTGCCCGGTGCGTAGTGCGCGAACTTGCCGGAGTTCGTCATCAGCACGCCGCCGGGCAGGTCGCGCAGGATCGGCGTGACCACGACGCAGGTGTCCGCCACGATTATGACGCCCTGCGCCTCCAGCGCTTGGCGTCTGCCCGTCCGGTCGAGCGCGGCGACCACGTGCCGCCCGGTGCAGGCATAAAGCGGCACCGCTAGCTTGCGCCCGGCCAACAAGGCTTCGAGCGCGCCGAACTCGGCAAGCGACAGGTGCGGGCTGCCGATCGCCACGGCATCGATGCGCGCGGGTGCCTCCGCCGTGGAAAGTTTTGCCTGCGCCGCCGCCGCCATTTCCGGTGTGACGCGGATGACGGCTTCCGGCTCCTGGCTGCCCATCGCGGTGGGTAGGTCCGGCGCTTCCGGCGTGACGCCTGCGATGTGGAACAGCCCGACCGCGCCGGTGGACGCGGCAGCCGCGCCAAACGCCTTCAGCGCATCCTCCCCCGGATTGACTCCCACGCCCGAAACCACCGCCACTGCATCGCCGACCTCCCGTCCCAGCAGGCTGCCGAGAACCGGCCAGGCGATCTCCGAGCGGAGAAAGCCTTCGGGCAGCCCGGAAACGTCGAACAGGATTTTCGCGCGGCGGTTTTCCGGCCGATGCAGGCCGACGTCCGGCGCGCGGGCGGTGATCGCGCAGGCGACGTCCAGGAAATCGCCGTAGCGGTTGGTGCGGGCGCCAAGAACCGAGTTGCAGAACACGACCGCGTTGGACTCGCCCCAGGCGACGTCCGTACCGAGAGCCGGGCGGTGTCCGGCCTGGTAGGGCGCGCAGGTCCAACTCGTCTCGCAGCCGAGTTGTTTGTAGGCCTCCATCATGCGCCGCGCCATGCCGCGCTGCGGCTGGCTCAAGCGCACCTGGGAGCAGCCGGTGAGATCGAGCGCGCCGACGTTCAGCGTCGCGCGCACCGCCACACGCGCGCCTCCCTCGACCAGCCGTTCCGCAAACAGCGTGCCGGAATCGCCGTGGTAGAGCGCGCCGTCGATATGCGCCGACGCGATCGGGATCAGCCTTGCCGCGCCGAGCAGCTTCGCACTTTTCGCCAGGATGCGCATGGCCATCGCCGCGCCCGGCCCGTTTGCACCGCCCGCAACCGCCTGCTCGGCCACGGAAAGCGTCAGGCTCATGCGAGGCGCCTCCGCATCGTGATCGAAGTCGGGCGGGAAAAGCCGGGATGCGCGGTGCGGCCTGTTTCCGCGAAACCGAGCTTGGCGAAGGCCCGCTGGTTGCCGGTCAGTTCGACGCGGGTTTGCAGTTCGATCGCGCTGAAACCCTGCTGATGCGCAAACCCCGCCGCAGTCTCGATCAACCTCCGACCGATGCCTCTGCCTTGCAGACCCGGCTCCACCGCAAGCTTGCCGAGATAAAGGTGTTCTGCTCTGGCGTCGGCGAAGAGGCAGCCTGCAAGCTTTTCGCCCGTCCAAGCCAGGAAGACCGTTTCCGCCCTTGCTTTCTGCTCCAGCTTTGCCGGGGTCAACGCATGGGCGGAAGAGGGCGGATCGATCACGCCGTCCATGCAGGCGAAAGCGCGCAGGATCAGCGCGAGCAACCGCTCCCACTCGGAAAAGTCCGGGGGGAGAAGCCCTATCTCCACCGCGCCGGTCACTTGCGCCGCGCCTTGTAGGCGATCGTGTCGAAGCGGGCGGCCAGCGCGTCGTAGAGCAGCAGCCTGCCGACCAGCGGCTCGCCGATCCCTAGGATCAGCTTCAGCACTTCCACGGCTTGCAGCGAGCCGATCACGCCGGGCAGCGCGCCCAGAACACCGGCCTCGGCGCAGGAGGGCACGAGGCCCGGCGGAGG